>JAAUPN010000201.1 GCA_012033105.1 Coleofasciculaceae cyanobacterium RL_1_1
GAAAATTGGTCGCAAAGCCTACAGGTCGATCGCGGTGGGCGCATTGTCGGAATTCGCGATCGCCAGCCCTGCGTGTTGGTGGTGGATGGTCAGCTTGCAGACGTGTTCGACGATGAGGCAATTTTGGCCTGCCTTGATCGCACCGAACCTTAACTCGGTGTGTGTCAGACCTGCGATGTCTATTTTCTTTGTCTCCGATCACCATAACAGACTTTTTCCCCGCGCCAATGCTTGATCCACACAGGAAGGATATCGTCGAAAACTGGAACGGCTCGCATTCGCGACATTGTCAGCGGTTTACGAACATTTTCCCGAATTGATGAATCTCCCTGTAAAGAAATCGACCTGCACGAAAGCATCGATAGCACGCTGATCATTTTACGTAGTCGCCTAAAAGGTAAGGGGGAATACCCAGAAATAGACATCCTGCGAAATTATGGCAATCTCACGGCGATCGAGTGCTATTCCGGCGAACTGAATCAGGTTTTCATGAATATCTTTGGCAATGCGATCGATGCCATCAAGGAACGCTATCGAACCCAGTTGACCCATCAAACCCAACCTCAAGCCGGACAGATCGAAATTACGACCCAGCTCGACGACCCCCAAACTGTGCGCGTCACGATTGTTGATAACGGTCTCGGTATGGGCTACCGTGTATACGCATCTCTGGTTCACCCGAAACAGGGTTCGACCCTCTCCCTAAATCCCTCTCCCTCACGAGGACGAGGGACTTTGAACACCGTCGTTTTCGTTCTACTCCCCTTCTCCCTTATAAGGGATAAGGGGCTGGGGATGAGGGTAAACGACGATGCCACGGTTACAGCGAGTTATGTATACACCGTAGCCTAACGCCAGCAGAGGCGATCACACTGCAAGCTCGCTGGCAATCTCAGGTGATTCCTCACCCTCGAACTCTCACCCCGCTACCGCCTTCCCGAAACCACCCGCCAAGCCGAGCATCGATCGCGTCAATTCTCCACCCATCCGGCGATCGCCCCGCGATCGTCAAAACCGTCAGAACGCTAGAATACGTAACGAAATACAACTTTTAGCGAATCGCCGTAGGGGATCGAAACCTTGGAGAACGTCAAGCCAGATTGGTTACGGGTCAAAGCACCGCAGTGGGAGCGCGTCGGCAGCGTGAAGGAAATCCTACGCGACCTCAACCTCAATACCGTGTGTGAAGAAGCATCCTGCCCTAACATCGGCGAATGCTTCAATCGTGGCACGGCGACGTTTTTGATTATGGGGCCTGCCTGTACTCGCGCCTGCCCCTACTGCGATATTGACTTCGAGAAAAAGCCCCAACCGCTTGACCCGCTCGAACCGCTCAACCTGGCCGAAGCCGTGCGCCGCCTGAAGCTCAATCATGTGGTGATCACCTCGGTCAACCGTGACGATCTGCCCGACGGTGGAGCATCCCAGTTTGTGCGTTGCATCGAGGAAACACGGCGCGTTTCACCGGGAACAACGATCGAAGTGCTCATCCCTGATCTGTGTGGCGATTGGGATGCCCTCGCCGTGATCCTGGCGGCAAAACCCGAAGTGCTTAACCACAATACGGAAACCATCCCGCGCCTCTACCGTCGCACCCGTCCTCAGGGCGACTATCAGCGCACGCTTGAACTGATGCGCCAAACACGCCGATTGCTGCCGTCGGTGTATACCAAGTCGGGGATTATGGTCGGTTTAGGTGAAACGGATGAGGAAGTACGGGAAGTGATGCGCGATCTGCGATCGGTCGATTGCGATATTTTGACGATCGGGCAGTATCTCCAGCCGACGCAGAAGCATTTGGGCGTACAGGAGTTTGTGACACCGGAACAGTTTGAGGCGTGGCGGGTCTATGGCGAAGAAATCGGCTTTTTGCAGGTGGTGTCGTCGCCGCTGACCCGCAGTTCGTATCATGCGGAACAGGTGCGATCGCTGATGGAACGTTACCCTCGGGTTGCGGAGCCGATCGCCGCCTCGTAAACCGCTAGCCGAAATAACCGTAATGATCGATCGGGTTGGTTGTTGAGTTTTTTTGACTTATCGACCCGCCTTTTGAGTCCGAATTAGGAATACGCCACAATGGAAATGAGTCTAGTTTTACGCATTCCCCGAGGTCATCATGTTCTCCAATTCAGTATCTAAGGATCGACTCAAAGCAGAATTGGTCGGCCATGAAAATCGTCTACGTAATTCCTATATCCTCTGCGCCCTCGCTTTTTTTGGCTTCTGCGGCATCCATCGGTTTTATAACGGCAAATTTGCACGGGCGTCCTGTGGTTTCTCACCCTAGGTCTGTTCGGCATTGGACAATTTGCCGATATTTTGTTCATCCCCGGTATGGTCGATTCCTACGAAGCACGTCTACGGCGCAAGCTCGGTTATGGTGTTGGGTCAGTTCCGCTGAATGCTGGACAGGCGGCAGTACTCGACGATCGTCCGTCGAGTGATACGCGCAGCAAAGACGAAAAATCGTGGCGCTGATTGAAGCAGCCCAGCGCCACGATGGCATGTTGTCGGTCACCCAAGCGGTACTCGAAACACGTATGGGCTTTGATGAGGTGGAGGTTCTACTACGCGAGTTAGCGAAATCGGAATACGTCGAGATGATGAACGACATGAACACTGGGGCGATCGTCTATCACTTTGTCGAGATCTAGTTGATCGCGCTTGGGTTCATCAGGGTTCATCCGGGTTGAACCCCGCAGATCTAAACGGATGTCGTCACTTGAGCGATATTTTCGTCCCACTTGCGCGGCTCGCTAGCACGGCGAATATTGCGCCAAATTTGCGTTGCGGCCAAGGTTCCATCAGCAACTGCGATCGAAACCTGATTCAGTCCCTGTTTGAGGTCACCGAGGGCGAAGATGCGATCGTGACTGGTTTGCGCCATGTCGTTGGTCACCAAGTTTTCGCCATTCCACTCCAGACCCTCAATATTTTTGAGGTAGTGATTGTGGTAGATCGATCCCATATTGATTAAACCCGTCGTCGCTTCAATCAGGGTTCCATCGGTCAGCTCGATGCCGCTCATTTTGTGATTTTCGCCGTGGAACTTGGCGATCGGCGCTTCATAGAGCGGATAGCCATGATCGGCAAGTTTTTGCTTCATCTCGTCGCCAACCTCGCAGAGGCCGTGGGTCAGAACAGAGATGTACGGTGTAAACCAATTCAGCACAAATGCTGCACCGATTTGTCCCTCTGTACCCGCAATCACCACTGCCTTTTGATCCCACATATCAAACCCATCACAAATCATGCAGACATGCAGCGTATACCCCGCATAGTCGTAGACGTTTTGCATGTTGTCGAGTGGGGGCAGTTTATCAATGACGCCCGAAGCGGCAATCAGATATTTACTGCGAAAGATCGGATAGGTGCTGTCTTTTTTTCCCAGCTTGACCCGTACCGCGAAGGTTTCCCCCTCGTCGGTCACCTCTTCGACGTAGCCGCGCAGATGATCCGCACCCCACTCGATCGCCTGTTTTGTACTGTGATTGAGGATGTCGCGACCGGGTGTCTCTGGATCGAGACCAACATAGTTCCGTAAATCCTGCATCCAGAGCGATCGACCCTTGCCTTTTTCCACGATCAGGCATTTCAGGCCATACCGCGCCAGATAAATCGCTGCCGACAGTCCACCCATGCCGCCCCCAACGACGATCGCGTCGTACACCGTATCGAGGCGAGTCTCAATATTTTTGCTTGATAGTTTCATAGCAACTCCACAAAAATGAATGTCAGAATAGTTGGGGCAGACGGGCGATCGTGCCGGTTTGAGTGCTAGTTTGAGTGCCGGTATTTATGCCGTAGCGCGATCGCTGAGGTTACCGAACTGGACTCATTCACCCTATCGCAAACTAAAAATGTTTGTATTGGCCTAAGTAGCCCAAGCTAATTAAAACGGGAATCCAAGACCTATATTCAAGATCAAACAAGGCAAAGAAGAATAAAAAATTCGTGTCCTCTTTGCCTTGCTTAATCTTGGATTTATTGTGGCGCGAATTTAGCCGACAAATTCACGAACCGGCGCCGACACACCTGTAGACTCCTCGCCTTTGAGGTAAGCCAGCATCGTGTCAGCATCCGACACTTCAAACGGATCGGTCGGGCAGTTGTCCGAGAAACCGGCTTCAGCGAAGACTTTTTCGATCTTGCAATCGTTGACCAGCATCGAGTAGCGCCACGAGCGGGGGCCAAAGCCGAGGTTGTTTTTGTCCACGAGCATACCCATTTTGCGAGTAAATTCGCCGTTACCATCGGGCAGCAGCGACACGTTGTTCGCGCCAACTTGCTTGCCCCATTGGAACATCACGAACGCATCATTGACTGATAGGCAGATGATTTCGTCAACACCTTGCGCTTGGAACTCTTCAAAGAGTTCTTCGTAGCGCGGCAGGTGGTTGGAGGAACAGGTCGGGGTGAACGCGCCGGGGAGCGAGAACAGGACGACTTTCTTACCACCAAAGATATCTTGGGTTGTTTTATCTTCCCAGCGGTAAGGGTTCGGTCCTTCGACGGATTCGTCGCGGACGCGGGTTTTAAAGACGACGTCGGGTACGCGTTCGATAACGGCCATGATTACCTCTTGGTTTCGATCGATAATTTTTGCGAGCAACAGCTCTGTGGTTGAAGCCGAACGTTGCTCTGACTTAACTCAGAATAATTCTAAGATAGAATTAAGTCAAGATAAAAAATCATTCTTTTGTTTTAGAAAAGATTAAGACTGCCCACGAGTTTAAATTGAGTGCGCTACGGTAAGACACAAGATTGCTAAAGCCTGCTCAGTACTGCCGTGTGTGCGAGCTACAGCCATCCGGTTGATCATTGCTAAAGCTCAGAAAACGGATGGCCATTTGATCGCCTTAGCCCTTACTCCGGAGCCCATTCATGCCATACCACACCGATCAAATCGTCCAAGCGCTCAAAGCAAAGCGGCTGCGCGTCACGCCTCAGCGATTTGCGGTGTATGCCAACTTGCTCGATCGCACCGATCATCCGACCGCCGAACAAATCCTCGGCGATCTCAATCGTGATGCGCCGATGTCCTCGCAAGCGACGGTCTACAGTTCGTTGCAGGCGTTATATCAGGCGGGCTTAGTGCGCGAAGTTTTGTTAGAGGAAGGCGTGCGCCGCTACGATGCCAATGTTGCGCCCCACCATCATTTTCGTTGCGAAACCTGTGGCACGATCGAAGATATTGCTTGGGATGATATCCGCGATCTCAGCGTCGGCGGACTGCGGCCTGGTTTGCGGGTCGATCGCTATGAAGTGACGGTCTATGGTCATTGTGAGGTCTGTGCGAAGTCGCGGTTGGCCTAGAGTTTGACCCAGCCTCAGGGTCGCGATCAACGTGAGGTGCGAGAGGTGAGAAACGAGAGGGATTGAGAGTCAGCCTCGATCGGCGCATCGATCGGTGTGTCGAAGTTTGAGCCGATCGCGTCGATTCATGCGGCAAACTTTGAGGCGGCAGGCGGCATCGGCAACAAAGAAAACATAGACTGGTGAGACAGGTTAGCATCGGCTATTTACATGTCTATGGTTCGCGTCACCCTTCGTCGAGTTCAGCGTTATTTTTCTCCTTACTGGCCGATCGCGATCGCCAGCATCGTTACCCACAGTCTATTTGAAATCGTTGATTTACTGGTTCCCTACGCCACCGGGCAAATCCTTAATATTCTTTCGGGACAACCACTGGACGGCATTGCAAACCGGCTGATCGCCTTCACCAGCCAGCTTTTGCAGCAATCGCCCAGTCGTCCCCTCGCGTTGGGAACGCTGATGGGGGTGATTTTTGTGATTGCCGTGGTGCGATCGCCACTTCAGCCCTGGATCAGCACCTGGTTTTATTGGGGAATTCCACTCAAAGCTCGTAGCGATCGGCATAGTGACGCGATCGCCAAGATCCTCACCCTGCCGCTGGAATTTTACGATTCCCATAACCCCGGTCGCATCGCCAGCCGTATCGCTCGCGGCCTCGAAAATCACACCTGGACATACCCCGAAATTATGGGGCAGCTCATCCCCAAGCTGCTGCGTGTCACGGGGATCTTTACCATCATGCTCGTCATCGATTGGCGTGTCGCGGTTCCGTTTTCTCTCTCGTTCCTGGTGGCGCTGTGGTTATCGCTGACCAAACTGCGAAAAATTATTCGACACGAAAAGCAAATTGATCACTATCGCGAAAATACGGATAGCTTCACCTCCGAATTAATCACCAATATTAAAACCGTCAAAGCGTTTGCCACCGAACAGCGCGAATACGAACGACAGCAGCGACGCCTGAGCCGCGAAGCCTTTGCCTTCGTGCATCGCGTTCACTATGGCTATACCGTTCTGACCTCGCAACTACGGGGCATCATTCAGAGTGCCTCTTTTGGCATCCTCGCGTTTACCGTCTGGGCAACCGCCACCGGCCAGATTTCCCTCGGGCATTTCGTCACGCTGATGACGATCGCCAATATGGGCTATGCAGAACTCGAACCGATTAGCCTAATCGCGGAAGTCACGGCTCGTCGCTATTCCTCGATCGAGCGCTTCCATGAATTCATGGAAACTCCCGTCGGCCTCGATCGCGACACGATCGCAATCGTAACCCCCAATGCTAGCCTCAACACCAGCGCCAACGCCAGCCCCACACCTGCCTATGCCTTCCAGGGTGAAATCCGCTTCAATAACGTCAGTTTTGGCTACGACCCCGATCGGCTCATCCTACAAAACTTCAACCTCGTCGTTAAACCCCGCGAGACCCTCGCCCTAGTCGGTCGATCCGGCTCCGGTAAATCCACCCTGATCAAACTCCTGTTCCGCTACTTCGACCCCACTAGCGGCACAATCGAAATTGACGGCCAAGATATTCGCACCCTCAACACCGCCGCCTACCGTCGTCGTCTCGCGATCGTTCACCAAGAAGTAGACGTATTTAACGGCACGGTGCTCGATAACCTGCGCTATGGCAACCCCAAAATCAGCAACGCTGATGTTGCCCGAGCTTGTGCGATCGCCCGTGTCGATGAATTCCTCGAAACCTTACCCCAGGGCGATCGTACCGTCGTCGGTGAACGCGGCCTGCGACTCTCCGGCGGCCAACGCCAGCGACTCGGCATCGCACGGGCATTACTGGTCAACCCCGACGTGCTTGTGTTCGACGAAGCCACCTCCAGCCTCGATTCCGAGTCCGAGCAAGCGATCCAGCGAGCCATGCATGAAATCCTCGGAACACGCACCACAATCGCGATCGCCCACCGCCTCAGCACCATCCGTGAAGCTGATCGCATCGTTGTCCTCGATCAAGGTCGTATCGCTGAAGTCGGCGATCACGCATCCCTGCTCCAACACGGTGGCGTCTACTCACGCTTGTATCGCTTGCAAGAACAGGGCGAACTGTATTAACTCAATCCGTCTCGATCCATCTTGATCCGTCTCGACCCGTGGCGTGAGATCAATCGCTAGATTCGCAATTAGCCTGAATTTTCAACCCATAGCGCTAGACAAACACCAAAGATTCGGGCTAGGATTGAACGCTGCAATATACAGTCGTACCCATGAAAGGTCAAGAGCTTATCCGCTCGATCGAAGCGGAATATTTAAAATCAGACCTGCCCGACATTTATGTCGGTGATACGGTCCGCGTTGGCGTCATCATTCAAGAAGGCGGCAAAGAACGCACCCAGCCGTACGAAGGTACGGTCATCGCCATGCGTAACGGTGGTATCAACGAAACCATCACCGTCCGTCGCATTTTTCAAAACGTCGGTGTCGAGCGTGTGTTCCTGCTTCACT
>JAAUPN010000034.1 GCA_012033105.1 Coleofasciculaceae cyanobacterium RL_1_1
CCGGTGGTGGACACAATCATGGTACGACACATACGACGCATCATTTTACTCACGGAGGATTTCCCGGTGGTGGGGGTGGTATTCATATGAGTGATGCCGATACTCGACAATTCTTTGCACAAGTCTTTGGTCATTCTGATCCATTGGTGGTACTAGTGGATTTGGTGGTGGTGGTGGTGGTGGTGGTGGTGGTAACGGCGGTGGTGGTGGTGGTCTCGGCGGTGCTGTCTTTATTCGTACCGGAACGTTAACTATCAGCAACAGCAGCTTCAGCAATAACACCGCTACGGGCGGCACGGGAAATTCCAACGGTAAAGGGTTGGGCGGCGCGATTTTCGCCATGAAATCCACGACTAACTCTAACAGCAACAATCAAGGAATGCCCGGAAGCAAGCCGACTGTAACCCTCACCGATGTCACCCTGACGGGCAACACGGCGGCGGATGACGCCAATACTCCAGACCCGACTCCTGCAAATATCACCACGGGTACTAACCTCAATAACAACGACCTGTTTGGTGATACGATCATCCGCACATATCCAGGAGTTACAACCCTCACGCCTAGCCCTCTCACGATCGACCCAAGCATCGTTGGTGTCGGTACGTTCGCGCTGACGGTTGATTTCAGTCAGGCCATGGACACGGCGATCGACCCGACGATTAGCTTCCCCACCAGCGGCGAAGATCCAAGCAGTACGATTACTTTCAATATGGGCAGTTGGAGCGACGCCGATACCTACCTCGCCACCTACGATGTCGCGACCCCAGCACCCTCAGCAACATCGACGTTAAAGTAGACAGCGCAAAAAGTGTAGCCGGAACCGCGCAGCTAGCCTTCACCAAAGCCGACACATTTGGGATCTTAAGCGCAATTCCGACCCCAGCTCCAACCCCAGTTCCAAGTCCAACCCCTACACCCACACCAACTCCAGAAATACCCGCGACAGAACTCGAAACCCCAACACCCACACCGACCCCAACACCCACACCAACCGGCGTAGACTTCTCTGGCCTTGTTCAACAAATCCTGACCACACTGGACACCAGCACCAATCCTGGAACGACTAGCCCTAACACTCCTAACACCACCAACACCGGTATCACACCCGGCAACAACACCTTCATTCGTCCCGCCAACGACACCACCGACGACATCATCGCCGCCCTCACCGGAGACGACATTATTACCAGCGGCGGCGGCAACGACCAAATTAACGGCAACCAAGGCAACGACACGATCAACCTCGGCGATGGCGACGACATTGGCTTCGGTGGCCAAGGTGACGATATCATCAGCGGCGGCGCGGGCGATGACATCCTCGCCGGAAATCTCGGTAACGACTCGCTCACTGGCGGCGACGGCAACGACCTGATCTTCGGTGGTCAGAATAATGACACGATCGACGGTGGCAACGGCGACGACATCATCGCCGCTGGTAAAGACGACGACCTCGTCGCCGGTGGAAACGGCAACGACCTGATTTTCGGTAACCTCGGTCGCGATCTGCTCACCGGCGGCGACGGCAACGACAGCCTTTTCGGTGGTCAGCAGGACGACACCGTCAGCGGCGGCACGGGCGATGACCTCCTGTCCGGCGATCTTGGTAACGACATTCTTGCCGGCGGCGACGGTGCTGATACTTTCCAGCTCCGCAGCGGCGACGGCTCCGATATCATCACGGACTTCGCCTCCGGCCTCGACAAATTACGCGTGCTGGAAATCGTAGCCGCAACGGGTGCGGGCGTGATCGAGAACTTTAATATTGGAGCTGATCAACTCGGCAGCGTCCGATCACTTAGTTTCGCCGACCTGGCGATCGGTAGCGATGGCACAAACACCACGATCGGTTTCAACGGCGAGCTGCTGGCGACACTAAACGGCGTGGTCAGTCTCAGCGCAGCGGACTTTGTGTAGCCACGTCGCGCAGGCTTCTCGCTTGTACGGAAACAGGCGGGGCGCCTGCGCTACAGATGTCTTAGCGAAAATGTTCTCGACTCTAGAACAGATCGGTTATGGTTGGAGCGTACGCCGCTTCGCCCGTTCTTCGCCATGAAACGACTGCTCCTCACACTGCTGTTCTGTATCGGTCTCGGCTGGGCGATCGCCACCTTTGATGGCCTCGCTAGCCAGGGAACCTACGATTCGATCGTGCTTGATTTTCGTGAAGATATTGCCCCGATCAAGGTTGAGCAACAAATTGACGCGATCGCCAAGAAATACGATCTCAACCCTCGATTTAATAGCGAATTTTCCGCCGCCGACAATGTATACATCGTCAGCGGTGACCCGGCCTTGCTCGATCGTCTACGCGACGACCTGCGACCCTACACCGAATTTGTCGAACCGAACTATATCTATCGCATTCCTGAAGCTCCGGCGATCGAGTTGGACAGCGACGATCAAACCAGCACCGCCGATCGCACGACGGATCGCACCACCGCGCCCAATGATCCGCTCTATAGCAAACAGTGGAACCTGAAAGCGATCGGCCTAGAACAGGCATGGCTCGATACCCAAGGCGAAGGCGTAACCGTGGCGGTGATCGATACCGGCGTTAGCCGAGTTCCCGACCTTAAAGAGACCGCCTTCACCGACGGCTACAATTTCGTGGACGATCGCGCTGATGCCAGTGATGACAACGGCCATGGAACCCATGTCGCCGGGACGATCGCCCAATCGACGAACAACAACTACGGCGTTGCGGGTATTGCCTACAAAGCGACGATCATGCCGTTGAAAGTACTGGGTAAAGGTGGTGGCGGTACAACGGCGGATATTGCTGAGGCGATCCGCTTTGCGGCGGATCATGGCGCGGACGTAATTAACCTGAGTCTGGGCGGTGGTGGTGAAAGTCAATTGCTACACGAGGCGATCGACTACGCCCACGCTCAAAATGTGGTGGTAATTGCAGCAGCAGGCAACGCTAATCAAAACTCGGCGGGCTATCCGGCGCGTTACCCTCGGGCGATCGGTGTGGCGGCGACCGATGCCCTCGGTGAAAAAGCACCCTACTCTAACTACGGTGCAGGGGTGGACATTGCTGCACCCGGTGGCAATACGAAAGCATCGCCCGTGGGCGGAATTTTGCAAAATACGATCGATGCGCGATCGGGCGATAGCATATTTGCGGCGTTCCAGGGAACCAGTATGGCCGCGCCCCACGTGGCTGGTGTGGCCGCCCTGATTAAAGCAGCGGGCATCGAAGACCCCGACGAAGTTCGCGAAATCCTCTTCCAGTCGGCTTCGGTGGTCAGCGATGATCCGCTCAACCATTTCGGCGCGGGTAAACTCGACGCGACTGCCGCCGTTAAACTCGCACTGCAAGGCAAAATCACGCCGCGCGACTTCGCCCAATGGCTCCGCGACAACGGTACCTCAATCCCAAATTCTGGATTGATGGCGGTGTCGTGGCGCTACCGATGAAACTGGCGATGGTGATCGGCGGCTATCTGCTCGCCTGGTTCCTGCGGGCTTACTTCCCGTTTCGCTGGAATGGTTTTCTCGCCACCGGTGTCGTTATGAGCAGTTCGGGTCTATTTTTCCTGCGCGGTCTTTACATTTTCGATTTACCGCAATGGCCGTTCCGGATCGCGGGTAGCTCGATCGCCGAACTGGGAACCGCGATTCAGGGCAGTTCGGCGCTCAATCCCCTGTTTGCCAGTGTCTTCATTCCAGCGGGTTTATTGGTGTTATTCATGGGTCACAAAAATTTGAAATGGTGGGCGATCGGCTCCTTGTTGGGTGTAAGCGCCTGTTTAGCGGTAAGCGCGATCGCTGACCCGGAGCTGATGTGGCTGGGAAAGGGGATCGTAGCGCGAGGCTTTTTGGGGCTGAATGCGCTACTGTGTTTCGCTCTGGCACGGCTATCGCTGCAACCCTCGGAGATCGGTTAAATCCAGGAGATCAATCGATGACGGCTTTGATGACATTCACCGGCAAAATTGAATATGTACCGATGGGGACGGGTGCGTGGGCCTTGGCTGCTGAAGATGGGGTGACCTACGAGATTTACAACGGCGAGCCGATCGCCATTCAGCAGGAAGGGGCAACGGTCACGCTTGAAGGCATCATTCGTGATGATGTGATGAGTTTGGCCGCGATCGGGCCGATCGTGGAGGTGATGTCCTTCGAGTTGTTAGACCCATGATGGATCTGTGGGGATTTGCCGTAACCCAGGCTTCTAGCCTGTCAGCGTTTACAGCTAAGTAGACCAAGAAAATAAATCGTGCCTCAGCGTAAGATCGCACTTCGACTACGCTCAGTGCTCATTGACCCTCTGGCTTCAAGCAAACCGTCATTTTTTAGCTTGGGCTACTTAGAAGCCTGGGTTACAGACTTAGCCCAGATCTGCATCGGTATCCATGGTCTGATTTTCGTTGGCGATCGCATTATCGAGCAACATTTGAATTTGGCGCTGATCTCTAGCGTCAGGACGGCTTTGAAGATAAAACTCTAAATCGTGACGCGCTTCGATATAACGTCCCTGCTGAAAGTAGAGCAGCCCACGATCGCGGCGCTCTTCGATCGCTTCCGGCCAAACCATCAAAATATTTTCGATCGTGCGTAGAGTTCGGGGAATATCTCGCTTGGAGAGATAAATTCCCTTCAGATTCATCAGCGATCGCATCAAAAAACGGCGCGGTGCGATCGGCGCGAGAAACTCCGGGCGTAGCTCGATCGGCTGACCATAAATCTCGCTTAACCGTGCTTGACAATCCTCGGGAAATAAAATTTCACCACCGTTAAACACATCGACAAAAATACCAGCATCTTCAAAATCTGGTCGAATTAAAAAATGTCCCGGCATCCCAATTCCCACCATCGGGAAATCGAGACGTTTCGCCAATTCGAGATACACCAACGACAGTGAAATCGGAATTCCGGTGCGTCGTTCTAGAACGTCGTTGAGGTAGCTGTTACGCGGGTCGTAATACTGTTCGGTATTACCAGAAAAGCCTAGATCGTGACAGAGATAAGCGCTGATCGCTTTGACGACCCGCAGGGGGTAGCGCTCATCTGGAAGACGATCGGCGATCGCTGCCGCCCAGGTATCGAGTTGAGCCAGATACGGCTCCGGATCGAGTTCTGGATATTCCTGCTGGGCGATGCACAGTGCAGCGCGGGCTAAATCGATGTTGTCGCGCTGAAGTTCTTGATAAAATCGTTGTCGAGCCAGAGAAAAATCCATACAAAGTGACAGCGCTGATCTGAAAAGAATTCCCTTTTAGCGTGTTAACATTCGACGTTTGAAGACCAAATCCGGCTTAGTGAGTGGAAAATTATAGTCATTCACCTTAAGTCCGAGTGAGCCGAGATTTGGTAAAAATTGAAAAAATGATGGATCACAGAACACGAGACCTTTGAGGTTTTATAAAACCTCAAAGATCTGAAGTCATGATTAATTATCTTGGCCTACTTAAAACACAACCCAGACTAACGAGCCGAGAACGCAGGATAAACCGATTGCCATAAAAGTACGCTGTAATCGCCGCATGATCGGTTGTACTTGATATTCCACCACGAGACGATCGCGAGTTTGAATCTCAGGTGTTTTAGTCCACACCTGACCGTCATACCAGCCGGATTCTTCGTACAGCACCGTCGATTTTTCCAGCCGATCGCGAATGTAACTCCAGCCGAGATAGAGCCGCACGATCGCCAAGGTTAGCGATACCGACGCACCACCACAGGCCGCCAAGCTAAATTCCAGCGGATATTGGCTAGGGTTGAAGCTAGCCGCTGAAACGGGCATCGCGATCGCGAGGCTAGGAAACCAAATCCAGGCCAGGGTTTTCAGGTATTGCCCCAGGGGAGCGCTACACGACTGAAAGAATCCCGACTCTGTTAGTTCTTGATATTCGTTAAGTGGCTGTTGCTCCTCGGGAACAGGGCAGACAAAAGCTCGTTTCATTGGCGGATAGCAGCAGTCTAGAAAAAACAGAAGCAATCAAATACAACCGATCAAGCCATGATCCTAGGATGCTTCAAACAGTTCGGCGGGAATTTCCACCCGATCGGCATGACCCCAGAAGGCTTCGAGATTATAAAACTCGCGTTCATCGGGTAAAAACACATGCACAATCATCTCGCCATAATCGAGCAGCACCCAACTGCCATCACTCATCCCTTCTTTGTGTAGGGGCAGGCGACCGAGCGTATCCTCGATTTCAGCGTCGATAGACTGGGCGATCGCTCGTACTTGCACACGCGAAAAACCGGTGACAATCACGAAATAGTCCGTCATGAAGGACACTTCCGCAACGTGAAGCGCCACCACATTCCCCCCTTTCCGGTCGATCGCTGCACGTACAGCAGTCATCATCAACGCATAGGATGAATCATCCGTTGGTTGACTCGCGGTGGGTGCTGGGGCTGTGATCTGCGCAGACTCCACCTGGGACTGGATAGTGTCGAGTGCAACGTCTTGGAAATTATCGGACATTCATTTACCTCAAGAAAACGAAACGAGTGCGATCGGCGAATCGTATAGATTGTGAACAAAATCGTTGATCTAGAGCCGAGATGGCCGTCATACCGCCCACGGTGTTGCGAAATGCAAACGGAATGGGGATCATACGACTTGATTGATCAAAAATTATTCAGAAATTGATGGTCGATCTTCAAGGTAGCGTGTGTACCTGAACGATCACGATTTTCGCGCCTGTTTTGGTTGATATCCTAACAAAGAAGGAATCATAATGCTTTGGCCTGACGCTAAAAACACATCCAACAGTCTTGTACCACGTACAGTGTTTGTGACCCCGATCTACAATCTTGACGTCTTGCCGCAGCTCCAATGAAAATCGCCACCTGGAACGTCAACTCGATTCGTACGCGACAGGGCATCGTTCGCGATTGGCTTGAAGCGTCCGCCGTTGATGTTCTTTGCCTACAAGAAACTAAAGTTGTGGATGCCGACTTTCCGCGCGAAGCGTTTGAAAGTCTCGGCTATCACCTGTATATTTCCGGCCAAAAAGCCTACAACGGCGTTGCTATCTTGAGCCGATCGCCCGCGACCCAAATCGACATCGGCTTTAGAAGTATTCTCGGTGCTTCTGCCGTGACCGACCTAGACGAGCAAAAACGGGTGATCTCCGGTGTCTTTAATGGCGTGCGGGTGGTTAATCTCTACGTTCCCAATGGGGGCGACTACGACAGCGACAAGTATCATTACAAGCTACGCTGGCTCGAAAAATTACGCGATTACACCGAGCGGCTGCTGGCGGAGGGCAATCGACATTTGTGTATGTGTGGTGACTTTAATATTGCGCCCGACGATCGCGATATTCACACACCCAAAACGCCCGAAGATCACGTTGTTGGTACAATGCCAGCCGAGCGCGACGCCCTCAAAGCTGTGCTACAACTCGATCTAGCCGATGCCTTTCGGAAATTTGAGTCTGCCGGTGACCTGTTTAGCTGGTGGGACTACCGCGCGGCGTCGTTTCGTCGTAATCGCGGTTGGCGCATCGATCATCTCTATCTCACTCCGGATCTCTACGATGCGGCGACGGCTTGCACGATCGACGTGGCACCGCGAAAACTGCCCAAACCGAGCGACCATACCCCCGTGATCGTTGAACTCGATGCGCCATCAGTTTGCCCGGACGTTTAGCGTCTAACCTCTTGGTCTGAAACTCCGATGGATATTAGCTAGCACTGAGGCAAAACCGCGCTTTCTGATCACCCTTGATTGTCCCCACTGCACGAACCCAACTCTCTAACCCCATGCCCGAATTCAACGCGAAAAATGTTCTCGGTCAACCCCTCGCCTGTTGCTGCACCAATCCGGTAACAGGGTTTTATCGTGATGGGTTTTGTCAGACGGGGCCTGACGATCGCGGTGTTCATGTGGTGTGTGCTCAAGTCACAGCAGAATTTCTCGAATACACTCGCCAGCAGGGGAATGATCTCAGTACGCCGATGCCGATGTATGGTTTTCCCGGACTGAAACCGGGCGATCGCTGGTGTTTGTGTGCGTCGCGCTGGAAAGAAGCCCTTGATGCTGGCTGCGCGCCGCCGATTAATCTGCACGCGACCCACGAGGCCGCCTTGCGATACGTCCCGCTCGCGCTTTTGCATGAGTATGCGCTACTCGATGGCGATTAAGCCGCAGGATGTTGGCGATCTTGGGTGTCAGCATCGATTACCCTATCTTTGGCTCAAATTCTTTCTGAACTTATGACCGACCCTCGCCAAACCCTGCTCGAATTGCTCGTCGATCGCGCCTACCGCGAAGGAGACTTCACCCTCTCGTCTGGCCAAAACAGCAGCTACTATATCAACTGCAAGCTGGTGACCCTAGACGCGATCGGTGCTCTAGCGACAGGACGCACCATTTTCAACCTGTTGCCACCGGACACGGCTGCCGTTGCGGGTCTGACCCTCGGTGCGGACCCGATCGTCTCGGCGGTGAGCCTCGTTTCTGCCCTCGAAGCGCAGCCCATTCCGGCGTTAATCGTCCGCAAGGAAGCCAAAGGACACGGTACGCAGGCGTATATTGAAGGTCCCCCCTACCGGAGGGATCTACGTCGTGGTGTTAGAAGATGTGGTCACGACGGGACAGTCGGCTCTGAAAGCGGTTGAGCGGCTACGGGGAGCGGGTTATGTGGTCGATCGCGTGATCTCGCTGGTCGATCGCCAGCAGGGTGGTGCGGAGCTTTACGCGCAAGTGGGGCTAGCCTTTGATGCGGTCTTTACGATCGCCGATCTGCAAAACTTCCTCAAAGCAAAATCCAGCTAAATCGGTCAAGATCGCAACCCAGATCACAACAATGATTCAGACCTTTGAGGTTTTGGAAACCTCAAAGGTCTCGATTTCTGGGGTTGATTTTTTTGATTGTTTTACTAAATTTGATGTTTTAAAAAGTGTGATGCGATCTTAAAGTTCACTGCGAAACTCCGCCGGATGTTGTCGTAGCGCAGAGACCGCAGACCACAAACCACGATCAAGCGATCGAGCTTCCGCCTCGGCATTGCGTAATGTGGCAATATGCAACGACTCCTGACCCAGCGGCGAATCCTGCATCAAACCCCAGCCCGATCGCAGTAATTCCGCCTGGATCAGTTCCCCCTCAAACCAAACCGATGCGTGCAACCGCTCAAACCGATCGCGATCCGGTCTACCCAACTCGTCCGCCCGCTCCCATTCCAGCCCGATCCGCCGCCCCTCAATCCGCGTCGCTAACGCCTGCTGACTCGCCAGCCCCCAAGGTGACTGACGCAAATCCGGCGCATCGATTCCAGATAACCGGATCGTTTCGATTGGTTTACCTCGGCGATCGGACGGAATATCCAGCGGGGTATCCAAACTAACCTCGATCGTTTGACCACTCACCACCCGCGTCACCGTTGCCGATGTCATCGCCTGCGGAGGACGCAGAGAATGCGGTACAAGCTGCCCATACTCCGCGATCACACACCACAGGAGATAGGCGATCGCGTACCATCGTTCCGACTTGGCCTGACGGTTTGTCATAAACGTTACCTCACCAACTTATTTACGGATTTCACATACATTTCATAACGTGCATTGATGTTTAGCGTGGATTCCTCGCGAAAAGACGTTCCAATTCAAGGATGAAGCGATCATCCTACGGTCTGATTCTGCGATCTTCTGTGGCATCGGCTAGCCCAGCAATGTACTATGGAACCCGTAACAGAGGCCGTACACGCCGTTTCACACCGAACCTTCACGAACGTCACCAGGTTTATGGAATCAGGAATCGACCTACAAAGCAGTGCGATCCAGCTACTTGTCGATCTCGGGCTGCCTTCAGCACTCGCGAAAGTGCTGTGGCTACCGTTGCCCATGGGGCTTATGCTCATCGTCGCAACGGTTGGCGTACTTATTGCCGTCTGGCTAGAGCGGAAGATTTCCGCCGCTGTTCAGCAGCGCTACGGCCCGGAATATGCTGGCCCCCTCGGTGTGCTACAGCCCGTTGCGGATGGCCTCAAGTTGCTCTTTAAAGAGGACATTGTCCCCGATCGTGCCGACCCTTGGCTGTTTACAATCGGCCCCGCGATCGTTGTGATCCCCGTCTTTTTGTCTTACTTAATTGTGCCGTTTGGTCAGAACTTAGTGGTGACTGACCTCAGTATCGGCGCCTTTCTGTGGATTTCCCTCTCAAGTGTGACGCCGATCGGGCTACTGATGTCCGGATACTCGTCAAATAATAAATACGCTCTGATTGGTGGTCTACGTGCTGCCGCCCAGTCGATTAGTTACGAGATTCCGTTGGCGCTGTCGGTTTTGGCGACTCGCCTCTGATGCTCGACAGTCTCAGCACGATCGATATCGTCAACCAACAAGCTGACCACGGCATCCTCGGCTGGAATATTTGGCGTCAGCCCGTCGGTTTTATCATCTTCTGGATTTCTGCCCTGGCGGAAACTGAACGTCTTCCCTTCGACCTTCCGGAGGCAGAAGAAGAACTCGTTGCTGGCTATCAAACCGAATACACCGGCATGAAGTTTGCACTCTTCTATCTGGGGTCGTACGTTAACCTGATCCTGAGTGCGTTCCTGTTCGCCATCTTTTATCTCGGTGGTTGGAGCTTCCCGATCCCGGTCGATACCCTGGCGGGCTGGATTGGCGTTAGTCCCGATGTCGCCTGGGTTCAGGTGATCACCGCCGCGATCGGAATCACGATGGTACTGGTCAAAACCTACGCCCTCGTCTTCCTCGCGATTTTGCTGCGCTGGACAACCCCCCGCGTCCGCATCGACCAACTCCTCAACCTTGGCTGGAAGTTTCTGCTTCCGGTTTCCCTGGCAAACCTGCTAATTACGGCCGGTTTGAAGCTAGCATTTCCGATCGCCTTTGGCGGTTGACCTGCTACCCGAGACTTAGCCTAGCGGCTTGCCGTCAACCGGGCTAAGTCTCGTCCGATTGATCGCGGTGACGCGATCACCGCTTTAACATTCGCCCCACGTTACAAGCCCCTAAGCCATGCTGAAGTTTCTCAAACAAGTCGGCGACTACGCAAAGGAATCGTTCCAAGCCGCGAAATATATCGGACAGGGTCTATCGGTAACCTTCGACCACATGCGTCGTCGCCCGGTGACCGTGCAATATCCCTACGAAAAAATCATCCCCTCAGAACGTTATCGAGGTCGGATTCACTTTGAATTTGACAAGTGTATCGCTTGCGAAGTCTGCGTCCGCGTTTGCCCGATCAACCTGCCCGTTGTGGACTGGGAATTTAACAAAGCCCAAAAGAAAAAGCAGCTCAATCACTACAGTATTGACTTTGGGGTCTGTATTTTCTGCGGTAACTGCGTTGAATACTGCCCAACCAATTGCCTCTCGATGACAGAAGAGTACGAACTCAGCGCCTACGATCGCCACGAGCTGAACTACGACAACGTCGCCCTCGGTCGCCTACCCGAAAAAGTCACACTTGACCCGATGGTGACGCCCTTACGTGAGTTTGCCTACCTCCCCAAAGGTGTCATGGACCCCCATGATCTACCCAAAGGCGCACAGCGAGCTGGGAAGCGCCCCGAAGACATTCTCAACGACATTAAGCAAGAGAAAGCTGCCGCTGCACCCGTCAGTGACGACGACGCCTAGCCCACTCTGGCTCAACTGATCAACGTTAACGGTGTTCTAGTTAGACGCCGTTAACCATTACCACCGCTCATTCAACGAAAAGGACGTAAAACTACTGTGACTTTGGCAGAGGGAACACAACTCGTATCGTTTGGCGTTTTAACGTTAACCACGATCGTGGCGGCGCTCGGCGTTGTCTTGCTTGAGAACATCGTCTATTCCGCCTTTTTGTTGGGCGGTGTGTTCATCAGCATTGCGGGAATGTATCTGTTGCTCAACGCGGACTTTGTCGCTGCTGCGCAGATTCTCGTCTATGTCGGTGCGGTTAACGTACTGATCCTGTTCGCGATCATGCTGGTCAACAAACGCGAGCCATTAGTGCCGCTGAAAAATGCCTGGATTCGCCAGGGGCTGACAGCATTGGTGTGTTTGGGGCTGTTCGCGCTGCTCGGAACAGTGGCGATCACGACGCCCTGGGCTGTTTTGACTGAAGCTCCCGTGGTGGGCGATACGGCACTCCGTTTGGGCGAACATTTCTTCAGTGATTTCCTACTGCCATTTGAATTGGCGTCGGTGTTGCTGCTGATTGCAATGATTGGCGCGATCGTCTTGGCTCGCCGCGAATTTATCCCTGATACAAATGCTGATGATGGCGATCCAAACCTCATCTTTCGCCTGCCCGAGCGTCCGCGTGACCCCGTGGCACCAGAGCCTCTAGAACCGGTCTCGAAGTAAGACTCGGTATCTAGGTTTAAGTGATCAAACTTAGCGGTTGAATCGTTGTGTGTTGCAGATTCAACCCCATGTGTTTTCGAGGTTAAATAATTGTGCTTCAACTAGAATATTTTTTGCTGTTGGCCGCAGCTCTGTTTTGCATCGGTATCTACGGTCTGATTACGAGCCGTAATGCGGTGCGCGTTTTGATGTCGATCGAGCTGTTGCTGAATGCGGTCAACTTAAATTTGATGGCCTTCTCGAATTTTCTGGATGCTGATGTCAAAGGTCAGGTCTTTTCGGTGTTCGTGATCACGATCGCGGCAGCAGAAGCGGCGGTTGGCTTGGCGATCGTGCTGGCGATCTACCGTAACCGTGACACGATCGACATGGAGCAGTTCAACCTGTTGAAATGGTGATCGTTGGATGTCTGCGAGGGACATCCGGGTGAACTAATTCTTGATTTCCACGCACATACTTAAACTCTGATCTGTGCATCTCACTACATCTAGCGCCTGAATGTGGTTAGATTTTTTAGTCTGAATGAGATGTAATCTAACTCTTGTTCTAAAATAAAGTGTAGCGGAGACAAATGTTTCCGTTCACTCCTCACACCAAACACCACCCACGCTGTTAGCTTGGGTGGTTTTCTTCTTCTAGGGGAATGTAGCGCCGCTATCGAGGGTCTTGCTGTTCCGAACGGAGTCCACTCAAATAAATTGTTTCGGACACAGAAGATGTGCCCGACTATAGATCCTAAGTTTCACGCAGATCGCTGAGGACATACGTAACACAAGCATCCTGCTTGTCCTAAGAGCAAGCTAGAAGCTTGCGCTACGAGAAAACTGCATTTTGTCCGAACGACAAAGCAAGAAACTATAAGTCTCTAGTAATATCCAAAGACCTGATATCCAAAGACCTGATATCCAAAGACTTATGCAGCTTTTAGGATGGTGTCCAGTTCGCCCGTCGCATCGAGGGCGTGGGCATCATCGCAGCCGCCAATGTGACGGTCATCAATGAAAATTTGTGGCAAACTACGACGACCTTGAGTGCGATCGGCCATGACATCACGTGCCGCCTCATCACCATCAATGCAATACTCGGTGTAGCTCGCACCTTTACTATCCAATAAAGCTTTGGCGCGAATACAAAATGGGCAACGACTCCAGGTGTAGATTTCAATTTTTGCCACGGACGGAATCTCCTTTGCCAAATTATCGGCAGTGTAAACATTTGCCCTACAGCTTGTTACATTTTCCGACCTAGGACAAGTCGCAGTGTCCGAACTGGAGTCAAAAGAAATTTTCAAGGAATCTAAAGTTGTCCTGAATTCAGACCATGCGACTAGACACAAAATAATTGGAAACAGTCAGTGAAACACTGTTCAAATTAAACGGCAGGGGGCAGTTGCTGCCCGGTATGATCGCCCTGAAAAAGGCGAATGTTATTGGCGGAGAGGCAGACGCGCGAGCCGATCGGCAAAACCGAAGAGGGTGGTGTGCGGGCATGAATTTGCTGACCTGAAGGTGTTGCCAAACAGTAACGGTGGCTATGACCCAAAAACTGCCGGTCTAAAACCGTGACGCGACCGTCTACGTCTGGTTTTAAGGTGAAATCTTCTTCCCGAATGGCCAACTCGCCGATTTCCCCGTCTTTCACGCTGGGAGCGATCGCCTCAAAGGTTCCGACTTCAGTTTCCCAGGCCGATCCTCGGCGACGAGCATTGAGAAAATTAGCCTGACTGACAAACTGCGCGACAAAACGCGACTGGGGAGCGCAATAAATCTCCTCCGGCGTTCCCAGTTGCTCAAGCTGACCCTGGCGGATCACACCGATGCGATCGGACATGACCATCGCCTCTTCGCGATCGTGGGTGACAAACACTGCCGTGGTGCCAGTTTCTTTGAGAATATGACGAATTTCATGGCGTAAGTAGTGTCGCACCTGAACATCGAGATTGCTCAAGGGTTCGTCGAGCAGAATAAGATCGGGATTGGGGGCGAGAGCACGGGCGAGGGCGACACGTTGGCGCTGTCCGCCCGAGAGTTGATGGGGGTAACGTTTCTCAAGACCGTTAAGAGCGACGAGTTCGAGGGCTTCCCCGGTTCGTCGTCGTACGTCTTGGGTGCTAAGTCCCGCTTGCTTGAGGCCGAAACTAATGTTTTGCCCGACGGTCAGGTGGGGAAAGAGGGCAAACTCTTGGAATACCATGCCGAGATGGCGACGTTCGGGGGGGACGTTGCGTCCCTCACCCGCAACAAGATGACCGGAGAGGGAAATCGTGCCGTGATCTGGCTGTTCAAATCCAGCAATTAATCGCAATAAGGTCGTTTTGCCACAGCCGGAGGGGCCGAGCAAAGACAGCAGACAACCTCGTGCTAAGGATAGGTCGATCGTGTCGAGGGCGGGAACAGATGACTTGGCAAACTGTTTGGTGACTCGATTAAGCCGGAGAATCTCGTCGCTCATAGATGGCGTGAAAGGTGAAAGGGTGCGAAATTGGAGTGTATTGATGGCTTCTCTAAACTACAATTATTTGCAATAAGATGACAAGCACATTGGGATAGAGATGCGATCGCGGCCAGTTTGATAGAGCGTATCGCATCTCTGAACCGGCAAAAAATAAACACCGCAGAATCCACATTTGGTTTCTACAGTGTTTACAAAATCAGAATGAGTAACCTGTGGCTAGCGTTCAAACCTAAAATGAGAGGGGGAAGATTCAAGGGGATAACTGTAGGGGGGGAGTTTGGGCGGTGGTTGATGGGCGATCGCACTTTGACCGGCTCTGGGATTCAAGGATTATTTGGATCGCGGTTGATTGATCAAACTAATCCTTGGATCATCGTTATCGCCGCCCGACTCTCCTCCGGTTACTGCTAGAGCGTTGAACCCTAGGCTAGAAACCCATGATTTCAGCGACAGTTTCCAGGTCAGGTTCAATCCCTTTTTTGAACAAGCTGTCATCACTGTGGGCGATCGCAGCGTCTGGATCTTTGAGTCCATTACCGGTTAAGACACAAACGATGTCGCGCCTTCGCGGACACGATCCTTGAGCTTTAACAAACCCGCAACAGACGCAGCACTTGCGGGTTCACAGAAGATACCTTCTTGCCCCAACATGCGGTAAGCGTGCATGATTTCATCGTCCGTAACGGCATTGAATTCGCCCTGGCTCGCATCCTGTACGGAGAGTGCTTTTTCCCAGTTCGCTGGGTTGCCGATCCGAATGGCGGTCGCGAGCGTATCCGGTTGTAGCACTGGGTTGCCGAAGACAAAGGGAGCTGAACCGGACGCTTGGAAGCCCATCATTTTGGGCAGTCGGGTTGATCGACCCATCTGGTGATACTGGCAAAAGCCCATCCAATAGGCTGTGATGTTGCCTGCATTACCCACAGGAATGCACAACCAGTCCGGCGCTTCGCCCAGGTCGTCAATCACTTCAAATGCAGCCGTTTTCTGACCTTCGAGGCGGTAAGGGTTAATTGAGTTAACGAGGGTAACCGGGCAGCGATCGGCGAGTTCACGCACAATTTCTAGAGCGCGATCGAAATTACCTTTAATCGCTAAGACCTCCGCACCGTAAACCAAGGCTTGCGCGAGTTTACCGAGGGCAACATACCCGTCAGGAATCAGCACAAACGCCCGTAGACCACCCCGTTTGGCATAGGCTGCCGCCGCTGCCGATGTGTTGCCCGTACTGGCACAGATAACAGCTTTTGCCCCAGCTTCCTTGGCTTTGGTGACGGCCATCGTCATCCCACGATCCTTAAAGCTGCCGGTGGGATTCAGTCCGTCATACTTGACGAAGACCTGTACTTTTTTGCCAATCTCTGCGGCGATCGTTGGCACAGGAATCAGCGGTGTATTGCCTTCATGCAGACTGATGACCGGTGTGCTGTCCGTAACAGGCAAATAGGGGCGATACGCCTCAATGAGGCCGCGCCAGCCATTTTGGCGGTGGGGAGGAATATCTGTGGCAGTTTGGGGTGGGGTTAAACTCAGCGTCACTGTCGTTGTTGCTACGGTTTTGAAGTTTTCAACAGTCTATCAAAAGCAGGCAAGTCCTCTGATTTTGTAAGGATCGAGACGATCTACAGTTCAATCAGCTTGCGTACGAGGGGTACGATCACACTTACGAACACAGACGAAGCGACAAAGTGACGACTTGCTCTTATGCTCTGATAGTATACGGCGTTTCAGGTTGGCCTTTTAAGGATTCGATGACTCGGTCATGAATATGTCACACTTTTGCTCGGTGTCAACAGGTTGGAAAAATTGCAGGCTGGGAAAATTGCAGCAATTGATGCAGAATGACGGCCACTGACCGTTAGAGTATCGATCAGGGTCAGGCGAAGGTTACCCAATCCTGGGGATTCACGTCACTGGGTTCTTGACTGGTTCTTAATTGAGGTGATATTCCGATGGTGAAGGTTCAGGTGCTACGTCCCCAGACGTATGCATTGGTCAATGCCTTTGACTGGCTTTGACGGCCTCTGACTGCTTTTTTTATCCGCACTCATTTTTAAAAGGAAACTATTTTCATGACTTCATCAGATGAATTAAAACCTCAGTCTAAGTCTGTCCGCGTGCGATCGATTGAGCCGGTATCGGAGGGCTGGTCTTCGGTTTACCAGGCAAATCATCAGGTGCAGTATCTACAATTGCAAGCTGAGATGGACACACTCTTGCTCAAGCTTCAAACCATCGAACGTCAGCGATCGATGGCGCTATCCGCTCGCTAGGATTCGCGCATGGCTCGCACACGATGGCGATATGACAATCTAACCCCTACGATTTGCTGCTAGCGGAATCACCGGGTGGAGCTAAAGGCAGCGAGATCGAAAACCTCGTACCACCATCGTCCGTTACAGGGGATTCGCAGGTAATGCATCCCCTGTGTTTTTCCGTAATGATCTGGTAGCAGATCGAAAGACCGAGGCCGGTTCCTTTGCCACTGGGCTTGGTGGTAAAAAATGGCTCGAATAGTCGCGATCGCACCGCTTCAGGGATGCCGGGTCCGTTATCCGTAATGGTGATGTAAACGCTGTCCGAACCGCTGGACGTTGCAATGACAATTCGGTTTGGTTTCGCTGCAATGTCGGCGTAACTGCGATCGCAATCCACATCTTCGAGGGCGTCGAGGGCATTGCTCAGAATGTTCATAAATACTTGACTGAGCGGCCCGGCATATCCTTGAATCTGAGGCAGGTCGCCATAGTTCTGTTCAATAATTGTGGCGGGGCGAGTTGGGCTGTCTTTGATTCGATTTTGTAGGATTGTCAGGGTGCTGTTGAGGCAGTTATGAATGTTTGTGGTTGTGGCTTTGGTATCGATACGCGAGAAGTTGCGGAGTGACGATACGATTTCTTTAATCCGATCAGCTCCGAGTCTCATTGAGGTTAAGAGCTGTGGTAAATCTTCGATTAAAAAGTCGAGTTCACTGGTGACAATGGCCTCTTGCAATTCCGGCGATGGCTGATCGTATTCCTGTTGGTAGAGGTGAATGAGCTTGATTAAATCCTGGGTGTACTCCCTGGCGTGGAGCAGGTTGCCGTAGATAAAGTTGACGGGATTATTAATTTCGTGAGCCACTCCAGCCAGCATTTGTCCGAGGGTCGAAAGTTTCTCGGTTTGTACAAGCTGCATTTGGGTGTTGTTGAGATCACGAAGGGCTTGTTTTAAAGTTTTGGCCTGATCTCGTAGTTGAATTTCACTGCGAGCTAGGGCTTCGTTGGCGTCGTGGCGCTTGGTAATATCACGGGCGACGGCGTAGATTTCACCCCGATCAAATTCCACCATGGCCGACCATTGTAGCCAGTGATAGGAACCGTCATGGTGACGATAGCGATTTTCGAGATGGCTAAGGGGTTGACCTGAAATTAATTGCTCGATCGCAATTTCGCAGGCGGATAAATCCTCTGGATGCACGAGTTCATAAAATGAGCGGTTGCAAACATCTGTGGGGCTATAGCCTAGGGTTTTTTGCCAAGCAGCATTCACATGCTTGATTCGCCCATCGAGGTGAAAAATGCTGTAGAGGTCGGGCGAAAATTGGACGGCTCTCGCCCAGCTTAGGTTAACTTCGATACTTTCTTCAACGCGTTCAGCGTGCAAAATTAAGCCACAGACTTGGCTGTTGAGATCGACCCATGGTGAGGCTTGCCAGTGCATCCAAATTGCATGGCCGTTAGGTAACGATAAATACCCGGAGTCGCTGGTGGCGAGGGTGTGATCGAGGCACTTGCGATAGCGATCGACCCAATGCTGAGGTGCTTGGGGAAATAGGTCGGTGTAGCGGCTACCGACGGGCGGTGGCCCCACGTTTAAACCGTGATATTCCAGCCAGCGATCGCTCGCAATGCGATAACGCAACTGACAATCAAACAGAGCGATCGCCACTGGAGCCTGTTGAATCGCCCAGTTTAGCTGATCCCCACTAAATGTAAAATTGTTAACCACGGCGTAAACTTCACCTTGCCTGAGACGATCGATACTGTGTCATGAGCTACGTCGGTAAGAATCCCGTCCTCTCTCCTCAGAGCTGCTTACAGCTTGGCCTAGATCCCTCCAGGATAGCTTGAAAGGAGTGACGACTTGCGGGCTGTGTCCGCCACTCAAGTGTGTATTTTTTACATTAACCACGCGATCGTTGGCGATCCAAGTTGCTTGATCCCGTCCCTGAAATTCATTTCGAGGGATTTCTCCGCGATCGCCTTGATGTATATCAAAACCCATTCTTTCTCATTCCGCACAACTGGCCCACGCTTGCCTTGGTGAATCCACAAAAAATTCATGGTGAATTTGTAGTGAATTTATGCCGTTTAGCTTGGGTATGGTCGTAAACGCTTTCCCAAGATTGTGAGATCACGCTCAATACCATCAAGTTCGGCAACACGGGGAAGATACCCCCATTCAGTAAATCCAGCCTGCTCAAACAACCGTAGACTCGAAGAGTTATGGGCAAAGACGTAGGCCAACAGTGTACGGAGATCGTATAAGCTGCCCTCGTTGACCGCGCGTGCGAGCAACGTTCGTGCGATTCCCTGGCGCTGACATTCTGGACGGACATAGACGCCAATCTCAACGGTCGCGTTGTAGGCTGCACGCCCATAAAATGAGGAGAAACTCAGCCAGCCTGCTACCGGATATTGCGTCGTCTCGGCCACCCACAGGGGTCGATGGTAGGGCGTATGGGCTTCAAACCAGGCGCGACGGCTTTGGACAGAGACGGGTTTCAGATCCGCTGTGGCAATGCGCTGGGGGATGGAGGCGTTATAGATTTCAACGATCGCCGGGAGATCATCCGCCGTAGCATCGCGGAGGTGAAGCAAGGAGCCGGTCATCATGCGTTTCTGGTACGTATGGGATTCTAAAAGCGCCCGAAACGACGTGCGCTCGGGAGGGTGACTGCAATATTGACATCCTCCCCGGCCTAAAGGCGCGGGGATTCCCTAGCAAGTGAACAAGCTAAATTGCTCGACTTCTAGACGGGTTCGCGCTTCATCGGCTGCCGCTGACGAATCAGACTGATGCAATCCTCCACGCGCGTTTCGACGCTGCTCAACGCAAGCGTTTAAAGCCTCCGAGTGTCCCCCGGCGGCTTGCTTGATATTGACCGCTGCATTCAGATCGCGATCATGTTCCGCACCGCAATACAGACACATCCAGACACGAACATCGAGCGACTGTTTGCCGCCCAACTTGCCGCAACTCGAACAACGCTGACTCGTCGGTTCCCAACGACTGATAATGTGGAAATCGCGGCCATAACGAATTGACTTCGCTTCCAGCATTGCCCGAAACTGTCGCCAGCCCACGTCACTAATCGCCCGGGCTAACCGACGATTTCTTACCATTCCTGACACGTTTAAGTCTTCCAAGACGATCGCTTGGTTCTCGCTAATGATCTTGGTTGACAGCTTGTGCAGGAAATCAGTGCGGGTGTCTTTGATGCGAGCGCGCAATCTGGCAACTTTTCGGCGGGCGATTTGATAGCGCTTGCTACCTTTTACCTTTCGGCTCAAGGACTGCTGCAAACGTCGTAGCCGCTTAAGTTGGCGTTGCAAGATGCGCGGGTTTTCCACTTTTTCGCCCATGCTGAGGGTGGCAAAAGTCGCGATCCCTAGGTCGATTCCCACACCTTCATTCGGTGCTTCGTGTTCGATCTGCTCAACATCACAGACGAAGCTGACGAAGTAACGTCCAGCGGCGTCTTGGATGACTGTGACTGATGATGGTTCTGATGGCAGTTTGCGCGACCACCGAACTTTGATGTCGCCAATCTTCGCTAGATACAGCTTGCCGTTGTCACGTATTGAAAAACCGCCACGGGTCAGCCGAAAGGCTTGGGCGTTGCTCTTCCGTTTGAATCGTGGAAATCCGACTTTCTGTCCTTTCCGTTTGCCTTTCAGACTCTGAAAGAAATTTCTAAAGGCGAGGCAGGCATCTTGTATGGACTGTTGCAGAGCAATGTTGCTGACTTCGGCGAGCCACCATCGTTCTCGGGTGTGTTTTGCTTGGGTGATGAGCTGTTTTTGTAGCTCGGTGATGCTGGTGGTCGTTCCGGTGGTTTGATAGCTCTCCTGACGCAATCTGAGGACATCGTTGAACACGACTCGCACGCAACCGAACGTCCGCGCTAGCATTCGGCGCTGGAGCGGGTTGGGATAGATTCGGTGACGGTTTCGTGCTTTCACAGGCGTGTTGGGCTGACGCTCTCTGATGATGGTACACAATCCGCCCTGGACTTGGACTGAGCCGGTCGAAGTCAGGGCGGGGCTTGAGACCCTTATTATTTTGGTCATTTTAACAAACCGCCTTGATCTGGGTGGAAGAACGGGACGCGAGAGGGACGATCGCGCCATGGAAAAGGATTCGCTAAGATTTCGCGAATGAGAGTTCGCTAAGATATTGACCGCTCCTGTTTTT
The DNA here is from genome assembly GCA_012033105.1 of Coleofasciculaceae cyanobacterium RL_1_1. Lineage (GTDB taxonomy): Bacteria > Cyanobacteriota > Cyanobacteriia > Cyanobacteriales > Geitlerinemataceae > RDYZ01. The sequence continues at coordinate 21,206 of JAAUPN010000034.1, forward strand.
GGCTTGCGATCGTCGTCGATCCGCTCGAATGAACGTGGGCAAGTTTGACCTTTCGCCTCTTTCGCCTAGAAAAATGCCCACTGTTTTCCCCCCATTTCCAAAGACCAAAATCCTCAAGCTCCAAGGATTATCCCGTCAGTTTTTGCGAGCGGATCAGGCTGGGGAGTCCTCAGTCTGTGCCTCGGTCTGATGATGAGTGGTTGTAGTGGTCAGGCATCGAACGGCAATCTGGAAGCGCAAGTTTTGCAAATTATCCGAGACAATCCCGAGGTTGTCATTGAGTCGGTGCAGACCTACCAGCAGGAAAAACAGGCCGCCGAGCAACAGGCTCAAAGTGATGTAGCTCAGAAGTTGCTTGCCGATCGCGATACTGCGATCGGTGAGTCCCCCAAAACCGGTGCGGAACAGGGTGAGGTGTTGTTGATCGAGTTTTCGGATTTTGAATGTCCGTTTTGTGCCAGCGCCCACGATGTCGTAACGGAATTCATGGCCAAACATAGCGATCGCGTCACCCTCGTTTACAAGCACTTTCCCCTGATTCAGATTCATGACCAGGCGGTTCCCGCTGCGTTAGCCTCTTGGGCGGCGATGCAGCAAGGCAAGTTTTGGGAATACCATGATGCCCTCTTTGAAAATCAGGATCGTCTGGGCGAGGAGCTCTACCTCGAAATCGCCAAGGATCTCAAGCTCAATGTGGATCAATTCCAAAAAGATATCGCGAGCGAGGCGGCAGCGACCGCCGTGCAAACCGACCTCAAACTTGCGGGTGAGCTAGGTTTATCGGGGACGCCGACCTTTTTTATGAATGGCAAGATCCTGACCGGAGCGCTATCGCTCGAATCGCTGGAAGCTGAACTAGAGAAGCTGACGGACAAGCCGTAATTGAAGCCATAATTCCGCAATTCAACCATCCAGGCTTCAAAAAGCCGCGATTCAACTAATTAAATTCACCACCTTCTATCTCTGAAATCACCTGGCGTAGATACCCTTCGTCTGTGAGTCCTGGGTACTCTTCGCGACATTGAGCGAGCAAGCACTCGGCGATCTCCCAATGACCTCCCACCAAGCGTAATAGCTTCTGCTTGAGCTGTGACTCGCTTGAGGGTGCTGTTTTGTGGGTCGTCGCAGCGTTGGATTCAAGCGGCTGGCGTAGCTTCGCGACTTTGCCGATCGCTGCTTTGTAGTCGTTCCATGCTTCCTGTTCGCAAAAAAGGCTAGCGGCGTGCTGATAGTCTTCTGCTGCTTTGGTTAACTCCTCTTGGCGAGCATAGGTTGCTCCGCGTTCGAGGTAGGCGGCTCCGCAGTGGGCATCGATCGCGATCGCCTGTTCAAAATCGGCAAATGCTTGACTATCGTTCCCGAGATTGCGATAGGCGACGCCACGGGTGACGAAGAGCGCCGCATCGTTTGGGTCATCGCGATCGCCCGGTCAAAATCAGCCACAGCCCCAGCCCCGTCGCCAAGACGCAGCCGCGCCCGTCCCCGTCCGCCGTAGGCCATCGCCGAGCGATCGTCCTCCTTGAGGACACGATTAAAATCAGCCAGTGCCGCTTGAAATCGACCTAACGTGCTGTAAATCGCCGCACGACAGCACAATGCTTCAGCATCCAACGCGCCATTTTTTAACACCCACTCCAAATCACTGAGTGCGCCCGCTGCATCACCCGCTTCAGCACGTTCGATCGCCTGACGGTAAAACGCGCGAGGGTCGATCAGGGTTGGATTGGGTCGCGAGGATGGAAGCGAGGATGCATTCAAGATGGCCGTCGGAGAGGCGGAAGCGGAAGATGGAGATGGAGATGTAGGCCGCAGACAGTCAATTTGCGCGAGACATTGGCGGCTTTTTTCCGGTTCACCGCGATCGAAATAGAGCCGCGCGGCTCGGGTGAAACTGGCGATCGCCGCGTCGATTTGAGTGCAGCGGCGTAGAGCCGTCCCCACAAGCTGATGACTGAGGGGATCGGTTTCGTTGAGCGTGATCGCAGCCCGTAAATCAGTTATAGCTCCGGTAGGATTATTCAAGGCGAGCCTTACAAAAGCTCGGGTTTGCAAGGCTTGAGGATCATTGGGATTCAGCTCGATTGATCGAGTTAAATCGGTAATGGCATCGTGCGGACGTCCGAGATCAAGGTAAAGCGTTCCACGCCGACGCAGTGCCTGTGCCTGGAAATTTCGATCGTCAATGCCGCCAGAATTAACAGCCTCGATCGCCGCAGAAAAATGCTTCAGCGCCAACGAGGTATCGCCCAATTCGAGCGCCTCAAGCCCTGATTGAATCCCTTGTTCAAGTTCGTTCATGTTCGTTCAATCTTCCATTTCTCTTACAGGCGACGATCGACACTCGGCTTTAGCTCAATCGTACTGCAACCTCTCCTTGCGCTCTTACTTCTGCTCGGCAACCGTTGGTTCAGATTCATCAACGAGCATTCGATTTTGAGTGCTTTAGGTCTAATCACTCATCAACGCGCACATTTTTATCGAACGATCGTGCTATGTCATAATAATTAACAGTTTTTTTAAGGTTGCTTGACAATTCACGCACGTCTTTAATCATGGACACTCCCGAGCCTGTAAACACTGAGAGCAACACTGAGCCGATGGTCGAGAGCACTGAGAGCCTAGACATCCGCGACGAGTCGCTTGACTGCCATGAATGCCGATCCTGTGGCTACGTCTACGACCCAACCAAGGGGGACAGTACGGGCAATATTGCCGCCGCAACCGCATTCGATGATCTACCGCCCAACTGGCGCTGTCCCGTGTGCAGCGCTCGCAAAAAAGCATTTGCCAACATTGGCCCCGTGGGTGCGGCCTCCGGTTTTAAGGAAAACCTCGGTTTTGGTCTTGGGGTTAACACCCTGACGCCCGGTCAAAAAAATATCCTTATTTTTGGTAGTTTGTTGGTCGGACTCATTATGATGCTCAGTCTTTATGGCTTGGGATAGACCGCTTTGCGATCGCACACCATTTTTACGACGTATTTGTGATTCAACTTGCAATATTTTTTATCGATGAATGAGATTCTAAAGCGCCTGAGAACGATCGCGATCGTTCTCGTCGCCACCCTATTTTGTGCGAGCTGTAGCCAAGTTCCTTCCACCATCAACAACCCGTGGCAAGTGGTCGAACTGCCCACCGAGGCCACATTTTACGATGTTGCCTTCAGTGGCGATGACTTCCAGCATGGCTGGCTCGTCGGCAGTCGCGGCAGTCTATTCGAGACCACCGACGGTGGCGAGACGTGGGAGGCACGCCCCCTCGATCTCGGTGAAGAAAATATCATCTTTACCTCCGTAGACTTCGAGGGCGACGAAGGCTGGGCTGTGGGTGAACCGTCGATCTTGCTCCACACCACCGATGCCGGTGCGACTTGGTTCCGCATTCCCCTGAGCAAAAAGCTTCCTGGCGCACCGAGTTCGATCGTCGCGATCGGTCCTCACTCGGCAGAAATGACCACCAATATCGGCGCGGTCTACGTTACGGAAAACGATGGCCAAAACTGGAAAGCCTTGGTGCAAGATGCTCTCGGCGTATTCCGAAACATTAAACGTAGCCCCGAAGGTCGTTACGTCACGGTGTCGGCCAACGGTAACTTTTACTCGACCTGGGACCCCGGAACCGCAGAATGGACACCCCATAATCGCCAAGATTCTCGCCGGGTGCAAAACATGGGTTTTCGTCCAGATGGTGGCCTCTGGCTATTGGCGCGTGGCGGTCAACTGCGCTTTTCCGATGGGAACAACTTGGATGAATGGCTCGAAGCACAATCGCCGGAATTCTCTACCAGTTGGGGTTTGCTGGATATGAGCTATCGCACGCCCGAGGAAGTTTGGGTTGTGGGAGGTAGCGGTAACCTACTGGTTAGCACGGAAGGCGGCGAGCCTGAGACGTGGAAAAAAGACCGAGCTGTCGAAGATGTTCCCTCGAACTTTAACTACATCCAGTTCTTTGATGAAAACCACGGCTTTATCCTGGGTCAGCGTGGTATTCTCCTGCGCTACGTGCCGACGATCGAGGCGGCGTAGCGAATTGGTGTGGGGGTCGTTTTGATTCCCGCGCCTTAATCGGCATCGTCATTTCGGGTCAGCCATCCGGACGATGCCCAGCCTGAGTGACGGCGCGATCGCGGCCTTGAAGCTCAGGACAGACGGACGATCGCCGGATAACATTCGGCCACAGGAACCCCTCAGATATTTATCTGACGCGGGTTTAGCATATCTTGTGAGTGTTTCGTCCGTTCTGTATCATGATGTGTATGTTTCTCATGTTTCTCAACGTTTTGAACGGAGGTTTTTAAGCTATGGCGGGTACTACAGGTGAACGTCCTTTTTCCGATATCGTCACGAGCGTACGCTACTGGCTCATCCATGCTGTGACGATCCCGATGCTATTTATCGCGGGTTGGCTATTTGTGAGCACCGGTCTCGCCTATGACGCTTTTGGCACACCGCGCCCGGATGAATACTTCACCAAGCAACGCCTCGAATTGCCGATCGTTTCTGATCGCTACACGAGTGCGGATCAGATTGGCGAGTTTAACAAGTAACGAACTCGGTCGTTTTGGTAATTTTTATTGCTATCTTGGCTCGCGATCGTACTTAAATCCGTTTGATTACGCTCGTGCGACTAGAGAGTAACCTAACTCACGTGACAAACTCAGGACTTTCCGATGACTAATCAATCCCCCAATCAGCCGATCGTTTACCCGATCTTTACCGTCCGTTGGCTGGCCGTCCACACCCTGGGCGTTCCGACGATCTTCTTCATCGGCGCTCTCGCCGCGATGCAGTTCATCCAACGCTAACCCGACGTCAATCCGACGCTAGCTAATCGACCTAAACCACCATGCCTACTCGCTCTCCCAACCCCAACCGTCAGCCCGTCGAACTTAACCGGACGTCGCTGTACCTTGGCCTACTTTTGATTTTCGT
>JAAUPN010000202.1 GCA_012033105.1 Coleofasciculaceae cyanobacterium RL_1_1
GATTGTCTCAACCATCCGAAGTTCCCTCGATACCGGAGCGATTCTCGACACTGCCGTACGTGAAATTGGTCAAGCGCTCAGTGCCGATCGCTGTATTATCTACCGCTGCCGAATGCTCGATCGTGAAGCCACGATCGAGCATGAATACTGCGCCGAAGCCATCCCATCCTTAAAGGGACGGATCTGGACCCTTGCAGATAATCCCCTCTTTCATGGCGTGATGGACTCCAAGGAAGCTGTTTTCCTGGAAGATACGAATGGATCGACCACGCCTAAATCGCGCATCGTAACGCAAATTTTGAATCGGCTGAATACAAGCGAGGTCTCCTTTCGCCAAACCGTCGATCGTTACTCGATTCATGCTTGGTTGATGGTTCCAGTGTTGTACCAAGGTCAGGTCTTGGGCATTGTTGAGCTGCACCACTGTCATGCGTCGTCGAGTTCCTGGACAAACGAAGATGTGGAGCTAGTGGCAACGATCGCCACCCAAATCGGTACAGCCCTGATCCAGGCCGAAACCCACGAACACCTCGAAGAGTTAAACGAACAGCTCGAAGCCCTCGAACGAACCCGCAGCAACCTCATCGCCATTACCGGTCATGAGCTGCGGACACCGCTGTCCACGATCCAAATCTGTCTTGAAAGTTTAGCGAATGAACCGGACATGCCGGAAGAGTTGCGACAGGTGATGCTCTCGACTGCGCTCACCGATGCCGAACGCTTGCGGGAACTGGTGCAGGACTTTCTGACCCTCTCACGGTTTGAAAGTGGCCGAGTCGAGTGGACATGGGAGCCACTCGCCCTGCGGGAGTGTGTCGATCTGGCGCGGAGTAGTTTGCATACCTACGATCCGAATAAATCGCTTCCCCAGGTTGAGGTTGATCTCGAAGAGGAGCTACCGTTTGTCAGTGCGGATGGTGAATGGTTGGTGCAGGTCTTGAGTAAGCTGCTCGACAATGCCTGCAAATTTACGCCAAAAACCGGAACCATTTCGATTAAAGCCCGCTTTCGATCGCCGCAGGAATTGGTCAGCGTTACCCATTCCGCTTCAGCAGCTAAGGCTCAGTCCACCGCAATGGCATCCCCCCCAACATCAGCGGAGATTTTCCCTCTCGGGCAAATTGAAGTCACGGTAGCCGATACGGGACGGGGTATCGAGCCTGATCGCTTGGAGATTATCTTCGAGCGATTTTATCAAGAGGAAGGAGCGCTACAACGGAGTGTGGGAGGAACAGGACTCGGCCTTGCAATTTGCCGTCAAGCGGTAGGGCGTTGGGGCGGCGTGATTTGGGCCGAGTCGGAAGGCAAAGATCGCGGCAGTCAGTTTCATTTCACGATTCCCGTCGCCGATCTCACTCAGGCCACAAGCCAAGAGTCGCGCACAGTGGGAGGTACATCCCTATCACGAGCCTACAGCAAGCGTTAAGGTGGCTGGACGGTTGATTCCGCGTTTGATGATGAAGGTTTAGTATCGTAAGGCTGAAGCGTGAAAACAAAGCATCTATCCCTCAAGTCCCAAGATCGGCGTAGCCCGAAAGCGTGTTCTAAACTGTGGAAAAAGGTAGAACACAATGCCCAGCAGCAGTTCCAGCGCCGATGTCAAACCCGCGATCCGATCGCCCAAATCCGCCAGTTCGATCACGCCTTAAATCCTACGGATCGATCGTGGAAACACGGCAAAATGGCAGCGTCAGCGTTTAGTTTTTTTCGCGGTACAAACTACCTCTTTTGGTCTGATCTCGGGGGAGATCGCCGCTTACGTCGCTTTGGTAACAACAACACCCGCACCTGGATTCAGGGCGACCTACACGCAGAGAACTTCGGCGCTTACAAGAATGCCGAGGATCATATCGCCTACAGCATCAATGACTTCGACGAGTCGATCGTCGCCGACTACCAATACGATCTCTGGCGGATGGCCACCAGTCTGGCGATTATTGCCCGCGACCATGACATGAAACCCAAGCGTGGGGCAGAGATGATCGACGCTTTTACCTCTGCCTATCTCGACGAAATTGTGGCACTGGTTGGCAACGATCGCGAAACGAAAACCTTTTTCACCGCTGAGAATACCTACGGCAAACTCGATGATTTTTTGCGCGAGGTGGAAGACGAGAACAGTCGCGAGAAAATGCTGGATCAGTGGACGACTAAAGTACAGCGATCGCAACGATTTGACCTAACCTCCGAAACACTTCGCGCGGTCAGTGAGGACGAACGATCCGCCATTCTCGCCGCCTTTCCAGACTACGGTAAAACCCTCGCCGGTCAACTCCACTACAGCAAAACTCACTTTCGGGCGATCGACATTGCGCGGCGTGTGAATGCCGGTACAGGCTCCCTTGGTACACCACGCTATTACGTTCTGATTGCGGGACGTAATGCTGGCGATCGCCGCATTCTCGACCTCAAACGCCAAACCAAGCCTACCGCTTATGCCCACATTCGCCAATCCGAACGCCACCACTACGACACGAGCTTCGCCAATGACGCCGAACGCCACGCGATCGCCTATCGTGCCACCACCTTGCACACCGATGACTATCTCGGCTGGATTGATCTAGCAGACGGTGTTTACTCGGTGCGCGAGCGATCGCCCTATAAAGCCACCTTCGACACCACCACCCTCACCAAACCCAAATCCTTACGCAAACTCTGCGAACAGTGGGGCAAAATTCTCGCCACCTGCCACTCCCGCGCTGACCAAAATTACGATGCAGATCTAGTCCCCCATTCCTTCGAGGCAGAGGTTCAGGCGATCGTTCAGGGTGATACCGCACAATTTTGTCAGCTCGTGCGTGATATCGCCATCAGCTATGCGGAGGTCGTCTTTAGCGATTGGCAGGCATTTTTAGCTAGCGATCTTTGTGCCGAATCTCAAGGCATATAACACCGGTCATATTTCGGTGTTAGAACCCCGGAGGTGACGGCACAAAGGTTAGGTATTCATGATGTGAATTGGCACAAATTGACAGGTTTGTTATGGTGGTAATGCCTGATAAGGAGAACAAAGTGCCACTGGTGTTGTGCAAGCATAGGCCAGATGGCTAGAAGAATTCATGAATTTATCCGACTTTTTCAACATGTTTATTAAGGAATTTTGCAGGGTTTATTTAGCTACGCATCGATTATCTGCGATCGCCCCTTCGAGATTGGCGACTTCGTTGTCCTCGGTGACGATGCCGGAACAATCGAACACATTGGCATTAAGACCACACGCCTCAAACGCCTGAGCGGTGAGCAGCTTGTGATCTCAAATACAGAGCTGGTGAGCGCTCGGGTGCGGAACTTCAAGCAAATGGAAAGCCGCCGTATTGCTTTTAGCATTGGTGTAATTTACGAAACCGATCGCCAGAAACTTACAGAAATTCCGGCCATTATTCGTAAAATTATCGAGCCGATCGAGGATGTACTCCTTGAACGAGCACACTTCCTCAGCCTCGGTGATTTCAGCCTGAATTACGAGAGTGTCTATCACGTCCAGACCAGCGATTACCTACGCTATACCGACATTCAGCAGGAAATTAACTTCAAGCTAATGGATGCATTTGCAGAGCATGGCCTTGAATTTGCCTATCCAACTCAGGCTTTGCAAATACAAACTGGTGGTAACCCTGAAGGTCTAGCTCCGAATTTGGCGACACCGGCCACCCATCGCAATCCCTAAGTAACATGGGGGTGGGGCAAGAAACCTTTAGAAGCTGTTTCTAAAGTCTGCTCAAACTCTTGCCCTGGGATTCCCTACTTCAGTTCAAAAATCCCGAAACCCTAAATATACAAGGGTTGTATATTTACAGTCCCACGCAGACTGCTTAGGACGCACGTAATACAAGCATCCTGTTTGTCCAAGAGCAAGCTAGAAGCTTGCGCTACGCAAAAACTGCATTTTGTCCTAAACAATCTGCGTGAAACTATATCAATACAAGAGCGAGAGGAGTATGCGTTTGCCCTGTGATGATCGAGTAAATTAGGAATTCCAACTACAGGCTCTCCCCGCTACTGCGGTTCTCCGACAAAGGTGAACGCTGACCAAAAATAGGGTTGGGGGAAGTCCTGCATCGTTTCAAGCATTGCGACCCGTAACGCTTGTGCTTTGTCCAACTCCGTTCGCGACCAGGCATCGTAAAACGACCCCATTAATGCCTCCGTTGCCGCGTCGTCCACGTTCCACAGCGATACCACCACGCTTGAGGCTCCTGATGCCACCAACGATCGCGACAAACCGATTACCCCATCCCCCGTAATCCGCCCCCGCCCCGTACTACACGCACTCAACACCACCACCTCCGCATTCAAATCTAAATCCAGTACCTCACGCGAGGTCAACCAACCGTCAAGCTCGGCGGTGGGCGCAAAGGCGATCGCGCTGCGTAATCCGTCGCGTTCGTCGAAGGTTCCGTGAGTTGCAAGGTGGACGATGCGGGAATTTTCGAGGGTGTGGCGGACAGCGGCTTCGGTGGCGGCGTTGCCGGTGAGGGCTTGGGTTTTGAGGATTTGGGCGACGGTGCGGGCTTCGGCTTCGGCTCCGGCGAGGGGGGTGAGATTGTCCGGCATGGTGGGATTCCCGACGACGAGTGCCGATCGCGTATGTACGGTTTGACGCAGATCGTGAGTGCGATCGAGTACTTGGATCGACGGCGTTGTCAGCAGGGTGTGGCGCTCGATTAGGTAGGTGCCGCTGGCATCTTGGAGGGCTGCGAAGGGAACCAGAAAGAGCGAGCCTTGGGGTGAGATGGCGACGCGGGCGTTGGGATTCGTGGGGAGCCACTGGGCGATCGGGGCGATCATTAGGTCATAGAGTTGCTGGAGGTAGGGATTGACTGGAGTGCCGGGATTGGTGCCGCTGGTGATGGTTTCTTCGGGTGGGCTGGCGTACGCCTGAAGGGTTGCCAGTGTTTCGCTTGAGGCGGCGAAACTGCCGCGCGTATAGCTCAAGACCTGGCGTAAACACACACGATTGCTACAGCGAGCCGCAAAAATTAAATGTTCAAGGGACATCTCTAGCTCTGAGAGATCGACCTCGGCGAACTGAATCTCACCACTAGGGGTCACAACCCAAATCAGTAACGTGTGTTCGCGCTCGATCGGCGTATATTCAACGATTGTGGTGTCGAGTTTGCGGGCAAGCTGGCGCATTTGCTCGAGGGTGGGCGGTATGACGTCCGCCGTGCGACCCGCTTCGAGCCGTTCGGCGATCAGCTCAACGAAGGCTCGTGCTCGTCCCCGTTCGGCCACTTCTAATGCTTCGATCGCCTTGCCCTGAGCGACTAACACCAATTGCAACTCATCAAACACATTGGCGTACGTCTCAGCAAACAGCACTTTCAGCCGATCATTCTGTTGAAATTGGTTTGATCGTACCCGTTCCTGTGTTTCGATCGCCTCGCGGAGTAGATCCTCTGCCCGCTCATAGTCACCGAGGGTGCGATAGGTTTCACCGAGTGTACCCATCGTCCAGTTAAAAAAATCGTAGTCAGAGTTGTCGGGCGCGTCGTTAATGTCTGCGTGGGCGATCGAATAGGCTCGTTCTGCAAAGTTGCGGGCGCGGTCGGGCTTGCCCCAGGCGGCATAGGTGTGGGCGAGGTTGGCGAGCCGATCCGCCTCATAGAGCGGACGCACAAATTTAATCTGATCGGGCAAGACATCGCGATAGGCCGGATCAATAGATTCGATCGAGGCGAGATAGCCCCGTTCATGCTCACGCATCTCGTTATTCAGCGCGATCGCTAGATCGAGAGCGTGCTGCTGATAGCCTTTCGCTGCGTCATAATTCGCCCGCTCGCGCTCAAATTTTCCCAAATAATCCGCCGTTTGCAGCGCTAAGGCATCATCTTCAATAGCTTGACTGAGCGCATAACTTTGTTCCACCAGGGCGATCGCCTGATCAAAATTTCCGAGCTGTTGATGCACCGCCGCCATGTGATTCCAGACATGGCCGATATACCCTGGAGAGGTCGCATCACCTTGCTCAAAAAAAGTAATCGCCTTGGCATACTCGGTCAGTGCCGCGTGGTATTCACCCAACTGAAACAGCGCCAGCCCTTTGTTGTCATAGAGTGACCCCAGATTTTGCGCATTACCCACCGCGATCACCGCCGATTCCAGGTGATCGATCCAGCTCAACGCCCGTTCGTAGTCCCCAACACCAATGTGCAACGCCGCAAACCAGGCCGCATTTTGACCCAGCATTTGACGATCGCCAAGCTGCTCATAAATCGCCATCGCTCGCCCTGCGGCTTCCAGCCCCGCCGCACGATTTCCCGTGTTGTAGGACGAAAGTCCCTCTGTCCAAAGCCGGTTTAACTCTTCGCGCAGTTCCAGCTCGGTCATTTCATCGAGCGGTTGGCTTGCTGTAGAGGTCGCTGATCCGGGTAACGGTTCCGCGATCACGATCGCAGGAAACGGATTGCTCATCATCGGCAGGGTCGGCGCAGTGATGATGCTAAAACCGACGATCCCCCAAATCAGCAACGTTAACTTCAGCGATCGACGTCCCATCAACCCGCACCCAAAAAACGGACACTCATAAAAAATACAACACAGCGATCAACCGTTTTTCTCGATCGGTATCCAATCTTAGCCAAGAAAAACAGTTAAACAATTGACAGAACGAGGCCATGGTATCAACGACCTCTCAAGCCGATTACGACATCACCCGATCTCGTTGCTCACTTTGCTGAAGTCGCGAGCAGATTGTGCGTAAATGGGTTTGTGTTTGGATTGGCGATCGGGGTTTGGGTAGACTCTCGTTCGGCCAGGTTGTCAGATCGCTACAGGGACAAATCCCGCAAGTCCAATGGGTGTGCGAGGTTGGAACCGGCATTTGACAGCGAGCGCAGCTCTCGATTTGCCAGCGTGGGCTGAGTAGATCGGCAATGCTTTGATCGGTTCCCTCTAAATAGAAGCGATCGGCATGATTCGCGGAAATTTGCGACCACATCCATTCAAAGTTAGGGCTGTATTCCTCTCCAGAAAAGATGGGTGAGGGGAGATAGTGATGTTGACCGTCTTGGGATACAACTCTTTTACTGAGCTGAAACCAATGTGCTAAATAGGTTCTAACCTGAGATGGCGAAGCCATAGAAAGTTCGCTCGATGCTAGGTGTTCATATAATTTAGATGTTAACGTTCTCATTGACTTTTTTCGTATTTCCGCAGAGTGATTTAAGACGAGTCGTGAAACATACAAAGAAATGTATTGATCTGACATATTTGTAAATATCAACTCATGTAACTTAATAGAGTTTTAAGTTACATGAACAGGAATGATCACGTTTTTAATGTGTCTGAACTTGATCGTTTTCTGATGCTGGGTATTCGTCAAGCTAAAAAGCAGCAGCTTCAGATCGTTCTGAAGCTGCTGCGGGCGGATACATTGACCGATTTGATGGCGCGATCGGTTTAACTCAAGTGCCGATTGTTCCGTGTTAGAAGCCGGACTTCTGTATAAGTCCTGTCTGTTTAACTCAAGTGCCGACTGTTCTCACGATCGATCGGAAATCGATCGCGGGTGGAGCGTCGGGTGTGTTTAGAGCTTTTTGCTAAAGTTTTGCCAAAATACTGCGCTAGAACGTTTCGCGGATGCGCTCAGTGGTGCGGCTGGTGCTAGTACTGGTGCTGGGAGCTGATCCTTGGGTGCGCGATTTGGCACGGGCTGCACTTTTGCGCAGGGCGTTGAGACG
>JAAUPN010000203.1 GCA_012033105.1 Coleofasciculaceae cyanobacterium RL_1_1
CTGGAGTTGGACGGGGTCGGGCAGTCGGTGGAGATTGTCGATACGCCGGGAATTTTGGAAGCGGGCGAGGCGGGCGGGATGCGATCGCAGGTGGCGCGGCAGTGGGCAGCAGAGGCGGATTTACTGATTTTTGTGGTGGATAATGACCTGACTCAGGCCGAATTTGCGCCATTAATTGCGCTCGCTGAAATCGGCAAACGCTCGATCGTCGCCTTTAATAAAAGCGATTTATACCTGGAAGCCGATCGCGAGGACATTCTCGCCAAGCTGCGATCGCGCCTGCACCGCTGGATTCCGCCGAGCGATATCGTCGCGATCGCCAGTAACCCGCCCTCGGTGCGCATCGACAGCGGCGAAGTGATTAAGCCCAATCCGGAAATTCTCACCCTCGTACAGCAAATCATTGCCGTCCTCCGATCCGAAGGCGAAGACCTGATCGCCGATAACATCCTGCTGCAATCCCAGCGGCTCGGCGATCGCGCCCGCAAGCTGATCGACGCCCAACGTCACCGCCAAGCCGCCAAAATCGTCGATCGCTACCAGTGGATCGGTGCGGGAGCCGTGGCGATGACGCCGTTGCCCGTGGTGGATATGTTGGCAGCAGCGGCAGTGAACGCGCAAATGGTGGTGGAAATCGCCAAGGTGTACGGCTGCGAGCTGAATATGGAACGGGGTCGCGAGCTAGCGCTGTCGTTGGGCAAAACTCTCGCCAGTTTGGGCATTGTCAAAGGCGCGGTGCAGTTGGTGGCCGGGGCGCTGTCGCTGAATGTGGCGACGCTGGTGGTGGGACGCGCCATCCAGGGCATTGTTGCGGCCTACCTAACCCGGATTGCGGGCAAAAGTTTTATCGAATATTTTCGCCAGGATCAGGACTGGGGCGATGGTGGTATGACCGAGGTGGTGCAGCGACAGTTTCAGCTCACGCGCAAAGAGGAGTTTATCAAAGCTTTTGTGAAAGATGCCTTTAGTAAAGTGGTCGAGCCGCTGAAGCTGTCGATCGAGCCGGATGATCTCGATGAAGGGCCACTGTTTACGGCGAACGATCTGCCGATCGCCGATCAAGGGTTCGATCGCTGGGCAGACGACGCACCGATCGCGCCATTTTCACCCCGCGATCTGGATCGCCCCGAACCGATCTACACCGATCGCCCAGCGGCTCCCATTCCCTTCCATCCCGATCCCCAACCGCGATCGCAGCCATCAACCGTGTTGCCCTCTGAGGAAGAGAACGACGACGAGCGCTACGAACTGGCAATGATTGATCGATCCGAAGAACCGGAGTCCAATGACTGGCATCGATCGACGGCACGGGACGATTGGTAGGTGATGGCGTCGCATCCGGGGGGATGGTGAGAAACACAATTGTATTGATCGTTTTGAGCCGAAACCCGCGTTTCGACTCCGCTCAACGCTCTCATACGAAATCCGGCTGGCAAAGTAGCGGTTGCCGATGAGCACTGAGCGGAGTCGAAGTGCGGGTTTCGGCAAGGCAGAACAGAGTCAGGATATTTCGTTGTTTATGGAACTTACCCTAAACGGTCTACGGTGTCGCTTGGCGATCGATCCACCAACCCAAGCGCGTCGGCTGCTCGTACACCCGCATTAGCGTATTCACATCCCGCGTCGAAACGGTTCCCGGCTGCGCGACCTGAGCCGCAAACATCACATCCTGCGGGTTCGGACTATGCCCCCAAATTCCGAGAGCATGACCGAATTCATGGCGCACCGCAGACTGAACAAACGCACCCGTCTGCGTGGGACTCACACGAATCACAAACCGATGACCAAAGCGTTCGCGATCGACACCCGCTCTAGTCGTCGCTCCAGTCGCCGCTCCAGCCCCCGATTCAGCTTCATCCTCCAATCCACCCCGATCGCGCACCACAAACAAACTAAACGTCGCCCTCGCCGACGCCGCTCGCAATAGACCATTTGCAGCAGGCTGCGCCGGAACGATCATCCGCACGATCGCAATATCCACCGTCAACGCATCCGCCATCTGGGTTTCACTGGTCTCAAAGCTAGCCAGTCCCTCCGGCGTGATCGCCTCAGACTCTGACACGATCGTCAGCGGTACATAGGTTTGCCAGTTATCCAGAGCTGTGCGGACATCCGCCTGCCAGTCCAAGGGTGCGGTCGGGTCGATCGACACCCGCACCGGCCAGTGCGACCACACCAGCGCCCCAAAAGGAAGCGAACCAATTTCATCAAAATAATCCCCAGACTGATCGCGCCAAGGAGCCAATCCAGGCGGAGCCGGATGGGCTGCGAATGGGACTTGATCGCTGTTGCCACGAACAGATCCAGCGTTGAATAGCGTGATGCATAGGGTTAGCACTGCGATCGCGATCCGGCGTCCAATCCGCTGCCTGATTCGGTTAACCATCGATTGTTAAAAGAGCGAGCCGCCGCGATCGTAATACACCCGCGCATTCGGCACATCCCGATCGCGCAATAGACCCTCGACCAGTTGCGCATCATCGCGCACCTCAAACGGACCGATCGAAATGTGCGTCCCGTAGGGTCGATCCAGGATCGCCACATTGGTTTCCCCAAGCAACGATTGCAAGCTAGACGCCAGCTCGCTCAACTCCGCCACAGTCCCCGGAATCACCACGTAATAGGCGCGATCCGAATCGATCGCATCGGCCTCGGGTAGGGTCGCCTGCCGGGGTGGATTCACCTGGACTTGCAGGATTTCGGCAGAAATTCCCTGGGCCGCCAGGGTGATCAGCCGATCGCTTGCGTCCTCCTCAGACTCAAATAAACCCGCCTGAATTACCAAATCACCACTCAAATCGCCAAAACTAGCATCGGGGATGAAGCGACGCACCTGAGCCAAGCGCCGATCTGTAGCGGGCGTGGTGTACACCAGATAACGAATGGCACGATCAAGGTTGCGATCAGCAGATTCAAAGGTATCCAGGGTCAGTGTCTGCGGGCGATTTGCGCCGATCGCTGGTGCGGGTAAAGACATCTGAGCCAAAACCGGTACAGCAGCGATGGTTAGACCGAGATGAATTGCGACATTGAGGGCAAAGCGAACAAAAACCATCGGTGATCTGCCAGGAAGTACCCCCCACACGGCACGACTAGACCCGCTAGATATTACATGTCGATTCATAATGATGAGTGAGGCTCTTAATTTTATTCCCGATTAAGGGTTCAATCTGTCTGCGCTTACGCCTTGAAGTTAAAGCATTGAACTCCAAGATCAACAGATTTAGCTTAATCCCGTCCAGCTTAATTTGTTGATCTGAAGTCCATGACTCTTTCACGAACAACCTTGACCGATTGTTCAATCCTAAAGTTGCGATTGATTCGATCAATTTGATGAATCTGATCGCCGCGTTCGATCGCCATCATCGCTTGACCCCGCTTGAGATTTTCCTCGTATCGCCATGATCCCCGCCCATCCCCTCGGCTCTGTTATTCAAGGTTCCCTCAGTAGCGGCCTCGAAGTTCGCCTTCATCCCGATATTTCGGTCGAGGACATGCGCGTCGGTAAGTTTTTGGTCGTTCAAGGCAATCAAGTCCGTTTTTTCTGCTTACTAACCGATGTCTCACTCGGTACTGCCAGCCCGCGAATTTTTGCGAATCCTCCCCTACCCAATGATACTTTTCTGCAAGATGTACTAGCCGGAAGCGGCACTTACGGCACGATCGAACTGAGTCCGATGCTGATGTTGGCTATGCGATCGGACGAGGCGATCGCAGCATTATTCCGTGAAAATAATGGCAATAATGGGAACGGAAGAGGCACAAAAAAATCACAAAAAAATGGATTAGCCAGTTTTTCGGCCAATACCAGTACCGAACTAGAATTACTACCGGTCAAGACCATTCCCAGTCACTTTTCGCAGGTTTATGATGCCAGTGAGAGCGACTTTTCGTGCGGTGTTTGGCTGGGAAGATGACCCAACGCGCAAAAACTTTGCGATCGGCAAACCTCTCGATATGGATGTACCGGTCTGTCTTGATCTCGATCGATTTGTCGAACGCAGTAACGGCGTCTTTGGTAAATCTGGCACGGGAAAATCATTTCTCACGCGGCTATTGCTATCCGGCGTTATTCGCAAGCAAGCAGCCGTCAATTTAATCTTTGATATGCATTCGGAATACGGCTGGGAAGCGCAATGCGAAGGCAAAGGAATGAACACCGTCAAAGGCTTGCGTCAGCTTTTTCCGGGACAGGTAGAAATCTATACCCTCGATCCAGAATCCACCAAACGGCGCGGCATTCGCGATGCCCAGGAGCTATACCTGAGCTATGAGCAAATTGAAGTTGAAGATTTGGGGTTGATTCAGCGTGAGCTGAATTTATCCGAAGCCAGTATCGAAAATGCCATCATTTTACGCAATGAGTTTGGTAATGCTTGGATTCGCCAATTGCTGACGATGTCGAATGAGGAAATTCAGCTTTTTTGTGAAGAACGGCGCGGTAATAAATCATCGATCATGGCACTTCAGCGCAAATTATTACGCCTCGATGAACTGAAATATATTCGGAATAGCTGCCCATTTAACTACGTCAATCAAATCATCGAATCCCTTGCCGCAGGAAAACATGTCGTGATTGAATTTGGCTCACAGTCCGATATGTTGTCCTATATGTTGGCAACGAATGTGATTACGCGACGCATTCATCAACACTATGTCCGGAAAGCCGATCAATTTTTACAAAGTAAAAAGCTCGCCGATAAGCCACGCCAACTGGTGATCACGATCGAAGAAGCCCACCGATTCCTCGATCCGGTCTCCGTTCGCAGCACGATTTTTGGCACGATCGCCCGCGAAATGCGTAAATATTTCGTCACGTTGCTTGTGGTTGATCAGCGCCCATCGGGCATCGATAACGAAGTCATGTCGCAGATCGGCACGCGGATTACGGCCTTACTCAATGATGATAAAGACATTGAAGCGATTTTTACCGGCGTTTCCGGCGGCCAAAGCCTGCGATCGGTACTCTCCAAACTCGACTCCAAACAGCAAGCCCTCGTCCTCGGTCATGCCGTCCCGATGCCGGTCGTCGTGAAAACACGCCCCTACGATGCGACGTTTTATCAGGAAGTGGGCGATGTGGATGTCGCTGCAATGCCAACCGAGGCACTACTCGATGCCGCTGCCGCTGCCAAAGCCGATATCGGCTTTTAAACGGTTTATTGTCAATGGTTCATTCTCAAGGATTCATTGATTTGAATCAAACACCATCACTTTAGGGAGCTTCGAGCTATGGCAACAATTTTGCGCAATCTAAGTTACCGCTACCAGTGGCTTTATGACGGGATCTCGCGAGCCGCAGCCCTGACCGTCGGTGGTGAGGCGAAGTTTCGCCAACTGGCGATCGCTGGTCTCGAGATCACCGCCGAAACCGTCGCGCTTGACCTGTGCTGCGGCAGTGGACAGGCCACCGCGTTCCTCACCGCGCGATCGGAGCACGTCACCGGACTCGATGCCTCCCCCTTATCGATCGCCCGCGCCCAGGCTAACGTCCCCGCCGCCACCTACATCGAAGGCTTCGCTCAGAATTTACCCTTTGCCGATGCCAGCTTCGACCTGGTTCACACCAGCGCCGCCCTGCACGAAATGGATCGCCCCACACTTCAAAAATCATTTGGGAAGTCTACCGCGTCCTCAAACCGGGTGGCGTGTTTACCCTAGTGGACTTTCACCCTCCGACCAACCCCCTATTTTGGCCAGGATTGGCAGCATTTATGTGGCTATTTGAAACGGAAACCGCCTGGGCGCTACTCAAGACCGACTTACCGGGGCTACTGTCCGCCGTGGGTTTCCAATCCTGCGATCGTCGCCTCTTCGCAGGGGGGAGCCTACAGGTTATTCATGCCTATCGTTAGCTCATCAGCCCTGAAATTACAGGTTGTTCAACGCGAGCAACGTGTAATCCTAGGGCTGAGGATTTGCCGATTAAGGCTAATTCAAGCCAATTCATGACTGAGCAGAATGCACTTAGGCAGCATCGATATGGTGCTGGGGATCGTGAGGTGAGAGCGCATCTGGGGTGCTGGTGTCCGGTATCGCAGAAGATGCACCCGTATGCGGTTCGCTTCGCAGCACAGCAACGTCGTCAGATGAGGCATCTGATCCCAGTTTCGCCGGAACAGTTGCCCCTAAAGAGGAGACGGAGGCGTCGGTTTCGGTAAGCGCATCGGGCTTGTCTCGAAACAAGGTTTCGAGGTAGACCCGTGCAGCACGGCGATAGTTTAACGAGGCTTCCGGCGTATTTTCGATCGTATTCTGCAATAAAAATAATGAGATCGCTGCCGAAAAGACGCGATCTTGATCCCAATCTGGATTCCCGTCGAGATAGCCCTGCATCGATAGGTGTAGATCTTCTGGAATTTCCGCCAAAATGCTCACGTTCGTATTCATCTCTTCCTCCTTGAGTCGCTCTCGACAGTTATTGAGCTGGGGTGACATAGACTCACGACTGCGAATCTGCACTGGCTGTTAACCGTTGATTGCCCCCATTTTCCGCTCAGAGACCCACCCGTTGTCAATATTGCGAAATATTACGCAAAAGTTAAATCGCGCTTCTTGAGAACGAAAAAACGTTGTTTTTGGCTTGATTTTCGTTTCAAAACGTTATATTCACGACGGGTTGAGAGGTGTGAATATCCCCGATCGGTCAATCTTCACAATTTCTCGTGTTAGAGCCAGATCGAGAGAGGGCATTCCAGGATAGAAGTAGAGTTTTACGTCTATTTTGAATTTCGCACATGGGGCAATAGACGCAATCTCGTTTTTTATCGGTCGGACGAACTCTTTACAAATCTGTGGAAAAACCTGTGAGAAATGTGGGAAATCGTGGAAAAAGCTGTGGCCTTACTCTTAAAGATGGTTGTGAAGGGGGAGACCTGCATAAGTATAGACAATGCTATGCTCGAAAAATATTGACTATGACTATGTTGTTGGGGAGTGTTCGATCGCGAACAATCACAAAGCCCGACCAAGCCCGGTGTTAGGCTGAATAGAAAAGAATTTCTAAGTGCGATAGGATCGCAACGACACTTATCAGAAGCGTTGCTCGATCGCAGGTTCGATTTATGACTCAGTCCAGCCCGCGCAATCCTCGCCCTGATTCGACAATCTCTAGCCGTGTCGGACTCGGTACATTTGCGGGGGTTTATACACCCTCCGTGCTGACCATTTTGGGGGTCATCATGTACCTCCGTTTTGGTTGGGTGGTGGCGAATGTGGGGTGGGGTGGCACTCTGGTCATTGTCACCCTCGCCACGTCGATCACCCTACTGACGGGACTATCTATCTCGGCGATCGCGACCGATCGTGTGGTTCGAGTCGGTGGCGCATACTACATCATTAGTCGTTCTTTGGGCATCGAAACCGGCGGAGCTGTCGGTGTCCCGCTTTATTTTGCCCAAGCAATTTCCGTAGCGCTGTACACGATCGGCTTTGTCGAAAGCTTGACACGATCGTTTCCGCTGCTTGAGCCCTACCAGCTCTGGCTTAATCTCGGCACGACGATTGCCATCACCCTCGTTGCAGCGACCTCGGCGAGCTTGGCGATCAAGATGCAGTACTTCATCATGGCGGCGATCGTTCTACTCCTTTGTCCTTTGGTTTTGGTCATAGCATTGCACCGCAGGATGTGGGAGCTTGGGGTGTTGA
>JAAUPN010000035.1 GCA_012033105.1 Coleofasciculaceae cyanobacterium RL_1_1
TTAGCTTTGATTTGCCAACTTTGGCCTCACTGATCCGACTGGCGTTCCCAGAGCTAGGGGCTGTCATCAATTAAAGTTCTAGCGCTTACCCAGTAAGGGTTTCAGCCCCTAGTTTTTTTATTGGGTCGGGCGTTCAACAGCTTGCCCGATAAGGGTTCTACGATTAATTGATGACACGCCCTAGGAAAACACCAATTCTTCAATCAGAACATATACAGTAAGCACAGGATAGCTAGTTTAGAATTTCACGCATTTCACTCCTACCTCGTTATATGTCGGACGCAGCTTTTCAGCCGGTTGATGTTTTGCCTGACGATCGCTACAATCGCGTCTTGCTCGATCGCGTCCATCCAGCGGATTGGCAGAATCCGACACCGACGGAACCGTACGATCTGGTCGTGATCGGTGCGGGGACGGCGGGGTTGGTGGTGGCGGCGGGGGCGGCGGGTTTTAGGGTTGGGTTTGAGGGTGGCGCTGGTGGAGCGGCAGTTGATGGGGGGGGATTGTTTAAATGTGGGCTGTGTGCCGTCGAAGTGTGTGATCCGATCGTCGCGAGTGGCGGCAGAAATGCGGGATGCGGCGGCGTTTGGGATTCGATCGCCGGGGACGATCAAGGTTGATTTTGCCGCTGTGATGGAGCGGATGCGAAAAATCCGCGCCGAGATCAGCCACAACGACTCTGCCGATCGGTTTGCGGGGTTGGGTGTGGATCTATTTATCGGGAGTGGCCGATTCGAGACAGACAGCAGCGTGACCGTGACGGGCGATCGCGGCGACATTTCAACATTACGCTACAAAAAAGCCGTGATTGCGACCGGAACCCGTGCCATGCGTCCGGCGATCCCCGGCTTGGAGGAGGCAGGCTATTTAACTAATGAAACGGTCTTTTCGCTGACGGACTGTCCATCGCGTTTGTTGGTAATTGGTGGTGGCCCGATCGGCTGTGAACTCGCCCAAGCGTTTCAGCGCCTCGGTTCTCAGGTGACGCTGATTCACCGGGGTCAGCATCTGCTCGATCGCGAAGATCCCGACGCAGCGGCGATCGTTCAAGCGCAGTTTCAACGCGAGGGGATCGATTTAATTTTGGGGTCAGAGCCGCTACGGGTCGAAGCGATCGCTGCCGGTAAGGTGGTGTATTTTGAGCGTGATGGCATACCGGAAAACATCACCGTGGAGGCCATTTTAATCGGTGCGGGACGTGCTCCCAATGTCGAGGGCTTGAACCTCGAAACGGTTGATGTGACCTACGATCAGCGCGGTGTCACGGTCAATGATTATCTCCAAACCACCAACCCCCAAATCTATGCAGCGGGCGATATTTGCCTCGATTGGAAGTTCACCCATGCCGCCGATGCAGCGGCGCGGATCGTCATTCAAAATACGCTGTTTGCGCCGTTTGGAAAATTTCGCGCCAAACTCAGCGGCCTAACGATGCCCTGGGTGACGTTCACCGATCCGGAGGTGGCACACGTGGGATTATACGAGCATGAGGCGCGATCGCAGGGCGTGGCCTACGAGACGATCGTTGTGCCGTTTGATCGGGTCGATCGGGCGATCACTGACGGTGAAACCGCTGGCTTTTTGAAAGTGATTCATCGCCAGGGCAGCGATCAAATCCTCGGGGCGACACTGGTGTCACGTCATGCCGGAGAGACGATCAGCGAGCTGACGACGGCGATCGTTCACAATATCGGCCTCGGTCAACTAGCAAGCGTCATTCATCCCTACCCCACTCAAGCCGACTGCATTAAAAAAGCAGCAGATGCCTACAAAAAGACAAAACTGACGAAGACCACACGCCAACTTTTAAAATTTCTCAATCGGTTCGCGTAGGGGCATGACCTCAGAAGCTCATCCTGATGGGTTTCGACCCATTCTGACGGGGTTCACCCTAGGTTTAGGTTGCTTTATTTGCGGTGGTTTTCGTTGTGGTGGCCTTTTTCGCTGCTGGTTTTTTCGAGGTTGTTTTTTTCGCGACGGTCTTTTTCGTGGTGGTCTTTTTTTGCTGCGGGTTTCTTCGCGCCGACCAGCTCGATCGCCTCGTCTAAGGTGAATTTTTCCACGTCTGCCCCTTCCGGCAACGAGACATTTTTACGCTTGTATTTGATATAGGGGCCGTAGGGGCCATCAAAAATTGCGATCGGTTCATCACCGCTATTGCCCAGCTCACGCAGCGGTTTTTTCGCCGCACGGCGACGGGTGCGTTTTGGTTCCGCCAGGATTTCCAGGGCGCGGGGCAAGTCGATCGTCAGCACGTCATCACCCATCGCCGCCTTGAGCGATCGATAGTCATCTTTGCCCTCTTCACCGCCTTTTTTATGCACCACGTAGGGGCCAAAGCGACCAAGGTTCGTCTGGATTTTGTTGCCCGTTTCGGGATGGGTTCCGAGCAAACGGGGTAGTGCGAGCAGACCGATCGCCGTCTCCAGGATCAAGTTTTCGGGGGTGACGCCTTTGGGTAATGAGGTGCGTTTCGGTTTGGGATTGTCCTCCGTCACATCACCAAGCTGAACGTAGGGGCCATAGCTACCAATCAGGACATAAATCGGCTCACCGGTTTCGGGATGCGTCCCAATGCTTTCGGGACCTTTGGTTTTCTGCTCGATTAAAACCTTGACCTGTTCGGCGCTGAGGTCGGCGGGTGTGAGGTTGTGCGGAATCGAAGCGGTCACCGGCTCGCCTTCGTATTCCGTTTCCAGATAGGGGCCAAATTTCCCAATGCGAACTTTAACCGACAGGTTTTCCAGTTGGACGGTTTTAGCTTGGCTGGGATCAATATGTTCCTCTTGCACTTTGACCTGGGTATCGAGTCCCCGATCGCCCGAATAAAACGTTTTCAGGTAGGGCAAATGATCCACATCGCCGGTCGAAACTCGGTCAAGCGTTTCTTCCATTCGCGCCGTGAAACGGGTATCGACCAGGTCTGGAAAATGCTTTTCGAGGAGTGCGCTGACGGCAAAGGCGGTAAAGGTCGGAACTAGCGCATTGCCTTGGAGTTGGGCATAGCCGCGATCGATAATTGTGCCGATGATGCTGGCGTAGGTACTCGGACGACCGATCCCCTCACTTTCTAGTGTCTTAACCAGTGATGCCTCGGAGTAACGGGCAGGCGGCTGGGTTTCATGGCCGATCGGTTCCACATCGGTACAGTTCGGCTGATCGCCAACGGCCATCGTCGGGAGAATCACCTCGCGATCGTCAAGCGCTGCATTGGGATCATCCGATCCCTCCACGTAGGCGCGGAAAAATCCGGGAAAGTCGATTCGTTTGCCCGAGGTGCGAAAGCCCGCATTCGCCACCTGTAAATCCACCGTAATAAACGTCTGGAGCGCTTCCGCCATCTGGCAGGCCACCGTCCGTTTCCAAATCAAATCGTACAGCGCCAGATCGCGATCCTTTAGCCCCGTCTCCTTCGGCGTACGGAACGTGCTACCCGCTGGCCGGATCGCTTCGTGAGCTTCTTGAGCGCTCTTATTTTTCGTGGCGTACTGGCGTGGTTTGGGACTGAGATACTCTTTGCCGTACTTCAGCTCAACGCAGTTGCGAGCCGCCTCGATCGCCTGGGTGGACAGATGCACCGAATCCGTCCGCATGTAGGTGATGTAGCCATTTTCGTAAAGGCTTTGCGCCACGCGCATCGTATCGCGAGCCGAGAGGCGCAGCTTGCGGTTGGCCTCCTGTTGCAGTGTTGAAGTCGTAAACGGTGGAGCGGGCTTGCGTTTCGAGGATTTCGCATCCAGCTTGGTGACGCTCCAGGGTTGACCATCGATCGTGGCGAGCAGCGCTTCCGCCTCGGCGCGATCGAGCAGCTTGACCTTTTTGCCCGCTTTAATCTTGCCCGTCGCCTCATCAAAATCACTCCCGGTCGCCACCTTCGTGCCATCCACCGACACCAGCTTGGCGCTAAACGGAACCGCATCCTGTTCGAGCTGCGCCTTGAGATCCCAATACGCCCCCTTCACAAAGGCACGACGCTCCCGCTCACGCATCACCAATAGCCGCACCGACACCGACTGCACCCGTCCTGCCGACAGTTTCGGCGCAATTTTTTTCCACAGCAACGGCGAGAGCGTATAGCCCACCAGACGATCGAGAATTCGCCGCGTTTCCTGGGCATGAACCAACTGCACATCAATTTCGCGACAATTGGCGATCGCGTGCAAAATCGCCTCTTCCGTGATCTCGTGAAACACCATGCGCTTCGTCGGCACTTTCGGCTTCAACACCTCCAACAAATGCCAGCTAATGCTCTCACCCTCGCGATCTTCATCCGTCGCCAGGACCAGCTCATCCGCCTGCTTCAGCGCATCCTTTAACGCCTTCACCACCTTTTTCTTATCACGTGGCACCACATAAATCGGTTCAAAATCCGCCTCGACATTCACCCCAAGCTGAGACCACTTCTCCTTTTTATATGCCGCAGGAATTTCGCTCGCCGATTGGGGTAAATCGCGCACATGCCCCATGGACGCCTCAACGCGGTAGCCCTTGGGGAGATATTTCTGAATGGTGCGTGCTTTGGTCGGAGATTCGACGATGACGAGAGTGGACATAGATCGATGTGTAGTTCAGGCGAAATCGGTAAGTGTGGCGGCAGAACTGCATTTACAAGAAGTTACTGGTCGTCAATGGTTGTCGACAGTAGCGATTGGTAACGCTCAAACGGTGGTAGATCGGATGGACAAATACCGTATTTAGGAACATAGCACAGTCAGCCAGAGGGACTGAGATTGACCCCAGATTGAGGATTGGCGGCGAATTTGGGGATCACTCACTTCGATCGCACCATGACACTAATCCAGTCCGCCCCGGACAACCCCTTAACAAGGTGTAACCCTAGCAGGCGCGACGGGCTGCAATCATGCCCATATGTATTGTTAATTTGTAGTTTGTTTACAGTGATCCCAAAAAAACTAAGATAACCTGATAAAAATGAGCTGCAACCCCTGCATTCGTTAATCAACCCGGCAGCCGTAGCTAAACGGTTGTTACTGATCCTAGCGTGCCTTCTCTAGTTAAAGACTGACGTTAGATTTATCCATCCAAATCAGGTCACTTGACTGTCAGCTTGATTTAGAATCTGCATCCGTGCTGAGACGAGTGGGAAACGTTAAAAAATTAGCGAATAATCCGCGACTATATGACTACCCCGAATACTCCAAGAACACGTAGGACCACGACTCGACGACGTAAGACTGCATCCTCAACACCCGACCCCAACAGCGCTCAGACGTCCGAATCGAACGCCAATAGCGTCAATACCGTCGAGCCTAGCCCTACTCCCACTGATAGCACAAAGGAATCAGATACCGTGACTGCAACTAAAGACGATCCGCAAGCGACCGCAGCTCTGACCGTAAAAGGCGAAGCTGACACTGAAAGCTCCCTCGATATACGCCCGAGCTACCTCGGCAATCGTCCGGTTGAGCCTAGCACCAGTAAAATTGTTGAAACATTTTCCGCTGTTGGTGGTTCTCGCCCGATTTTTGCTAGCGCCCTTACGGTCTGTGACACGATCAAAGCCTCCGGAATTCGACCTGTTGCTGCGAGTACGCTTGTGATTAGCGAGCAGTATTCTGTGATGGGTGGAAGTCGCCCGGTTGCCTCCAATGATCTCGATGATGCGAGCTTGTTGATGGGCTATCTCGATTAGGTGGAGTCGGATTTTACGGAGTGATTCCAGACGATAAGTCACGACTTTTTAAAGTTGTATTAATCATCATGTTCGATCAACATGGCTCTCAATCATGGGTTGGGAGTCATTTTTATTGTTCGCCCAATAAAACGACGATCGAGGACTATCCATTCGTGCGCGTAAATTTGCTGTGGTACATTGAGGCAGCCGATTTGATTGGCTATGCTGCGCTCTAAGTTCACCGATGCATCGCTGGATTGTCGGCAATTGTGTAGGATGTGTTGTCCGTGACGTTCCCTGATGAAGCAAGCTGTGGGCTGTAAAAGCAGCAAGCATCATGATGGAGTGAAGTACGTGCATTGCTGAATGCTAGGGGTTTCACTGGCGTTCAACTTGCGTTAATCCAACTTAGTTCAACTGCGTTCTGTAAGTAATGAGCCGCATTATCGTCGTTACATCCGGTAAAGGTGGGGTCGGCAAAACGACCACAACTGCGAATCTCGGCATGGCTCTGGCCAAGCGGGGCAAGAAAGTGATCCTAATCGATGCTGATTTTGGCCTCCGCAATCTAGACCTGTTGTTGGGTCTGGAAAATCGAATTGTTTATACGGCGGTGGAAGTGCTGGCGGGTGAGTGTCGCTTGGATCAGGCGATCGTGCGGGATAAGCGACAAAGTACGCTGGCGTTGATGCCTGCGGCGCAGCATCGCCTCAAGGATGCGATCCAGCCGCGTCAGATGCGTCAGTTGGTGCTAGCTCTGGCGAAAAAATTTGACTATGTGATTGTGGACTGTCCGGCGGGGATCGAGCAGGGGTTTCAAAATGCGATCGCGGCGGCGCGTGAGGCGATCGTGGTGACGACACCGGAGATTGCGGCGGTGCGGGATGCGGATCGGGTGGTGGGTCTGCTCGAAGCGGGTGGTGTGCGATCGATTCGTCTGATTGTGAATCGGTTGCGATCGCATATGGTGGCGGCCAATGACATGATGTCGGTCGAGGATGTCCAGGAACTGTTGGCCATCCCACTGATTGGCATTGTCCCGGATGATGAGCAGGTGATCGTTTCGACGAACCGGGGTGAGCCGCTGGTACTGAGCGAAGATCCATCCTTGGCGGGTCAAGCCTTCGATAATATCGCGAGCCGTTTGGAGGGCAAAGATGTCGAGTTTCTCGATCTATCTCCTCCAGATGATGGTTGGCTGACTCGTGTGAAAAACTTTTTCACGCGACGCTTGTTTTAACGCCTATTTTAGAAAGGTAGAAGGGTTAGCTCCATAACTCGTTAAAACTGACCAACGAAGAGTAACGAGCTAGAACGGATGCATCGCTGGTTTGGTCTCAGATTTCGGCTGTTAGTTTCACGCTGTTATGTTCATGCAACTGATCGGACGCTTATTTAACCGAAATCGAGAAACGAGCAGCCGATCGGCTGTGAAGCAACGCTTACAACTGGTGATTGCTCACGATCGCGCGGCGCTGAGTCCGGCGACGATCGAATCGATGCAAAAGGAAATTCTGGCGGTGGTGTCGCGCTATGTGGAAATCGACACGGATAAGCTCAATTTTTCGCTGAAGAGTAGCGATCGCATGACATCGCTCACGGCGGATTTGCCGATTCGCCGCATCCGCAAAACGCCGCTGGAGCCGGAGGCGACGGCTACAGAGATGGGTGAAGCCACTGCGGCGAAGGATGAGGTTTTATTTAATGAGACGATCGCATTTGATTTTGAGCTAGAAGATCAGCCAGGTGACCAGGCGGATGAGATGCCGATGTCATCGGAATCCGTGCCAGAGAATCCGGGTGATAAGGGTGACTCGATCGGCAATTAAGACCGATCGGCTAGGGTTAATCCGTGTACTTTTAAGCTGTCTTCTTGGTCTAGAATGTTGCTATTTTCTGCGTTAGTTAAATTACTCGACGAACTGCTCGGTTAATTATTAAATCATGTCTGACTATTTGTTTGATCCGGCTCCGATTTCCGCTGATACGCCCGATCACGTCGTGCAATTTGTCGAACTCACTCGAGATCGAAATGTTATTGACGGCAGTGCGGAAGGATTGGCAGCGGGTGGAACCGTCGATTTTCGGGACGTTTTTAAAGTGGGTGTTGGACAGTCGAGAGCGGAATAAGTTGGGGGCGTGTTATACGGCGCGTGCTTATGTGGAGCGGTTGGTGAATCTATTTGCTATAGTTTGAATAAACCAAGAAACACTTTTGTAAAAATGTCAACTGTTCCGCATCTTTTTCAATACCAAGGAAGTAAAAGAAAACTGGCAAAAGAGATATTGAAATTTCTCCCAAATCATGTTTCTAGAATTGTTGAGCCTTTTGCTGGTACAGGAGCGATAAGTTTGGCTGCATCCGCATCAGGAAAAGCTGAAAGATTTTGGCTCAACGATATAAATGAGCCGTTAATCAATCTAGTCAAACTTGCCGTAGAGAATCCAACTCAGCTATCAGAATCCTATGAAAAATATGGATATCTCAACAGAAAGATCCAAGCAAGTACTACTTAGAGATCAGGGAGCTGTTTAATAAGACTCAAGACCCTAATCTTTTTTATACTTGTTATCAAGATGTGTAAAGGGTTCTGTTCGATATAACTCAAGTGGCCTATTTAATCAGAGTCCAGACAAAAGAAGAAGAGGAACTCAACCCGATAGAATGAAAAAAAATATATTGGGCGTGTCGCAACTACTCAAAGGAAAATGTTATTTCACTAGCTATGACTATACAAAAGTTTTTAGTTTAATAAGAGAGAATGACCTGATATATATAGATCCACCATACCAGGGGGTATGTACGAGTAGAGATACTCGTTACTCCTCTCAGATAGATTTTGATGATTTTATATTAGAGATTGATGCTCTCAATCAGAAAAGAGCTCAATTCATCATTAGCTATGACGGTACAAGAGGTGCACAACAGGTAGGAAAATCATTACCGGAACAACTAGGTTTATCAAAAATCCAACTAGATGCAGGTCGTTCTTCTCAATCCACGTTGCTTGGAAAGAATGAAAGAACAGTTGAGTCTCTCTATTTATCCTCTGCATTATCTGATTTGTTTTCAGAATCAGACATTTATGAAAAATCAACCAAAAAACATGAGCAACTAGCTCTTTCTTATTAATGGACAAGTTACAAAAATTACCTACCGATTTTCTAGATTACTGTCGATCAATTACGGCAAAACGCCCAAGAACAGTGATTGATCATATTTTAAAGAATGGTTTTATAACAACAGAAGATCTAAAAGAAATATATGGCTATAACCATCCCCCACGAGCAGCGAGGGATGTCCGCGAACTTAACATCCCTTTAGAAACATTTAAGGTCACAGGAAGTGATGGGCGCAAAATCGCAGCTTATCGATTTGGAGATGTTACTCAAATGCGAATAAGTTCCCGATCTGGTAGGACAAAAGTATCTCAGAGAATAAAGGAGATGCTTGTTCAAGAATGTGATTCAAAGTGCTTTATCTATGGTGAGTGCATGAATGCCAGAGAGCTACAAGTAGATCACAGAATACCTTTTGAAGTGGGTGGAGAGTCTGAGCAGACTCCAGAAAACTTTATGCTGTTGTGTGCTTCTGCTAATCGTGCAAAATCTTGGTCATGTGAACACTGCCAAAACTGGAATGAATTTAAGGATAAGTCCATTTGTGCTACGTGTTACTGGGCGTATCCAGAGGCATACACACATGTTGCAATGCGACAGTTAAGACGCATTGATCTGATGTGGATGGGAGAAGAGGTGGAAGATTATAAAAGAATTAAAGAAGAAGCTGAAAGCCTTTCACAAGAATTGCCCAGTTTTATTAAGCAAATCCTGAGGGACAGATTGGAGTAATAGTCTATTTGGTGGTTACGCTGGTCTAGCCCGGTGATAACTTTCCATCAAGATTTGCATCGCTTAACTTTCACCGACAACGATCGCCAATATAACGATCGCGCCCTCGTCACCACCCTCAAACACATCCACGACGACCTCGATCGCGCCGTCTTCGCCGCCTACAACTGGGACGACCTAATTCCACACTGGGAAACCCAGCACACCAACCCCGACCACAAAGAACACCTCGAAAACCAAATCCTCGAACGCCTCGTCAAACTCAACGCCCAACGCGCCGAAGAAGAACGCAACGGCCTGATCCGCTGGCTCCGTTCCGACTACCAAGCCCCCACACAAACCACCAACCAAACCGCGATCGACGGCATCGACACCACCGATGAAACTGCGATCGCCCCGCCCGAACCACAAAAATAGCCGACCCAATTCAAAGACCAACTGGCGATCGTGTGTGACCTCCTCCGCACCCAAGGCCGCGAATGGACAGAAACGCGGATTTCCGCCCAGTTTAAAGGCAAGAAAAAAACAGGCGCGATCGGCCAAACCCTCGATATTCTCGAAAGCCTGGGACTGATCCGCCACGACGATCGCGACGGTCAAACCCGTTGGTATGCCGCCGAACTGCAACAAACCAGCTAGATTAACCGCATCGGGATTAACCGCATCGGGCAATCAATCACGATCACACGATCGCACCCATCCCCCTAATCCACCAGCCGCACAAACCGTTTCTTACCCACCTGCAACACACGCCCAGCCAGATCCGCCGCACACTCAAACGTCACGTTGACATCCTCCACACGATCGCCATCGAGCCGCACCGCACCACCCTGGATCTGCCGACGCCCCTCACCGCCACTTTTACACAGCCCGCTCGCCCCCAGCACATAAAACAGCTTCGCCGGAAACTCGATCGCCGCGATCGAAAACTCCGGCACTGCTTCCGCCGCCTCCGAACTGCCGCCACCCGTCAGCGTCGCCGCATCCTTTTGAGCTTGTAGTGCTGCCGCCTCGCCGTGATACTGCGTCACCACATCCAGCGCCAGCAGCTTTTGTGCCTCGCGCGGATTGTCCGGCAGCGTTGCTAGTGGGCGATCGGTCAGTAGCTCGAAATATTGCTGAACCAGGCTATCCGGCGTTTTTTCCAGCTTGGAATACATCGAGAGCGCATCCTCCGACAAGCCGACGTAATTATTCAGCGACTTCGACATCTTTTGCACGCCATCTGTCCCGATCAAAATCGGCAACAGCAAACCAAACTGAGTTTCGCCGCGCCGAAATGCCGCTGAAGATCGCGACCAACGGCAATATTGAACTTTTGATCCGTGCCGCCGAGTTCGATATCGGCATCCACGGCCACCGAATCGTAACCCTGCATCAACGGGTAGAAAAATTCGTGGAGAAAAATCGGGCTGTTTTGCTCGTACCGCAGGGAAAATCCCTCCTTGGCGAGCATTTGGCCGACGGTCATGGTTGAAAGTAGCTCTAGGGTTTTGCTGAGGTCGAGACCGGAGAGCCATTCGGAGTTGTAGCGAATTTCGAGGCGTCCCGGTGTGTCGAAGTCGAGGATCGGACGCACCTGATCAAGATAAGTTTGGGCGTTGTGTTTCACCTGTTCATCGGTGAGCTGTTTGCGGACTTCGGATTTGCCCGTGGGGTCGCCGATGCGAGCGGTGAAGTCGCCGATGATCAGGACAGCGGTGTGTCCGGCGTCTTGGAAGGCGCGGAGTTTGCGGACGGGGATGCTGTGGCCGAGGTGGAGGTCGGAACCGGTGGGATCGACGCCGAGTTTGACGCGCAGGGGTCGATCGGTCTGGGTTAACAGTTGGGCGATGTTGTCGCGGGGACTGTCGGAGTCGGGCTGATTGGGGAAAATATCGTCTGTGCCACGATCGAGCCAGGAAAGATCGGGAGAGTTCGTCAGGTTAGAAGTCGCGGAGGTTATCATTGCGCGTCAGGGTCGATCGCCGAAGCGGTGAACAGTAAGGGAAACAAAAACACTAAACCGTGAAAACAAGGCCGAGAGTCGGGATGCACAGCGATGAAGATTACGCCTTGCCCCAACGATTGAATCATACGAAATGCGACCGTGGCGACTGTCGCGCGTAAGTTCTGTGATGGCTGCGCGGTTTTCCTGCCTCGATTCAG
The DNA here is from genome assembly GCA_012033105.1 of Coleofasciculaceae cyanobacterium RL_1_1. GTDB lineage: Bacteria > Cyanobacteriota > Cyanobacteriia > Cyanobacteriales > Geitlerinemataceae > RDYZ01. Next base: position 11,636 of record JAAUPN010000035.1, read on the forward strand.
ATGTGATCGAGACCATGTTCGATCGCAAAGCGAGCCAGTTCGATGCGATTGCGGGTTTGGGTTTTATCGAGCAGGCGGCTGACGTATTTTTCGATCGTGCGTGAACTGAGGAAGAGCTGATCGCCAATCTCGCTATTCGAGAGTCCCTCGACCAAGAGCGCGAGGGTTTCACGCTCACGTTTGGTCAGGTTGATCGCCGCACCTTCTGGACTCAGTATCGGGTGTAAGCTCACCTCCGCGTCGCCGACCGTCGTGGGGGGTTGGGAGAGTCCGGTTAACATCGCACGATCGAGCAAATTGCGGACGATCGCCCCCAATTCCATTAACGCGACGGGCTTTTGTACATAAACATCGACCCCGGCTTTATAGCCACGGATGCGATTATCAAGCTCCGTACGAGCGGTGAGAAACACCACCGGTAACAGGCGATATTGCGGCTGTTGTCGCAACTGACGGATCAGCTCAAAGCCATCCATCTCCGGCATCAGCGCATCCGTGACGACCAATTGGGGCTGATGTCGATCAACCTTGAGCAAGGCATCACGACCATTCATCGCTGCGATCGCCACGTAGCCCTCCAGCTCAAAATATCCGACCAGCGCCATGCGCAGAGCCGGGTCATCATCGACCACCAGAATGGTTAAGGGCATTGATTATTGACGGGAGGACACCATTATTGCGATTTCGCTGTTTGTTCGAGCATCAGTTTCGATCGTTTCAGCATTTCCGGCACTTCGATCGGATAGTCGCCAGTAAAGCAGGCCGAACAAAAATGATCGGGATTGCGATTGGTGGCGTCTAACATTCCCTTCCAGCTCAGATAGGCCAATGAATCCACGCCAATTTGCTCGCCAATTTCTTGGACAGATTTGGTCGCGGCGATGAGTTGATCTTGGGTGTCGGTGTCGATGCCATAGAAACAGGGATGGGTGACCGGCGGCGACGAGACCCGCATATGAACTTCGGTCGCTCCCGCATCACGAATCGCTTTGACCAGCTTACGGCTCGTCGTTCCCCGCACGATCGAGTCATCGACAATCAGCACCCGTTTACCGTCTAGCACATCCTTCAGCGGATTCAGCTTCATCCGAATCCCCGCCTCGCGCATCGACTGGGTTGGCTGGATAAAGGTACGACCGACATAGCGGTTTTTGATCAGCCCTTCCGCGTAGGGAATGCCTGACGTACGCGCAAAACCGATCGCGGCGGGGATACCCGAATCCGGCACACCCACGATCAAATCCACATCCGCAGGCGACTCCTGCGCCAAAATTTGACCAATGCGAATGCGATAGCTGTAGAGACTTTCCTCATCATTGCGGCTATCGGGGCGAGCGAAATAAATCATCTCAAAAACGCATAGTTTTGGCTTCGCCTCTTGCCAGATTTTGCTGTGCAAGCCCTCGGCATCGATGCGAACAATCTCGCCCGGTTGCACATCACGCAGGTAGGTCGCGCCGATGATATCAAGACCGCAGCTTTCGGACGCGAGGACATAACCGCCCCGATCGAGCTGACCAATCACCAACGGACGCACCCCATTCGGATCGCGCACGCCGTAGATCGCATCGGGCGTAGAATCGTCAAACTAAACGCGCCGTGGCAATAATCGAGCGCCTCTTCGATCGCCGCTAGCCAGTCTTTACCGCGATCCACCTCAACTCCAATCGCCAGAGCGATCGCTTCCGAATCACTGGTCGTGTCGAAATTGCAGCCGAGATCATCGAGGTGCTGGCGTAGCTGGGGGGTGTTGACCAGGTTGCCATTGTGAGCGAGGGCGAACTTGCCGCTGCGGGTATCGATAATGGCCGGTTGAGCATTGCGAAGGTGGCTCGATCCCGTGGTGGAATAGCGATTGTGTCCGATCGCGTGGGTTCCGCTTAACTCCGAAAGAATCTCCTCGTTAAAAACTTGGGAAACGAGACCCATATCTTTATGAGAGTGAACACGGCCATCCTCAAACGCCGCAATTCCGGCGGATTCTTGACCTCGGTGTTGCAGCGCATACAGCCCAAAATAGGTTAGTTTGGCCACATCTTCATTCGGCGCAAAGACACCAAAGACACCACACGCCTCATGGGGCTTGTCATCGTGGCTGTCGTGGCAGTGTTCGAGGGAATCGTTAGGAATCATGGACCCAGAAGAGAAATTGGACGGTATGCAGCCGATCAAACGAAAAACACGCGATATCGGTTAATTATGAGATAGATAGGATCGAAAACGGGAACGGCGATCGGGCTGATCATCGCCAGGCAGGATCAGACGCCATCATAAATAAAAGGTGCTAGGTACTCCACCAATCGAGTTCTACAGAACCTAAAAAGATCTTTAAAAGCTTTAAAAACTCTAACGCGTGTCTCTCGTTCCGTTGCCGGTGTTAAGAGCGTTAAGGAATTGAGTCTTGGTTTACAGCCCAGTGGGTACAAAAATACCGCAATGGTCTTTGAGGACATCATAGGCGTGAAACGGACGCATACACCAGTCCTGAACGTGAAACATATTGGTGATGGGCAACGGAGCCGGGAATTAAACCGGGTTTAACCGACGGGAAGCGGCCAAAATTAGTCTGTGAATCGGTACGAGTTGATTGGTACGAGTCAACCCGAATCGGCGCGATCGGTGCAAATGTACCGATCGCGCTGATTCGGGTTGGCGGATCGCGTAAGCTGCTACACGTAAAATGACTAAGTCCGTGATCGCTATCGTCATCCAACTCCAGCCAGCAAACCCCGGTAGCCTTGACTCACGTTAACTTCTACAGCATTCCGCGCGATCGGAGAATCCTATGGTTTTCATTCCCGTCATCCTCGCTGGTGGCAAAGGCGAACGATTTTGGCCGTTGAGCCGTGTCGCTCGACCGAAGCAGTTTTTGTGTTTGGATGGCAGCGGGCGGACGCTGATGCAGGCTACCGCCGATCGCCTCTTGCCGATCGCGGGCGGCTGGGACAATCTTTGGGTGATTACGGCGTCCCATCTTGAGGCCGGTTGCCGCGAGCAACTGCCGGAGATGCCTGCGGAAAATTTACTGGTTGAGCCAGAGGGTCGCGACACGGCGGCGGCGGTCGCTTGGACGACGATCGAGATTGCGAAACGCTACGGCGATGAGGCGGTGATTGGCTTCTTTCCGGCTGATCACTGGGTCGATCACCCAGAACGCTTTGAAGCGACACTCAAAACCGCTGCGAAGTTGGCCACCGATCGCCCCGCGATCGTCACCCTCGGCATTCAGCCAAACTACCCCTCCACGGGCTACGGCTACATCGAACAGGGTGAATCGATCGGTCAGATTCAAGCCGACTCGGGAGAGTCCAGCTTAGAAGCATTCACGGTCAGCCGCTTTACGGAAAAACCTGATCGCGAGACCGCCGAAGCCTTTCTTGCCAGTGGTCGATTTAGCTGGAATGGCGGTATTTTCGTTTTTCGTGCTGGGGTTGCCCTAGCGGAACTCAAAATCTATGTTCCACACTTGATCGAACAACTCGAAACCCACGGCGTCGAGATTTATCCGACGTTGGAAAAAATCAGTATTGATTACGCGCTCATGGAAAAAACCGAGTTAGCCTACGTGCTACCGGTGACCTTTGGCTGGGATGATCTCGGGGATTGGAATGCGATCGAGCGGTTAATGAAACTTCAGGCAAAAACTGCGGATGGAACGGAACTTGATAACGTAGAACTAGCGCAACATATCGGCCAAGAGACCCACGGCTCGATTTTTTATGCCAGTGATGACGACGAGGTTATCGTGACGATCGGGCTAGAGGATGTGGTCGTGGTTCGTGATGGTAATGCCACACTCATTGTCAAAAAAGATCGAACTCAGGATATTAAGCAAGTGCTCAAGATGCTCAAGTCTGACCCAAAGTTTGACACGCTACTGTAACAAGGTTAACCCTGTGGTAATGCCCACAAGCACCAGAGATTGTTAAGCTTTTTTGGGCTTCAGCTCCCTCTGATCTCTAAAATTTTGAACCGCAAGGTACACCAAACATTTTGATTCCAAACTCAACACTTTGAAGTATTACACCGAACAAACTGAAAACTCCCAAGAAACGTTAACTCTGGGAATTCTCAGTACGAAAAACCTTGTTTTTTCAAAACTTATCTCCAAACGTCCTGCCATCGAAAATACTTGAGAAGCTGTTTTTAAACTTTGTTGTCACCCGACCTTCGGTTGATCCAGACCAATACGATACAAACCGAGAGTGTATTTTCCGCGATCGCGCCGTTGTTAGCGGCGTCTAGCCATCCCATGACCCTTTCCTTCATTCCGTACCGTATCGCTTGCGGGCTGCTGCTCGTCACCCTCGCAGGCTGTGCCACCGCAGATCCACCCCAAGCGCCCAGCACAACCACGCGCGAGCCGATCGCGACCGATCGCCCAAACGAACTCCCCGAGCCTGGACAATCCGTGTCATCGTCCCCGTCTCCTGGTGAGATCGACCGCAACTCATCCAAAACCGAAACCCCAACCCCCGTCGCACCCAACCGCACCGCCACTGATAGCATTCGCGTCCTAAGCTGCCAGACCAGCGGCGGCCTGGTCAACGATCCCAATGCTCCGCTGAATGTGCGCAGTGCGCCGGACACGGGAAGCGATAACATCGTGGGTTCGCTGGCGAATGGAGCGTTGGTGTCGATCGTGGGCGATCGGGGCAACTGGTGGCAGATCGACGCACCGGAAACGGGCTGGGTCTCGAAAAACCTGATCGACAGCACTTGTAATGAGAAAATTGCACGAATCGAATTTCCCCCCAATATTACGAGTATCACCCTGAGCGATCGCTTCCTCGGGACGGGTTACCATCACTACCAGTTTGAAGCCCGTGCCGGTCAGGAGTTAACCCTGGAAGTTCTTAATGACCGCAGCCCTATCCCGTTTGTGATTGCACCGGACGATCGTGACATTACCAATGGCATCGGTAACACCAATGCAACTCAATGGTCAGGAAAACTCCCAGAAGATGGCGATTACACCCTTGTTTTTGACTCAAACTTCCGTGGATATACTTACGAAGTCAGACTCAATGTCAAATAGTTTATTACTGGTTTTTCGGATGATAGCAATGATGTACAGTCTCTGATCAAAAGATGCTAGATTCGACCCAAGATTAAGACCAATTGTTGTGCTCGATCGAGCCATTCATGAGCGATTTTTTTAAAACCTGGGTCAAGGATGAATCAATGCGGGAACAGACCCATCTTGGCTCATTATCCGCTCCGAGTCCGATGGAGCTTGCTCCCCCTTCTGGGTCTTACAAAACGGACTGGGAAGAACTCACGCGGGAACAGCGCTGTTCCCGCGCCTGGGTCGAGATTGATCTCGATGCGATCGGTGAAAATGTGGCACAAATCCGCACCAAGCTGCAACCCAACACCGCTGTTATGGCGATCGTCAAAGCCGACGGCTACGGCCACGGAGCCGCCTACGTCGCGCAGGCGGCATTACGAGCAGGTGCGACTTGGTTGGGCGTTGCAACGGTGTGGGAAGGGGTGGAGTTGCGTCAGGCGGGGATTACTGCGCCGATCTTGGTGCTGGAAGCGATTAGCGATCGCGATCGGGTCATCACCGCACGAGAACACCAGCTTGATCTAACCGTCGCCTTTACCAAACAAGCTGTCGCTCTTTCTAATCTATTCTCTAGCTCCGAACGTCCATTACCCATCCACCTCAATATCGATACGGGGATGTCACGGCTCGGCGTAGATTGGACTGAGGCAGAATCCTGTGTCCGCCTGTTGCGCTGTTTGTCCGGCCTCGAACTCAAAACCATTTATTCGCATCTGGCCACCGCCGATGAGCCGGATACGACGATGGTACACGAGCAGCACCGACGCTTTGAAACGGTCTTGCATCGCTTACGGGCGATCGGCTGCGATCAGCCGATTCATTTCAGCAATTCCGCCGGGGCGATCGCCTTTCCCGAACTTCACTACGACATGGTGCGCGTTGGTTTGGCACTGTACGGCATCGCTCCCGCCCCCCACCTCGCCGACCAGATCACACTTCGCCCTGCGATGAGCGTCCGCGCCAAAGTCACCCAACTGCGAACGCTGCCGCCCGGTCGTGGTGTCAGCTACGGTCATCGCTTCATCTCTGAGCGCGAAACCAAGCTGGCGACGGTGGGCATCGGTTATGCCGACGGTGTACCGCGCTTGCTGTCGGGTCGGCTTGCAGTGGCGATCAGAGGACAACTAGCCCCTCAGGTCGGGACGATTACGATGGATCAGCTCTTGGTGGATGTGACGGAACTGGCCTCAGTGGAGGTGGGTGATACGGTCACGCTCATCGGTGCGGATGGTCATCAGCGGCTGACGGCGCAGCAGTGGGCGGAGACGATCGGCTCGATTCCGTGGGAAATTGTCTGCGGATTTCGCCAACGCTTGCCGCGTTTATACCACTTGGCGTCAGGCTTGATTGAACCCACCCCAGGAATTCAACCCACCTCAGGAGTTGAATTTGGCGATGGGTCTAGCAAGACTAACGAGGCAAGCGATTTTAAGTATGGGAACGGTATTTAAGCGCAGAAAGCTAGGAGTCCGAATGTTTTGGCAAAGTCGGACTTCTGGGATGGGTGATCATTTTCGGGTCATGCTCTAACCTGAGCTACTGTTGCTCTCTAACCCGGATCTTGCTGCTGTTCAAAGCAGGATTGCCAAATCTTCTGGAAATCTTCCGGTGGTTCGCCGCCTTCGGTCACAGCCCGATCGAGCGCCATAAATTCCGCAAAGGTATAGGTCTCTTGGATCTGTTCTAGGCCGCATTGACAGGCCGCTTTCACCTGATCATTGCCTTCACTACCGGCCATGCAGCCATTGAGGATATTATCCGTGACCTGGGTTGGATACGCGGGGCCTCCCTTGGCCTCCGCAACTTCGGTGTAGCACGCGCCGGTGAGTTGCAGCATCTCAAGGGGAAGACTGCCGCCCTCGGTCACTGTTTTATTCATTTCTCGAAATTCATCAAACGTGTAGTCCGTTTGAATCTTGCCGATCGTGCATTGACAAATCTCTTCGGCATAGTCGAAGCCGCTACCGAGGCAACCCTCGATGAAATTATCGACTGTGGCTTTGGGGTAGCCGTTCTCGGATGTTTTGTTACAAGCCGTGAGGGAGACTGCCGCAATCGAGAGCAGACCGAGCCCAGCGCGTCGAAGTTTTGAGTGGGTCATAGGAAAGATTTTAAAGATCAGACTCTAGAGTGCGAGCGAACGGCAGTTCGACCGCAAAACGCTAATACTCTAGCATTGCGGCTTATCTGGCATCAGGGCAAACGCGGACTCCTGGATTTTGTTTGACCCATAAGTCTACGTTTGCCCTGACATGCTTCGGGTCGTCATGGCTGTAATGGCAGAGGGACGCACAATTTGCTAGGTTGAGCGGGTTTTGCAGGCGCAGTGAGCGCAGGGTTGGGGCGATGCCATACGTGGGTGAATGTGCTGCGTTGGGGGCGGCTTTAGTCTGGTCGATCGCGTCGATGGTGTTTCAGCGGTTGGGCGTGACGATCGATCCGTTGCGCTTGAATGTGCTGAAGGGATTGGTCTCGGTGACGCTGTTTATTCTGACCATTCGCCTGGGTGGAGCGATTCTGCCAGATCTCGATCGCACCTCGATCGCCCTGATCGGTGGTAGTGGTCTGATCGGCATTGGACTCGGTGACACGGCCTTTTTTAAAGCCCTTAACTGTCTCGGGCCACGGCGCACCCTACTGCTCGTGACGAGCGCAGCACCAATGACGGTCTTACTCGCAAGGGTCACCCTCGGCGAAGTGTTGACATTTCAGACAATTGCCGGGATTGCGGCGATCGCTGGGGGGATTGCCTGGGTGATTGGCGATCGGGTGGTGGATGTACAGGGGAAAGGAGTTTGGTGGCAGGGCATTTTATGGGGACTGTTAGCGGCGGGGTCGCAGGCGGTGGGGGTGGTGTTGTCCCGTGCAGCGCTGGCCGAAACGGAGATTTCGCCGTTGTGGTCAACGGTGTTACGCATCGCGATCGGGATTGTGCCGCTGTTGCTGTGGGAGTTGTGGGGAATCCTGCGCGATCGAGCTGAACGTCAGGCATGGCGTAGAATCCTCACCACTCCCAAAACCCTCAGCGCAATTTTGTTGGGTTCGTTTTTTGGCACGTATCTCGCCATCTGGCTACAGCAAACCTCAATTAAATTTGCACCGGTGGGTATCGCTCAAACCTTGACCTCCACCAGTCCATTATTTGTTTTGCCGTTGGCGGCGTGGGCGGGCGATCGCATTAGTGGGCGATCGTTGTGTGGTGTGGTGGTGGTGTTATTGGGGGTGGCGATGTTGTTTTTACGCTAGGGCGATGGGTTGAATCATCGAATCAAAATTATAGTCAGTTCAATCAAAAATGAGACATCTTGACTCTGTTCTATTTGCTCAAAAACCGCGTTTCGACTCCGCTCAACGCTCTTGGTCTGTTCTAAACATGATTGAACTGACGATAAGCCACGATCAAGTCAAACTTGAACCCAGATCAAGTCAACTTTGTCAGACTTTTAGCCGATTCCTTATCCCAAACTCGCGTTAAAAACCGATGTTCAAGATTCAGCCTTCGGAAACGATGCCACTCTATCCATCGATCGCCACGGTGATTTTAGCGGGGGGATATAGTCGGCGGATGGGGCGCGATAAGGCGCTGGTGTTGTGGCAGGGAGAACCGATGTTACAGCGGGTCTACACGGTGGCGCGATCGCTCACGCCGCGATCGATCATCATGTCAGGCTGGAACGATCGTTACGCCGATCTCGATTTACCAAGCTGCGAATTTCTCCATGATCATCAACCCGGTGCAGGACCACTGATGGCCCTAACTCAAGCGCTGCACGATGTGACCGGTTCGCCGCTTCTAACACCACCTCAAACACCCGAATGGATCTTGCTATTGGCCTGCGATTTACCGAGCCTCGATCGCGATCGTGTGGCGCAACTGTGCGATCGTGCGGCGCACAGTGACGATCAAACCATCGCGATCGTGCCGCACACCGATCGCACCTGGGAGCCACTTTGTGCGCTCTATCGCCGCACCGCACCGCCACATTTGCAAGCCTTCATCCAGGCCGGTGGGCGATCGTTTCAACGTTGGTTTGAGCGGTTGGTCGCGGAACCCGGTACGCTCGACACCGTGGCGATCGCCACGGACGATCGGGGCTGGCTCCACAATTGCAACAGCGCCGCCGATCTCAGCTTCCCCTCGACCGATAGCGATCACTAACCCCGAATTCCCGTTATTTCGGAGTCAACGATCAGCGATCGACTTTAGGACGCATCCCAAAATCGCTCAACTCGTTCTTGCGCGGATCGCAGCGCTTCATGGGGAGGTGTGCCGAGTAGACTTTGCTCGATCGCGCGTCCGAGGGCATCCGATAAGCGGGAATAGCCCGCAAAGGTAGGGCGAGCATGGGCAAATTTCATTTGCGCCAGAAAGACATTGAGTACCGGGCGGGATTCGACATAAGTTTGATAGGCCGAACTCTGACGCGATTTAACATTCACAGGTAAATAGCCCGTACCTAACGCCCATTCCGTTTGAAACTCTTCACTAAGGGCAAATTCGAGAAACTGAGCAGCGGCAGCTTCACGCTCTGGGTTACTTTTCATCACGAACAGGTGTTCACCGCCGACGATCGTTGCCGCTTCTAGATCGCGGGGAATGGGCATCACATCATAGTCAACACCGGTGGCTTCGAGCTGTTCGAGCGTCCACGGCCCAGTTAACTGCATCGCCACACGACCGGCGAGAAAGTCATCGAGTTCAAAGCCACGTTCCGGCTGGGATAGCATCGCCGATCCATCTTGGAGTAACTGAGTCCAGAGGTTGAGCGCGTTACGGGCTTCCTTGGTGGAGAGGTCTGGGCGTTGGTTGCGGCTAGGATCGCCACCAGCACTGTAGAGGAAGGGAAGCCAGGTAAATACCGTCCACTCACTTTTTCCTAGGGGGAGCAACATGCCGTAGCGATCGGTTTGACCATCATCATTGGTATCCTCCGTGAGCTGTTTCGCGGTTTCTCGTAAATCGTTCCAGGTGCGGGGAAGCGTCTCGATTCCGGCAGCTTCAAACAAGCTCGGACGGTAGAAGATGCCGATATTGTTCGTGGACATGGGAACCGACCAGATATGCTGCGATTCAAGCATGGCATCGTAAAGCGCAGGGTCAAGTTCACGAACCGTCAGTGACTCGGTGAACCAACGATCGAGGGGCGCGATCGCATTTAGATTGATGAATTGACCCGTAGCCGTGGGCGAAAACCAGAGAATATCCGGCGCAACATCGCCCACTACCGCCGTTAACACCTTCGGCATTTGCTGTTCGCTTTGTCCGGCGTAGATCGACTTGATGTGAATGTTGGGGTGGGCTTCGTTAAACTGATCGACCAGCCGATCGAACACCTCACGGTTCGGAGGCGGGTTAATCCCTTGCCAAAGGGTCAGCTCGATCACATCCGCATTGCTTTGACTGGCCTGATTGGCCTGTTTCCATAGGGGTGTACAGGCATAGCAAACGAAAAAGGTCACGATCGCACAGATCCCAATCCCCCAGCGTCGCCCCATCATGCTGAAGCTAGCGTTGAAGTTGTCCCGTTTAGATCGGAACGATCGGGGATTTTTGTTACGGGCAGAGGGATTGAGCATGGCGATCGTCAAAGGGTCGAAAAACAGCGCTGGCGTATTAATTAAAGATCTCGATGGTGTTGATTGAGTTAGGTAACGTAAGTCTTGAGTCGGCCAAAGCAGGCAAGTTGACTGCGCTACGAATTCAGACCATTACGCGTATAAATCCGCCACAAACTCACCATAGCCGTTGTAGGGTAACGTCGGCTCGACCTCCCACGATAACGAGTTCCCCGACGCCACAATCCGTTCCTCCGCCTGAGACCAGCGCGGATGCGGCACAGTCGGATTCACATTCGCCTCAAAGCCATACTCATTCGGAACCAGCGTATTCCAATAGGTCGCCGGTTGCTCCGCCACAAACTCGATATCGACGATCGACTTCGCTCCCTTAAAGCCATACTTCCAGGGCAACACCATGCGAATCGGTGCGCCGTGCTGTTTCGGCAAGGTGTGGCCGTAGGCTCCGGTGGCGAAAAAGGCGAGTTCGTTCGCCATTTCCTCGATTCGTAAGCCCTCACGGTACGGCCAGGGGAGCGAGTTGGGACGCCAACCGGGGCCGGTGGTAATGCGCTCGTCATAAAACGAGGTGAATTTGACGAATTTCGCGGCACTAGTCGGCTCGACGGCTTCGAGCAACTTACGCATTGGGAAACCCGCCCATGGCACGGTCATCGCCCAAGCTTCGACGCAGCGAAAGCGATAGGTACGTTCTTCCAGGCCAAAGGTTTTAGTCAGGTCATCCAAATCGTAGGTTTTCGGCTGATTCACCAAGCCATGTACCCGCACTTTCCAGTTCTCGGTGGGGAGCGATTGAGCGGCTCGCCAGATGCCTTTATTGCCACCAAATTCGTAGAAGTTGTTGTAGCGGGCGGCGACATCGCGCGGGTGACGGGGCGTCCGGGATCGGGGAGATTGAGCGCGGTCGGTCGGGTTGAAATCGGTCGCGTTCCGGCAAGCGGATTGTTGCCAACCTCATCCGCACCGCCGCTCGTGCCTTTGCAGCCCGATAGTGACAGCAAGGCCAAGCCCATCCCACCAGCGATCGATCCTTTTAAGAACCGGCGACGATTGAGAAAAATAGGCTCGGCGGTGACGCGAGAGTCGGGAATATCCCAAATTTTAGGCTGGCGAAAAAACGGCATAGGACGTTAGGAGAAAAACGACAACGGCGGGGCGTGGTTTGGGTTGACGACAGGCTAAATCGGGAAATTGTTGCAGAAGTTTTGGGGGGATTGGCGATGACGTTGAACCATGCCCAGTGTAATGGCTTCCGTTTGATCGTGGCTCGTGTTCCGGGGGGCGGTTCCGCCAGTTTGCTACGATCCAACTCCGAGGACAAATCCTGGTTTTCCCATCCTGCCCACCCCATTCACCACCCGCATGACAGCACCGACGATCGCCCCTCGCGACACCACTAAAATCAAATGGCTCATCACGCCGACCTCGACGGCCTGGATCGCCCAAGCCCTAGCAAATCTAGATACGGTGTTGCTCGACCATTCCCACTGTGAACGCAAGGCAGCGGGGGTGGCGCTGAGTTTGATGAGTCGCTATCCCTCGAATGAAAAACTGGTGCGGGAGCTCACGGCGATCGCGCGGGAGGAGCTGGAGCATTTCGAGCAGGTAAATCGCATTTTGCAACAACGGGGCGTGGATCTTGCGCCACTGCCCGCGCCGCCCTACGGGGGTGGCTTGAAAGCGTTGGTACGACGCCATGAACCCGATCGGCTGTTGGATTTGCTGTTGGTGTCGGGGTTGATCGAGGCGCGATCGCACGAGCGTTTGGGGTTGCTGGCGGAGCATTTGCCGATCGGGAGCTGGCGAAATTTTATCGGAGTTTGATGGCGTCGGAGGCGCGGCATTATGGCGCGTATTGGCTGCTGGCGACGACGTATTTTGAGCGTGATGTAGTGGATGCGCGATTGGCGGAACTGGCGATCGTGGAAAGTGAGCTACTGGCAACGCTGCATCCAGAGCCTCGGATTCATAGCTGATTCCTCAGAATCAAAGCGTGAGACCTCAGAGGTTTTTCAAACCTCTGAGGTCTGGTTCCACGCGGGGAAAATTATCAAAGGTATGTCAAAACGTCGCAACTTTTTAGTCGGTCACTACTACCACGTTTACAATCGGGGCAACGATCGCCAAGCTATTTTCTTTCATCACGAAAACTATCGGCATTTTCTGCGGCTACTCCGGCACCATCTCGTTGAGCGGAAAATTGTCATCGTGGCCTATTGTTTAATGCCGAATCATTATCACCTTTTGGTTTACCTGAATTCGGAGGAATTTTCCCAACGGATGCAGGTGTTTTCAATGGCTTATACAAAGGCAATGAATGAGCGATATGAACGGGTTGGGTCGCTGTTTCAAGGTCGGTTTCGGGCGATCGAGGTGCAGGATGAGGCGTATTTGCTGCATTTGACGCGCTACATTCACCTCAATCCGGTGAAGGCGAATTTGGTAGCGCGGGTGGAGGATTGGGAGTTTTCGAGCTATCGCGAGTATGTGGAGTTGCGCGGGGGAACTTTGCCGTGTCGCGATCGGGTGGAGTTTGGGTCGGCGGCGATCTATCGGGCGTTTGTGGAGGATGGGTTGGGTCGGTTTGATCGATCGATTCAGGGTTTAATGTTGGATGAATAGTCGCGGGGGGCTGAGACCTCAGAGGTTTCTAAAACCTCTGAGGTCTGGATTTTGACGCGGGGGGGGTGACCTCTGAGGTCTTCAAGACCTCTGAGGTCTGGTTCAGCGCCGGGGAACCGAGAATGTCAGGAGACCTGCGGGCGTTGAGACCTCTGAGGTCTGGTCGGGGGTTGGGGTTTGAAAAATTGACATCCTCACCGGGCTAAAGCCACGGTGATTCCCAAACCTCGCGATCTGGGTTTCTGCTTCATAGCACCCGCCTCTACCCTCAAGGAGTTTATGGTCTTACGGTCGCTCCACAGACTAACCCCGTGTGTCCCACGGTTTGACTGAATTCGGAGAATTCTGGTGTTTTGGTTGATTCAGGGGATGCTGTTCATTGCCCCGTCCTCTTTTCCCGGTCTACCGAGCTTGCTGCGCCACTGGCTAGGCCAGATTTCGTCACGTTTGGCTGTCTGTTACGTCTACGTCGCGGGTGGGTCATTGACCATATTTACTTTACAGTTTTTCTGCAAAG
>JAAUPN010000036.1 GCA_012033105.1 Coleofasciculaceae cyanobacterium RL_1_1
TTAATTGAGTTTGACGATCGAGTGTGGCAAATTCCCAAATCTTGCCCGTCGTCACGGCTCCAATTAGCAGATTACTATCGGTATCGAGCCAGCGATCAAGGGCAATGAGTTCGGCAATGAGTTGAGTCATACCGAGTTCGAGATCTTCTTTTTTCGCTTCCACAACTAAAACACTATGGGGCGCTTCGAGAAAATAATCAACATAACCCTGGAGTTGTTCGCTGGCACGAATGAGATATTCGATCCGCACTTCGATTTTGGTGTAGTGAATGAGATCGTAAATAATTGGTGAAATTAAGATTTCGCGTCTTGCTGTTTCGTTCGAGAGGTTGACGAATGGTAGGACTTCTTCGATACGTTCGCGGGTTTGCTCGGTGCGATCGAGTTCACCAGAATATTCGGGAAGTTTGAGAAAGGTTCGCTCAAAGTTATAACCGAAGGACTGTGCGAGATCATTCGCTGCAATTTTTAGCTCGAAGAATTTGCTAAAAGTGTATGGCTGTGAGAGATCAATTTTATTCATTCCTCTTGCTCTTTCATTTTACTTTTTTGTAGATTTTCTTTGTCCTGTTCAAGACGATAGAGAAATTCACAGGTATCGCGAATCAAGTTAATTTGCTTGCCAGACATACGAGCGCGATTTGAGTTGAAGCTTTTTTCAAAAACGTCAACCACAAAATAACGGGCAAATTCGAGAATAGCTTGACGCTCCTCTTCCCGATGGGAGATTTGCCAACGCCCCTCCGCTGTTGAGCTGCGGACTCGATCCATCAGTTTGAACACCTCTGCCGCAACAGTTTCGACAAGTCCTTCACCCTGAAAAACCGTTGATTCCGCTTTAAGTAAGGTGTCAGAGGCCACATCAATCGGTTTTAATACAGCATTGGCTTTGGGGTTGTAGTTCGTATTAGCGCGATAGAACTTACGATAAAGTTCGACGAGCTTTTTCGGATGATTGAGGGGTGATGCTTGATTCATAATTGTTAAAGTTTGAGCTTGGTGATCGCCTTTTACCCATGCATCAAAGCAAGGATACAGGTCATAAACATACAGTTGAATTCGTTTGGGACTGGGAACGTCATTATCTAAACCTCGTGCGAACTTTGCTAAGTAATGGAAAACGTAGAGTGGACTGGTTTCCAAATCGCTGGCTAGCTCGGCTAATTTTCCCCAGTTGGCGTCATAACCAGTTTTGCTACGTTTTGGATTGACATCCAGGTGGATGGTGTAGGCCGCCGTCAGTATATTGAGCGGCGAAGGATGTTGCCGATCGCGATCGTCTATCCAGCCCTCAAGGATGTGATTCAGCCGAAAGCGATCGCGTCCCAGCAAACTCTGGAATGCCTGGGGCGCACTGTCGAGAAAAACGGTTTCCTCAAATTCTGCACCATCGCGATAGGGCGGAATTGGGGACTCAGAAACAACGGTTTTAACATCAAGAACCGATGGCATTGCTAGCGCCATCCAGCTCGGCATCACCCAGGATTCAGTATCGGTCGGATCGCGTCCTGGTGGTAGCGCAATAAAGAAAAAGGTTAGGGGTTTATCGCCTGGATAAGCAAGCTTAAAGGTGCGATCAAACTTGTGATTTTTGTCGTCCTCCGGCAAAGATGTTGCAACTTTAAGATTTTCGTCAATTAAGAAACTATCAATTTCTCGATAGTTTTCTTGGCTGAAATCAGCCGTTAGCGACTCCTTATCGATCAGATGATTGCGAATGGTCGTATCGAAGCGTGTTTGAGCAATGTTGCTGTAGGCACTTGCTAGGAAGTCATTCGTTTCTGGCGTGAAGTAGTAGGTTGGATAAAAGTAGAGATAACGATATTTGCCATCCTCAAACTTTTTACCGATCGCCTGAGTTGGACTCATCAAGATTTGACGTAGCATCATCTCGACAGCGGCAATACTAGAAATATTGCGCTTGGCATTAGAACCGCCCAACATTTGTTTATTGGTATACACCTGGGGCGTAAATAGAACCGATGATTCCATCTGTTCCGTGACGCTATCGGGCGAATGGGAAATCGAGCAAATGAGCTGGCGACCGCGTCCGGGCTTTTTCGCAAGTTCGTAGCCGTTCAGTTCAGCTTGGAACGTTTTGAGGCGTTGATCATTGATATCGGTTTCCTCCATTCCAGGTAACATCACCACACGGCGCGTCCAATTTCGTAAATCATCCCAGCCATCGGGAAGGTCGTACGCCGCAATGATGGGTGCAGTTTCTCGATCGACAATTTCGATGATGCGATCGGCGGTGTTGCCGATATCGCCCTCGTCTTGACTCAGACCGGGATTATGTTCGAGATATTTGGCTGCGAGATAGTACCAGTCTAGGGGTAAACCACCAGTATTTCCCTTTAGTTTGAGGCTTTTTAGGGTTTCATTAATGTGGTGAATTTCGCGGATAGCGGGTAAAATATCATCCAGTTCAAATTCACGAATAATGATCTCAATTAAATTCGGATTTGGTAAAGCTTCAAGCGCGGCTTTAGCATTTTTCGCGGTGAGTGTCGCTTTAAGGTAAGCTTCGATTTTACTGTGTCGATCGCCCCAAATTTTGCGTGTTACAACATCCCCGAATTCAGCAATCCGATCAATCCGAATATCATCACCAAAACTAAAATTAATCTCGCTTGACAGTGCACCTTGCGTTTGAAATTTGACGAGACTTTGGCTACGATCGCTGGCTTTTGAGGGTTTCTTAGAATGTAAGATTCTTTCCGTTGCCAATTGTGCGACTTTCATTAAGCCGAGGTCGGTAAAGAATTGACTGTAATAGTCGGCATATTTCATGCCTTTACCGTCACGGCTAAAGCCGGTTTGTCGATCAATTAGTAGTTGAGCGCAGCGCTGTTTAATTGAGGCAACAACGCGATCAGGGAGGTCGTCGGTCAGGACGGGGGGCGCGTCGCGGGTGGCGAGATAGACAACACCGGTGGGGAGGTACAGCAACGGGGTGTAGGCGTCACCGAGGTCGGTGTGGGCATCGGCGATCGCGTTGTTGACGATGTTGGTAAGGACGCCGCGATTTTCGGCGATCGCGTGGTAAGTGAAGCGCAGTTGACCCTCACCACTCAACCAATGAAGTACAGCTTTGAGAGAACTTTTTGTAGCATCACTAGGGTGCTTCACCATAGAGGAAAGCAAGTCAGCAAGGCGAGCTAAATAACTCAGGCATTCTGTTGTTTTGTCTGATAGTTCAGTTTGTAAACCACCAATCCCTTTGTTTAGAAAAGTTCCATGCTTAATTTGAGCATTACAAGAAATATAGAGTAAGTCGTTACGATATTGCGTCCAAGCTTGAGGATTTTCGGGAAAGATAAACTTATCAAGCCCCAATATCGGAACTAGTAAGTCAAACAGACTTTTATTTGCTTCTATTGTAGATGAAAATAGCTCGGTAAGCTTGGCGTCAGAATCTGAGATATTTTGATTAGCAAGAATATCTCGAATGTTGAAATCTAAATCTCGTGCATGTTCGATTAAATAGTCTGGACTCCCTGGTATACGTCTGTAGTCAAATTTCTCAAAGTCATGGAGGACAAAGGCAGCGAGGCCGATACGTCGTTCGCGATCGCCGATATACCGTTTAACGTTTGTGTTTAAAGACTGAAGACGACGTTCGATCGCGTTGGCGGGAAAAAGTCCGTTAAGGATATGAGTATTGAGTGATTGATCACCCGCATTATCACGGCGGTTTACGGGCGGGCGTTCGCCTTTCGCAGCACGGCGATCGAGTTCATCGAAGAACCAGCCACCTTTGGCGCTGACACCGATCGCGTATTTCAGCAGGTTCGGGAGAACATGTTCGGCAAAGTCTTCGAGGGTACGATCGTCGGGGTTGGTTTTGGTGATCGCTTGGCGGAGGAGTTTGAGGGTAAGGAGTTGGCGATCAGATTCGACGGTGCGAACGCTTTCCTCATCGAAGAAACCTAGATCTTCAGCATCGAGTGATTCAAGATCAAAATCTTCGAGGTCGTCATCATCTAATTCAAATGGCTCGGTAGGCATAATTAATCCTGAATGTAATTTATTGATGGAAGCAGTAAGAAAAGTTAGGAAGTATGGACAAGGAAGCTAGAAAAACGTCTTGACACAATTTCAGCCTATTTGGGGAGATCGAGTACGTACGTTTGAACTTTCTGTCGATCGCTATCCTGTCTTTTTCTTACTGCCTCCAAGATTGACGGGCTAAAAGCCTATCGATTTGCGGTCACATCAGAGCATCTACTGTTGCCAGAAATACTCATAGACGTTGTGTGAAATCATGCGTTTTTGAATGTCGTAGCCTTTTTTGCGTGCTTCATGGATGGTGTGCCCAAAGCGGAAGCTAACATATCGCGCCAGTTCTTCGGCAAGATGCCACTGACCGTCCTTCAGAAGCTGAAGGAGTTTTTGTAGGTTTGTCGGCTTTTTCATGGAGTCCTCCAAATGGTGTATGACTGCACGGTAGCAATTGCGATAGCACTTGCCAAGAGGTTTTTATAAGTTCATACATACATGACTGTTTTAGTTTCGCGTACCTTACTTAGGGTTATACTGAGCGTGCGTAAAAACACGACCTCTTACTCAGGGATTGAAAAACGTAAGTACGTACTTTTTGCCGGTCGCTTTTGACTCTGCAAATCCACAAAACCCTCTTAGGGATTGACATTCAGGGATTGACATTAGGCGAACCATGCTTCGTCTCCCCGGCTCTTCAACCGAGCCGCCAACGTATCCACCAACAGCGCCGCCTGCCCGATCGCGATCGAGTACGGCGGCAGTGTGCTGTGTATACTCCCAACATCAGCGATCGGGTAAATCGCAAAATGCATCGGCAACTGCAACTGCTGGCGCACCTTCAGCACCGGTAACGGCAACACATACGCCACCAATGCTTGCGATCGCACCCGACGATTGACCTCATCAATCCACGGATCATCCGGCGGCCAAACAGTCAAACCCGACAGCACCGTCACCTGCCACGCCTTCGCCTTCAGATCATCCGGATGGAGAAATCGCCAGTTCAGCCGCTCCTCGCGATACCCCGTTAACTGCATAAACCCGAGGCAATAGCGAAAACGTCCTTTCGCGATCGGTACATTGAGTTTGCGGCTTGTCTCCGTCAGTTGGCGCGTAAATTGCGTTTCCGTCCACATCTCAATATCGAGATTGCTCAAAATACCCGGTAGGTCGTAGGTCTTGAAGCGATCGGCTTCGTTCGGCTCCGTTGCATCGTAAATACCGCACAGCAGCGGACTCGATCCACGAAAGCTACAGGCATCTTCCGCGATCGGATTTCCCACTTTTTGCTTAAAATTTTCCTGCCATTCTTTCGCCCAACCGACCGTTTTGCCAGCGGCTCGCTTCATTGAAGTTTCAAAAACTTGCTCGACATCTTGCCGAAAGCGATCGCGAGCCTCAGCATAGTTTGATTGGATTCTCGGCTGTCCGAGCGAATACCAAATTTTACAAGATTGAATCGCTCCCCAACGAGAGTAGTAACCGCGAAAATCATTAATCGTGCGATAACTATCACGAATGATGTCATGAAATTCAAGACGGTTAATGCTGGTAGAATTCACCAGTGGAGGAGAATCGCCACCATTAAACAGACGCTCAACGAGAAATTTAGGTGCGAGAGCGAAAGCTGTAAAACCATCGAATATTTCCCCAAAATCATTGATTTCATGTCGCCCGAGCCGTCCGAGCCGTTGGATAAAGTTTCCTGAATCTGCCGACTCAAACCAGAGCAAATTAATTTTAAAATCAACGCCAATATCGATCGTACTTGTACCAATGACTAAATCGCAGGTTAACGATTTTTGTTTGGTCTCCCGACCTGATAAACCCGTATTTTCCCCAACCGTTAGACCGTACCGATCGAATATTGCCTGAAATTTCGGAACTAAACGCTTAACGGCGGCGATCGAATTTAAAATAATCGCGCCTTTACTGTGAGGTCGATCGCGAAACATCTGGGCGATCGTCTCAATCTGCTCAACTAACCAGCGCTCCGATGCCTGAGCGGTTGGCTCTAGGGGAATAAAATTTAGATCGATCGCGCGAACAACACAACGGTAATTTTGCTTTAACAGCCGCTCACGATCAGCTTCCGTATCGGGAAATTGATACTTTTTCGACGATCGCGGATCGATAATGCGGTAGCGAAAGCCAGCGCGATCAAGCATTTCGATAAAATTATCGTCTGGTGTTGCTGACAAGAACAAAAATTTCTTATTATTATTTGTGCGATGGACAAGCAACATTGTATTCAAAACACCGGCAATTTGCGGCGCTTGAAATACATGGAACTCGTCAAAGATAAATAAATCAAAGTACTTATCTAATCGATTCCACAATTTATCTGGGTTCTCATATTTTTTAATGAGATAAGCCCCACGGTGAAGGTAGTGAAAAATATCGGGATTCGATAAAATAATTTCAGCGTTACCCGCCCGACTCAAGAGCGCATCGCCTTTCTTCAAATCTTCTCGTTCGGCGTAAAGTTCTAGCGCTTCACTACTCAAACGCGCTATTCGTAAATCGGAGTTATCAAAATCTTGCTTGTAACTTTCAATTTGTCGTTCCTGATCTCGTGCGAGTTCATTGGTCGGGTATAGCCCGATCGCCCCCTCTAGACCAAACACGCCGCGATCGCAAAACATCCCCAAATACGCCGCCAAACTTTTCCCATCCCCCGTCATCGCCGTATTAATAACGACATCAATATCGGGATCTTGCAACGCCTTAAATGTCTCTGCTTGATGCCACATCAATGACCAATCATTCGGCAACTTCACCCCGCTCGGTACAGACTCCGCTGGTGCAGAAAACACCGATTGCAGTTGTATTTGATAGTCCGTCATTGTACGAAAACCATTACTAAAAACTGTCCGTAAACCGTTGCTTAGATTCATCATGGCACTGATGATAGTGAGCAGCAAGCAAAATGCGGACAATGTGTCCGTACACTTTTTCTAAAAGAGGACACAGATGACACGTAAAGGGCAAGCGATTACGCTCTCGTTAGGGATACAGGATAAACAAAGTCTGGAGGAGTTAGCCCGTAAATTCGGTCAGGTTTGGGGTGACAAGCCCAATATCTCGAAGCTTGTGCAGGCGATCGCCCAGCGAGATTTAGCGATCGAGCCAAACTTTAAGTGGCAACCGGCAGAACAAGAGGCACTCAATAATGCACGTAAGGTATTGGCCGATCTGGGGCAAACCGATATAGCGTTGAAGATTGCCGATCTTCTGCTCAACCGTGGCGAAGTTGAGCATCTTGGCATACATGGCGAACTCAAAGCGTTTATTCAGGCGCAGTCTGTCCCCTGGCGGATTAAAGTAACGGAGTTGATCGAGCGTAAGCAACCGTTTCGACTCTCTAAGTATGTGGATGCGATCGGTCAGGTGTGGACGTTTGATGTTCACTATGCTGAACTGGTGCGTCATGAGGGGCGGGAATATTTAGACTGTTGGTGTCCGAGTTCGGAGGGCAATCAAGACGTACTGCCATTGCAACACAATTGGTGTTTTCGGCTCGATCGTTATCAGGGTTCAGCGATTCGACCGTTGCCGAAACCGGCGCGTTGGCGGGGTGATTTTGACCGAATTGATGTGGAATTTCATTGCTATGGGCGCTTGGCTCATAGTTATTCCGAGTCGAAGCATGATGTGAATGATCGCCGCGAATACTGTGATTGGGTGGATGACAACACCTATCGTGTGGTGCGATCGATTTACAACACGTACTGGCTGAATCGTGAATTGCGAATGCATGGCGAAAATTGCGAAATTATTGCTCCAACTGTTGTTCGATCGCATTTTTACAAAGCACTACAAACCATGTTCCAGCGTTATCAAGTCGATACCACACGGGTGGAGGACGATCGTCGCTAATGGAGTGCTGAGTGTTCAATGAGGGATATTGTCTATGGTTGCGGATGTGAGGGGTTGGGGTGCGCGAGTCGCGGCTGATGGCTGGACTGGCGTGTTTTCGTTGAGGTTCGCGGCGCTTGCTGGGGCTGGGTTTGGCTGGGTTTGGGGGGCTTGGGTGGTCGGGTTTGATGGGGTTCGCGCTAGAGGGGGCTGAACTTTATGCAGAGTAAGGGGTTCAATGGTGGGTTCTCCCTACTCATTAGGGAACTCACTTGATTGGAAACGCGTGGATCGCTGGCTTTACGAGGTAGCATCCCTGAGCCAATAAAACAGGACAACTTCCAAGCTTCCTAGAAGCTGAATTACTAGAAACGCCCGACTCGATTAACATCGAGCGGGCGTTTCCAATGGGGAGAAACTTCACCCACCATCAATCAAAATCACAGCCCAACCGATCGCATCCAGTAAAATCGAAATACACCCATACCCAACCTAATTAACGGCTCGCGATCGCTTTCACGAACTCGTTCGCCTCGCCCTAGAAAATGACGGCTGGTCAATTTCCAACCGCAGCATTATGAAACCAAGACAGCCAGAGAATGTCACTCAACCCTTGTGGGAATCTTTGCAAGCACAGCGCGAGCAAATTATCGCGATCGCCACATGACACGGAGCCTTCAACATTCGCCTCTTTGGCTCCGTCGCACGGGGAGAAGACACCGATACAAGCGATGTGGACTTGCTGGTAGACTATGACCTTGATCGCATCTCGTCCTGGTTTCCCGTTGGGTTAGCACAAGATTTAGAGGACTTGTTACAGCGAAAAGTTGCAGCTTGAGGTTGTGTGGCAAGTCATCGATCGGGAGTTAGCGCCGTTGGAGGTGGCGATCGAGGATATTGCACAGCGGTTTTGGGATGCGTGAAGCGGACAAGATTTTGCTGGAGGCTCGGCCTCTATCAGCGATTCTTTTGATCGGGAGCGGGATTCAATGTATCTGCGTCATATTCTGGAGTGGGTAGAGATGCAATGTAATGGTCAAATGTTCAAAGACTGATTGTAGTGACGCAGGAAGTAGCGCAACGCTCCAAGGTGATGTCGTGTTTCCTATATCGATCTCTTGCCATTCGCTCTGCTGGGCTACTGTTCCCACTCCAGCACAATCGAATATGAAATCCGGCTCGGCTTTTTGCCACCGTCAATCCTGGATGATCGGCTCAAGTCCAAAAAATTAGCTGCAATTAAATTCTATCTAAATTCATTAAGCCTTTTAGTCAATAATCACTTTTTCTATAAGTTTTAACTATTAATTGCGACTTATCTAAACCTCCATTCGGTGCGATCAACGATAAACACTAGACGCTTTCAGCTCAAAACTAAGGTTCTACATAAATCTCTAAATCCCTTCTAGACAAAGGTTTAAGCGTCAAACCAAGATCTCCATTCGATACTGTCACCGGAGTTAAACATCCACATCACCCAAGTCGACTAAACATCCAAAGCAGCCTCCTGCCGTGTAGCCAAACTCAAAAGGATAATCCAGAAAATTTAAAATTTTGCTTGTATTGCAAATAATTTCTGATAAGCTGTCTCTACATTAATGCAATAAAGTTGCAATAGTGATGAATTCACTAGGGCAACCTCTGATCGGTGTAGGAGAACACTCTATATGAACTTTATTCGGGAAATGTTAGCTCGTGGTGTCTTGCTGGGGATTGCGATCGCAATACCTGTAAGAGCAATAGAGATTGAGCCTGGAGTTACGGGTGCGGCAGGATCACCTCCAAGTGAACGTGCAATTGCCGAGACTGAAACTAAGAACACTGATGATCTGGTCGAGATTAGCAACGTGCGGGTGGAAGAGACTGACGATGGTGTGACGATCGCGCTCGACACCAGTGGTGAGGCAATCACACTGGCGGCTGAAAGCGAGGGAGAGACTACCGTTCTGGAAATACCTGGTGCTTTTCTCAGCCTGACCAACGGTAATTTTGTACTTGATAATCCTGCGATCGGGATCGCGCGGATTGAAGTGTTAAACCTATCCGATACTCGCGTCCGTGTGACGATCATCGGTGTCGAATCACCCCCGGTCACGAATGTCAGTACGACGCAATCGACATTAATGATCGGTGTGATCACCGATCACACAATCGCAGATGATACTGCGGATGTTCCGCTCGATGATGATGTGATTGACATTGTTATCACGGCGGAGGAAAGCAATAATGAGGAACCATATTTTGCGCCCAGTGCTAGTACGGCAACCGGAACTGATACGCCTATTTTAGAAAATCCGGCTTCACTCCAAGTGATCCCCCGAACCATTCTTGATGACCAGCAGGCGATCGATCTTGGCGATGCTTTGCGTAACGCTAGTGGTGCTTCAGTGAGTTCGAGTGAAGGACGAGGATTTCAAATTAACTTGCGGGGATTTGAAGGAGCTTCAGTCTTTCGTGATGGTTTTCGTCTTTACAGTCCCAATGACAATGGGGATGCGGCTGCTCAAGGTTTCCCTGAAATTGCTAACATCGAACAGATTGAAATTTTGCGGGGTCCAACATCAATTTTATTCGGACAAGTGGAGCCCGGTGGTGCGGTTAATATCATTTCCAAACAACCTCTAGCCGATCCCTTTTACTCTGTCGCACTACAGGCTGGAAGTGATGGATTAATCCGTCCTCAAGTGGATCTGAGTGGTCCGTTATCCAGTGATGGTGATGTCCTGTATCGCTTGAACGCGGTATATCAATACGAAGATAATTTTCGTGATTATGATCAAGCTTCTGAGCGTTTTTTGCTGCACCAACGATCGCTTGGCAAATTGATGATCACACCCGTCTTGATTTACGTGCTGAATATCTTGAAAGCGAACGTGCTTTTGATCCGGGACTGGTTGCGTTGGGTGATGGTGTTGCAGATATTCCACGCGATCGTATCTTGGGTGAACCAGACGATCGAGTCGAAAGCGATTTCCTCAGTTTAGGTTATGATTTTAAGCATGAATTTAATGATCGTTGGTCGTTCCGTAATTCTTTCCGCTATCTGGAAAGCAATGATGATATTCGCGCAGCCCTGAGCTTTCCATTTATTGGTGGTCTCAATGAAACAACGGGAATACTTAATCGTGTTTTTGCCGAGCAAGCGGTCACGAATGAAACATTAGCAATGCAAACCAGTGTTATCGGTGAATTTAGTACAGGTTCGATTGAACATACTTTACTCGCCGGTGTTGATTTTGCCTCCTATGATCTTGCTTCTGACTCATTTACTGATTTTTCATTACGCACTCCGATCGATATTTTTGATCCGGAATATAACACCATTAATCGTCCTAATCGCCTCAATGATCCCACGAGTAGCGAACGCATACGAACAGATGCCATCACGCTCTACCTGCAAGATCGGGTTGAATTATTCGATGGCCTGACACTTTTAGCTGGTCTCAATTATGAAACCGTTGACCAAACGACCAAAACGACTCGAAATGCTGTCACAACGGAAGAAGAGTTGAGTGATGATGCTGTTACTCCCCGTCTTGGTTTGGTTTATCAGCCTCTTGAAAATCTAGCATTTTACGCAAATTATTCGCGGTCATTTTATCCCAGTGCTGCGGTTACTGTTGATGGTGATCCGCTTGATCCAGAGGAAGGTGAAGGTTTTGAAATTGGTGTTAAAACTGAATTGTTCGATCGTCGTCTTCTAGCAACATTATCTTATTTCAACCTTACCAAGGAAAATGTTGCAACGGCTGACCCCAATGATCCGCGATTTTCAGTAGCTACAGGTGAGCAAAATAGTCAAGGTATTGAATTAAATGCTGTGGGTGAAATTCTCCCCGGCTGGAATCTCATTGCTTCCTATGCATATATTGATGCAGAGGTTACAGAAGATAATCGCATTGCAATTGGTAACCGTCTTGCAGGTGTTCCAGAGCATAGTGCTAGCCTTTGGACTACCTACAAAATTCAATCTGGAAATCTAGACGGTTTAGGGTTTGGTCTCGGCTTAAATTGGGTCGGAGAACGTCAAGGCGACTTACAAAATAGCTTTGAATTAGATAGTTACTTTTTAACGAATGCAGCTATTTTTTATGAGCGAGATGATTGGGAATTCCGTCTAAATTTCAACAATATTTTCGATGTGAATTATATCCAAGGTACACCTCGTACCCGCACTCGAGGCGTTGAACCAGGAAATCCTTTTTCTGTTACTGGTTTGGTTCGTTACCAATTTTGATAAGTATGAAATCGATCTTAATTTCTTTTAAATTAAGATCCGGTTTGTCCCAAACTTAAGTTTTATCAATCTCATTTTTGGTTCATCACAGACTTAAGTTTTCAAATTTGAATTTGAAGTGTGAGATTTAGAGCTAGATACTTAAATCAAAAAAATCTCGAATTTCAAATATCAAGTTTCAAATCGTTTCCATCAATCATTGTCATCGCTACTACTTCTTCATTTTCAACACTATGTCTGATTCTCAATTCACATCACTTTCCCCTCCCAAACCGGCATTTAAATTTCTCCTATTAACGAGTCTGTATACTTCACAATTTATCCCATCAGCATTTTTCTTCCAAGCATTACCGATTATCCTGCGTCAGCGTGGTGCATCGCTGGAAATGATCGGCTTGATCGGGTTTTTGACCTTACCTTGGATGCTGAAGTTTCTGTGGGCTCCGCTAATTGATCGCTATGGTTGGTGGCGCTGGGGACACTATAAATCCTGGATTATTGTCCTGCAAAGCTTACTGGTTTTGACCCTCATTGTTTGCGGCACACTCTCAGAGCTGGAAACGATTCAGGGAAGTCGGCTGCTCTTTCAAGGGGTTTTCCTTGTCGTCCTGTTGGCTGCAACCCAGGACATCGCTACCGATGCTCTCGCGGTCAATCTTCTGAAGCCGGAGGAACGTGGTTGGGGGAATGGAATTCAGAGTGCTGGTCGTGCGATCGGTGGTATTTTGGGCGGCGGTATCATGCTGCTGATACTAAATCGTGTGGGTTGGCAAACGAGTGTCTGGATGCTGGCGGGTTTTACGTTGCTCGCTTTGTTGCCGCTGTTGCCTTACCGAGAAGTGAATGTTCATCCGGTCAACAGTTCTGACGATCGCCCGCGTCTAAGCTATTTAAAAACCCTAACGGCGTTCCTGCGTCGCCCACACGCACTCCCATGGCTGGGTTTCATTATCTTTTATGTTACGGGTAGCAGTATGGCGGCGACCATGTTTCGTCCGCTGCTGGTGGATTTGGGATTGTCGATGGCCGATATCGGCTGGATGACGGGGATTGTGGGGTCGATCGCGGCCATTATCGGCTCGCTGTTAGCGGGTGTTCTGATTCGACCTTTGGGACGGCGTCGATCGCTGGCGATATTTGGCATCATCCAGGCGATCGCTGTTTTAGCCTTGGCATTACCAGCGTTGGATTTCCATAATCCATTCCTGCTCTACGCGGTCAGCACTGGAGAAGTATTCGCTCGCAGCCTTGCAAACACCGCATTATTCACGGTGATGATGGACAAAAGCCACCCGCAAACGGCAGGGAGTGACTACACCTTGCAGTCATCGGTGTTCATTGTTGGTCACCATGTGGGCGTTCCGGCCTTGAGTGGTTTTCTTGCGAGCAATCTGGGGTATTTCGGAGTGTTTGTTATGGGATTCGTTATCTGCTGCATCAGTGTGGGACTGGTGGCGAAGGTGGTCACTCGTCCGCAGACACAACTCGGCTGGAGTTCTGAGGCTTGAGCATGGCGGGGTAATTGCGGGGTAATGCGCCGCAGTCATCGATCCGTGGTGCATTATGACCATCAATCCTGCTCTGATCCCACTCGTAGATCTACAGCTCTAATCGTTTTTTCGGCCTAAATTTCGATCCAAATTTTGACTTAATTTCACTCATTTCACTGCTTGAACCGTGATCAAATTATGAATACTCGATCGACTTCATCAACGCGTCAACGCGATGGCGCACCGCTCAATGACAAGCTGCTCTCGGCTCTTGCCGCGCATCTCAATGACGATCACCGTGATGATTTACTGGCCTGTGCTAAAGCCTTGAAAGGCTGTCACTGGGCAGACTGTGCGGAGATCAAGCGCTTAGAGGCCACTGGGGTTGACCTGGAGGTGAGCAATGAGTCGCGGGTGGAATTTATCCGGTTAGACTTTCCCGAAACAGCGCAAGGTGTGCTGGCATTGAAGTCGATCCTGGGCGGTTTGATTCGTGACAGTCGCGCTCAGTTAGGTTGGTCGCCCGCCAGTGAGCAGGATTAGTTGCAATGCCGCTGTTTGGTCATGATTGGGCATCCTTTGAAGTTGCGGGTGAAGTTGCAGGTTGTAGTGAAGTTGCAAAACGGATAGGGAGCAGAACGAGACGAAACCTTTGGGAGTGTTAGGGCAATGTGCCGCACGATCGCACTATTCTCGCCGTTCAAATGAGCCAATCAAGCCGCGAAAAGCTCTCTTTTTTCATTCTTTTTGAGAATCTTTCTAATCTGCTATGTCATCTACTGACTTTACCGATCAGCTTTTTGTCGTGACGGGAGCCGCCCAGGGTATCGGTGCTGCGGTCACTCAAGCTCTGCTTGATGGCAATGCGATCGTTGCTGCCCTCGATGTATGCGCGAACACCCTACACGCACTGCACGATCGCCTAGCCTCACCACGGCTACAGACTTACCACCTAGATATTAGTAACTATTCTCAAGTAGAATCGACGGTCAATCGAATCGAAACCAACCTGAGTCCGATCGTCGGTTGGGTCAATGTCGCAGGTATTTTGACTCCAAAATCTATCCTGGAGACCACTTCGGCGGACTGGGAACGTACCTTCGCTGTCAACGCGACGGGCGTGTTTAATGCCTGTCAGTGTGCTGCACGGGTGATGGTTCCCCGACGCAGTGGCGCGATCGTGACGGTTGGATCGAATGCCGCTCAGGTTCCCCGAAAAAATATGGCGGCCTATGCCGCGTCGAAAGCGGCGGCAACCCAGTTCACTCGTTGCTTGGGTCTCGAACTGGCAGAGTTTGGCATTCGTTGCAATATCGTCTCGCCCGGTTCGACGAATACACCGATGCAGCGATCGCTCTGGCCGGATAACACCGCCGCCGAAGCTCCTGATGCTGTTCTCGAAGGGTCACTGTCACAGTTCCGCACCGGAATTCCCCTTCGCAGGATCGCGTGTCCGAAGATGTGGCGGACGCTGTGCTGTTTTTGCTGAGTGATCGCGCCCGTCACATCACCCTGCATGATTTGCGCGTCGATGGTGGCGCGACGTTGGGTGTGTAGGCCGGACAACGCGGGAATGCCGGTCATCCGGTGGTTTACGCTTCGGCGGCCTTGCGTGACATGGCGATCGGTGTAGCCGTCTTAGGCCGGTGATGACCTTAACGCTTGCACCCAAACTCGACTCTCGATCGCCTTGAAGCTCGCCGTTTCACCGTAAATCTATCCAAATTTTTACCGTTTTGATTGAGAGACATTTTGTATGAAAACTCAGTTTACTCCCATGTATTCCGAACGCTGGGCCAGTGCCAGTGAACTCGCTACCGCCTGTAACGACGACACATCCTTTTTCTTAGCAACCCCGACTCAGACCCTGTTTGCGGAGGGCATCCGAGCACGTTTGCCTAACTCCTCCAGCGCGATCGACACCAGCGATCTACCCCAGCGAGCGCGAGAGTTTTTGCAACAGCAGATGCAAAACTACTGGTGTCCAACACTATTGGTCGGAGCTATCCCTTTTGATGACAGCGCGGCGATCAATTTATTTGTCCCCGGTTGTCTGCATCGCGCCCAGCCGCTCACAAGTCCAGCCGCCGTCAGCGGTCTTGGCCTGTCCTGTCCATCTCGATCGGTGGCGATTCCTGATCCAGCTACATACCAAGATAATGTCGTCCAGGCGTTAGCCCAAATCGATCAATCTGAGTTGCTCAAAGTGGTGTTGTCGCGATCGCTAGAGCTATCTTTCCCGGATGCCATCGACTTCGGCCAGCTTATCGGCAACCTCACCAACAGTAACCGTCATGGCTACACCTACCTGATCGATTTGGCCGAGGCGCTCGATCGTGATGCATCACTGACATCAGCGGTAACCGGAACCTCCCCCGGTCACACCCCCCACAAACTGATCGGCGCGAGTCCAGAACTGTTAATCCGCCGTCGTGGACTCCAGGTCGAAGCCAATCCCCTGGCCGGTTCGGTGGCACTGACCGGCGATCCAGAACGTGATTGCCAGCAAGCCTATGCCTTACTAAATTCTAAGAAAGACCGCCATGAACATGCGGTGGTCGTTGAAGCGGTGGCCGATGCTCTACACCCATTTTGTGACGACCTCGATGTGCCACCGATTCCATCGATCATCGAAACTGACACGATGATGCACCTTTCGACCCAGATACGGGGAAACCTTCGCAATCCCGAAATCTGTGCTTTATCCGTAGCGCTGGCCTTACATCCTACCCCGGCGGTGTGTGGCGCACCACCGAATCGAGCCTATGATGCAATTCAAGCCATCGAGTCATTTTCTCGTCGCTATTTCACGGGTATGGTGGGCTGGATGGACGATCGCGGTGATGGCGAGTGGGCGGTAACAATCCGTTGCGGTGAGGCGCGGGGGCGTTGCCTGCGTCTGTATGCCGGAGCGGGAGTGGTGGCGGGATCAAGCCCGGAAAAGGAACTCGCCGAAACGTCCGCCAAGTTGCGCACGATGCTGAAAGCCTTGGGGTTAACCGATCTGCTGGAGGTGGCCGCATGATTCGTACGAACCGATCTTCGGACGTGCCAGCATCACCCGCAGCGATCGGGGTATCACCTGCCGAGACCCTGCGATCGGACTGTCCGGGCTGGCCGTCTGATGTTGCCGCCAGCTATCGCCAACGGGGCTATTGGCAGCGTCAAACCTTTGGAGAATGGCTCACCCAGCAGGCGCAACGCTTCGGCACGCGCCCAGCGTTGGTGAGTCGGGGGCAGCGTTGGAGCTATGCCGATCTCGATCGCCATACCGATCGCCTTGCCGCAGGCTTTCAAGCTCTCGGTTTAGTGGCGGGCGATCGGGTGGTGGTACAACTGCCCAACAGTCTGGAATTTTTTGCCGTCTTTTTCGCCCTGATGCGCTTGGGGGTGTTGCCGATACTGGCGCTTCCAGCACACCGCCAGAGTGAAATTCAAAGCTTTGTCGAACAAGCCGAGGCGATCGCCTATATCCTGCCCGATCGCACCTGGAATTTTGATTACCAACCACTCGCCCGCACCATCCAGGCACAGTGTACGAGCCTCCAGCACGTGATTATCGCTGGCGAGTCGCAGGAATTTTGCGCTCTCGATCACCTTAATCGGCTCGATCCTGATCCGGTTTGTCTACCCAAAACTCGACCCGGAAGCCGTCGCCTTCTTTCAACTCTCGGGGGGTAAGTAACGGGCATCCCAAAACTCATTCCTCGCACCCATGCCGACTACCTCTATAGCATTCGGGCGAGCGCTGAAATTTGCCACCTGACCCCGGATAGTACCTACCTTGTCGCCCTGCCCGCGTCCCATAATTTCCCCCTGAGTTCTCCGGGCAGTCTCGGTACGCTTGCCGTTGGTGGCAAAGTCGTTTTGGCTTGCCATCCCAACCCCGATGAAGCCTTTGCCTTGATCGAACAAGAACAGGTCACGATCACGGCACTCGTGCCACCCCTGGTGTTGGCATGGCTCGAAGCAGTGGAAACCCGCGATCGCGATCTATCGAGCCTACACGTGTTGCAGGTTGGTGGCGCGAAACTTGCCCCGGAAGTGGCAGGCCGCATCACCCCCACCCTGGGCTGTCAACTCCAACAGGTGTTTGGTATGGGTGAAGGACTTGTGTGTTACACGCACCTCGACGATCCCGAGGAGATCATCCGCACGACCCAAGGTCGCCCCCTTTCCCCTGCCGATGAAATTCGTGTGGTGGACGACGCCGATCGCCCGGTGAATCCTGGTGAGGTGGGTCATTTACTGACACGCGGTCCTTACACCATTCGGGGCTATTACCGCGCCCCGCAACACAACCGCTGCGCCTTTACTACCGATGGGTTTTATCGCACAGGGGATCGCGTGCGTCTAACACCAGCGGGCAACCTCATGGTTGAAGGACGAGCCAAGGAATTAATTAATCGGGCGGGCGAAAAGGTCAGCGCTGAGGAAGTGGAAAATCATTTGTTGGCGTACCCCAACATCTATAACGCGGCAGTAGTCGCGATGCCGGATCGCTTTTTAGGAGAAGGCATTTGCGCCTTTCTCGTCATCAACCCGCCATCCAGCCAAGAGGTTAAACCCTTTGACGTGGCTGAAGTTAATGCACTGAAACAGTTCTTACGCGATCGTGGTTTAGCAGACTATAAAATCCCCGATCAATTTAAGTGTTTGACAGCCTTACCTTATACCGGAGCTGGAAAGATTGATAAAAATTGGTTACGTCAGCGGCTATTAAGTTGATCTTTGCTTAATTAACGATCAACTCATCAAAATTGACCGTATTTGAACCCACTAAATCCTGAAATTGAGGACATTAAGAATGACGATTCCCCGAATTGCGACCTATCCCATGCCAACAACGGCCAACTTACCGAACAATCGTGTGAACTGGTCGCTTCAGCCCCAACGAGCTGCCTTGCTGATTCACGATATGCAAGATTATTTTCTGAATTTTTTCGATACCCAACAACCTCCAATTCCTGATCTACTGCGCAACATGACGAACTTGCGATCGTGTTGTCAGTCTCTTGGTATTCCGGTGCTATATACGGCTCAACCGGCTGAACAATCCCTAGCCGATCGTGGCTTACTCAATGATATGTGGGGGCCTGGATTAGGCGCCCAGCCGCACCTGGAAGGAATTTCTGCTGTCGTCGCACCGGAGGAGGGCGATCATATTTTTGTGAAATGGCGGTATAGCGCCTTTCAACGCACCGATTTAAAGACCTATTTAGCAGCGGCTGGACGTGACCAACTCATGATCTGTGGTATTTACGCCCATATCGGTTGCTTAATGACGGCCTGTGAAGCGTTTATGAATGATATTCAGCCCTTTTTTGTGATGGATGCTGTGGCTGATTTTTCTGCGGATGATCATCAAATGGCGGGGACTTATATTGCACAACGCTGTGGAATAACTGTCTCAACTCAGGGGATTATGAATGCTTTAATACTTGAGCCGGTTACTTTACCAAAAACCGAAGCATTATCACCGATTCTATCCTCTTCAAATATCATCATTTCAACGCTCCAAAACCAGCTTGGAAAATTACTACAACAGCCACCTCAAACCATCGGCATCGATGATAATTTGCTCGATTGGGGACTCGATTCTCTACGGTTGATGCATGTGGTGGAATTTTTGCAGCGTCAGGGCGCTGAGGTCAGTTTTGCGGATCTCGCTGAAGCACCCACGATCGCCGCTTGGGTGCAGCGACTTAACCGCTGCCAGCCTGATGCTCGTCCGCTTGTGGAGGAGAAAGTTTCATGAGTTTAACGACACCGGATGTCTGGCGAAATGTGACCGTAACTCCTGGTACTGAGCTAAATCGGAATGATGAATTTCGCGATCGCCAGCCACTTTCTGCCGCCCAAGAAGGGATCTGGCTTGGTCAGCAGCTCCATGGTCAGCATCCCTTGTACAACACAGCGGAATGTGTGGAAATTTGCGGTGTGTTGAACCCTGCGGCCTTTGAGCGAGCCTTACGTCAAACCGTTAACGAAGCGGATACGCTGCATCTACGCTTTGATACCGCGAATGGGAAGGTAATTCAATCCTGCGATCGCACCCTGCCTTGGTCGCTACAAACCCTAAACTTCAGCACCAATCCTCAGCCCGAAGCTGCGGCCTGGGGCTGGATGGAGCGAGATCTTGGACACGTTATCGATCTGCGCAGCGACAAGCCCTTTACCCAAGCTCTACTCCGCCTCGCTCCGGAGCGTCACCTTTGGTATCAGCGTATTCACCATATTGCGATCGATGGCTATGGTACGGCGCTGTTGCGGCGACGGGTGGCGGATATTTACACCGCCCTGATGTGCAACAAGGCCATTCCACCCCGAACCTTCGGATCATTGCAGATGGTGATCGCAGATGATTTGGCCTATCGTGCTTCGGAGCAGTTTAAGCGCGATCGTCAATACTGGATCGACACCCTGCACGATGCGCCCACCCCCGTCTGTTTGTCCTCCCGTACCGCTCTAGCGAGCGATCGCGCATACTGCCAAACCAGCGAGCTATCGGCGGAAATCTTTGCACGCTTGCAGGGGGTCGCTCGCGACGGTCAGGCGGCATGGCCTGACCTGCTGTTGGCGACCACGGCGATCGATCTCCATCAGACTACGGGCGCACGCGAGGTGATACTCGGTGTGCCATGATGGGACGCTTGGGATCGGTGGCGGCACGGGTTCCGGCGATGGTGATGAATATCATGCTGTTGCGTGTGGCAGTGCCGCCGTTGGCGAGCTTTGCGGCGATCGTCACGCAGATTTCCCAACGCCTGCGCGACCAACGCCCCCACCAGCGCTATCGCTACGAACAGCTTCGACGTGACCTGAAGTGTGTTGGCGGACGGGTTGCGCGTCCGCTGTTCGGCCCGGTGGTTAATGTGATGCCTTTTGATGACATGTTACATTTTGGCAAGGCCACCAGCACAACCCATCCGATCTCTGCGGGGCCTGTGGAAGATTTGGCGCTGAACGTGCGGGTGAATCCTAGTGGTGGTTCGCTCAAACTTAATTTCGAGGCGAATCCCGCCCGGTACGATCGCGAAATTCTTGCCCATTATCAACACCGCTGGCTGGATACTTTACAGACCTATCTCGCCGATCCCGATCGCCCGATCGCCCCTAGCAGCAGCCATCGAACCGATCCGATCTCTCCCCAAACGACCCACTCAATCCTCCGAGGCGAACCCTTAACCACTCCAGTACGACTCATCCCCGATCGCCTCGTAGACCAGGCCAAGCAACACCCCGATCACGTGGCGATCGTGGAGATGGAAATGGGACGTGTTTGTCCTACGGCGATCTCATCACTCAAGCACAAACACTGGGAAAGCAACTCGTCGCAGCCGGAGTCCAGCCCGATGATCGGGTGGCGATCCATCTGCCTCGCAGTTGTGAGGCGATCGTTGGGGTTCTCGCGATCTTGTTTTCCGGTGCTGCCTATTTGCCCCTCGACCCGGAAGCGCCGATCGCCCGGACAGTGCAACTCGTTAACGATGCTCATCCCGTATTGGCGATCGTCAAGACCGGATACGAACTCCCCTTCGATCAGACCGGTCTACTTCAATACAACCTGGATCAGCCGCCCCAGTTTTCCGTTGTCGAAACGCTTCCCGCCCCCCGAGGCGATCGGCTTGCCTACGTCATCTACACCTCCGGTTCGACAGGACAGCCGAAGGGCGTGGCGATCGAGCATCAAGCCTTGGCGCAGTTCACAGCGGCAGCACTTCAGCGTTATGACATCGGAACCCACGATCGTGTTTTACAGTTTGCCGGACTGCACTTTGATGCGAGTGTTGAAGAAATTTTTACCAGTCTGTGCGCTGGCGCCACGCTTGTTTTGCGCGATCCGTTGATGCTGCAATCGATCCCGCAGTTTCTCCGAGCTTGCGATCAGCAGCGGATTACAGTGATCGATTTGCCTACGGCCTTTTGGCACGAACTCGCCTTTTATTTGGCGGAGTCTTTCACTGGCTCCACCACCGCTGTCCCCGGTGATCATACGGTGGCCTTACGACCCGGTTTACCTCCAGCCCTACGTATGGTCATCATCGGTGGTGAGGCGGCTCTCCCCCAGCGTGTCACCCAATGGCACGCCGCTGTCGGCGATCGCGTCACGCTCTGGAATACCTATGGGCCGAGCGAAACGACGGTGGTGGCAACGGCGGCGCATTTAACCCGAAGTGTCAGCAGTTTCAGCAGTGTCAGCAATACGGGCGATGTGCCGATCGGTCGTCCCCTGCCCGGTGTCGATATTGTTGTCACAGATGCTTTGGGTCAGCCGGTGGCGATCGGTGAACCAGGTGAATTGTGCATCTTGGGGGCAACGGTAGCGCGGGGTTACCTGGGGCGATCGCAGCTCACCGCCGATCGTTTTGTGTTGCTTGAAGCTCTCCCCCAGCGACCTCGCGCCTATCGCACAGGCGATCGGGTTCGCCTCAATTCTGATGGTCAACTCAGCTTTCTCGGTCGGCTCGACGCCGAATTTAAAATCAGCGGCCATCGGGTTGAACCGACGGAAATCGAAGCACTTCTGATCACGATTTCGGGTATTCGTGAGGCGGCGGTCATCGGCCATCGTTTACCGAATGGTGGCAAGCGTTTGTGTGCCTATCTTGTCGCTGCTGCTGCCCCTCCATCCGCGCGATCGGTGCGCCAACAGCTTGCAGCCGTCTTACCAGCGGCGATCGTTCCAGCGGAGTTTCAGTGGATCGAGGAACTACCCAAGACGCGATCGGGCAAAGTCGATCGGGTCGCTCTGAGTCGGCATACACCGCAGGGCTTATCCGGCGATCGTGGTGATGAGACGCTAGCTCCACTGGAGGCGTTTGTTTTGGAGGCATGGGAGCGGGTCTTGGGACAATCTCAACTGACGCTCCAGGACGACTTTTTTGAGCTGGGCGGTCAGTCCCTCCAGACGATTCAGGTGGCGACCTGGCTGGGTACAAAATTGGGCTGTGATCTACCGATCTCGCTGCTCTTCGAGCATCCGACGGCGGCGGAATTGGCGCAAGCCCTGCGGTCGCGGTCTGATATTGACCGTGATCGTTTGAATTCTCCCGATCGTCACGAGACCTCTCCACTCACCTCCCAGCCGTCACTCACCCAAGCCGCCTTTGCCCCCCGATTACCCATCACCCCGCCCACGATCTCGGACAAACGATCGCCTTGGCTTTGCTTACCTCCGGCAGCGGGTCTGAGCTGGTGTTATCTCGGAATCGCCCGTGCTTTGCAGCAACCGCTCTACGGTTTCCAGTCCCCTTACCTTGATGGGAATCTGCCGACAACAGACCGACCCATTCAAGATCGGTGGTCACACTTAATCGATTACTACCTGACACTCCTCCGTCAGGCTCAACCCAACGGCTCCTATCGCTTACTCGGGTGGTCGTTTGGCGGCTTGCTAGCTCAAGCACTGGCCTGCCGACTTCAGCAGGACGGCGAAACCGTCGAGCAGCTCGTTTTGCTCGATGCTTATCCCAGTCAGCAACTCGTACGGCGCGGTCGTCCGAGCAACCGTGACATTCTCGCCTTGCTTCTGCAAGCTACGGGACAGTATCCCGAGGATGTTCAGCACTGGCCTACGGATCACGACGCTGCATTGAACGACTTGCAGCGCGGCAATCTGGGTACACACCTCGACTCCGATCGGCTTAATGCTCTATTTGGGGTGACACGCCTGAATGTTGAACTGGCACGGCAAGCACCGATCCCCAACCAGTTTGACGGCGATCTCACCTTCATCACAGCCACAGAGGGACGTACCAATCTGGCACTCCACCATCGTGTATGGCAGCCCTTCATTACCGGTGTGATCCACAACCACGATGTTGAGGTTGAGCATGGGCGCTTGCTGAGTCGCGATGCGATCGCAGCGATCGTCCAGGTGGTTGCAGCGCTGTAGTGTCATCGGGTCACCCTTAAATGAACACCACACAATGAACACCACACAATGAACACCACAAACAGTCACCGATTTCTCCCAGATACCGATCCGCCCACCTCTGAACAGACCTTGTCATGACCCTCCAACCCACAAACCAACCCATAAACCAATCGGCCAACTGGCAACACATCGATACGACCCAATCTGACTACTTTATTGATTACCTTGACACCGCCACCGCGCAAGCTGAAATGCAGCGCTACAAGCAAAAAACCTATGATCTGATCGGTGCAGTTCCTGGTGTGGCCTTGCTCGATATTGGCTGCGGTACTGGCGACGATGCGATCGCCCTCGCCCAGCGCGTCGGAGCTACAGGTTATGTGGTCGGCCTCGATCGGAGCGAAGCCCTCATCGAAGAAGCCCGCCGCCGGATTACCGACGACCTCGCCGTGATCTTTGCCGTCGGTGATAGCCACAACCTGCCCTTTTCGGCGAATAGCTTCGATGGTTGCCGCGTCGATCGGGTGTTCATGCACCTTGATGATCCCCAACGCGCCCTCAGCGAGGCCATCCGCGTCACCCGTCCCGGCGGTCGTATTCTCGTCCGCGATCCGGATTGGGAAACGTTAGTGATCGATTGTCGCGATCGCGATCTCAGTCGTCGCATCCTCAATGCCCACTTTGATGGAGCCATTCGTCACAGCGCGATCGGGCGACAACTCTATCGACTATTTCGCCAAGCCGGACTCGATCATGTCGCCGTTGCCGACACCTCGACACTCGTTTTGACCGAGTTTGCTACCGCCGATCAGCTTTACGGTTTGACCGATGCCGCAGAACGCGCCCAAGCCCAGTGGCCGGAGTTGCACGATCCAATTGAAGCTTGGCTTGAGGAACTTCAGCAAGCCGATCGAAATGGACAGTTTTTCAGTGCCGTTCTCGGGTTTACCGTGGTCGGTTGCAAGCCGATATCACTGTCCTAAACCGCTTGCCCGAGCAAGCTGTCTTGACCAACGCTGCTGTTTCGCTCAAGCCATTATCCGGGTCAGTCCTCGCCAATGACACCACTCAACCCGTAACCATTCACACCCCTGAACCACCAAGAATCTATTCTCCCCATGCCACCACCAGATACCTTTTCCCTGCTGGATGCTCCCCTAATCGTCCAGCGACAACGTCACCACAATACCCAGCGACTCCGCCAAATCCTGCTTTTTGGCTTGGGGGGCTCGGTAATCGCGCACGTGGGTATTGTGACAACAGGGTCGCTGTGGTGGCCGCAATCACCCCAATTTGCCGAAAGTGAAGCCCCGATCGAACTGGTGTTTATCGAGCAAAGTACCCCTATCGACCCCCCACCGGATAGCTCCGATTCGCCCTCTGTACCCCCCCGCGATCGAGCAGCCCGCATCTACCACCTCCGCGATGGCTCCCGCCTCACCGGCTCCCCCGCCGCCCCGTTCGGAGCCTGCGGCCTCAGCACCGCAGCCCATTCAAACCACCACTCCTGACCGGCTCCCCGATGACCCTTCTCCCCCACCAACTGCCGACCCAGTGACCGGGGACTCCAAGATATTGACAACAGAGACCTCAGTATTGACGACGGAGACCTCACCGGCAGGGATTGGCATGGCGCCGATCGCTCCCCGTGGCGATAACTTGGGTTCAGATCTGGGCAATCTCTGGGGGTTAACGGAGGGTGAGCGAGTTGGTGGCAGTAAGTTGGGCGATGGAGCAGCGCGATCGTCGGGTGAATCTGGCGATAACTCGGAGGTTTCCTCGGAGGTTCCCCGCCATTCGTGCCGTCTC
>JAAUPN010000204.1 GCA_012033105.1 Coleofasciculaceae cyanobacterium RL_1_1
GAATGCGACGCTTGCTCGGGGTCAACGAGGAGCTAATCGCGATGGCGCGGGTTGGACAAATCGCTTGGGAGGAAGAGGAGTTTTATCAAATGCAGGTGATCACACGCCGATTACGCGATATCCAATACGACTTGATTGGTGATCCCTACGAAGACAACAGCGATTTACCGTCACCGGATTTGGTCACGTTGCGCCAATTGGCCGACGCCTTCGCAGCGGTGCGCGATCGCGAGTATGCCGTCAATGCTTATGAATATTTGCTCAATGATGCTCGCGATCGGGGTGATGTCATTACCGAAGAGGAAACCCTACGGACGATCGGCGAGCTGAATTATGGCGATCTGAACTACGAGGATGCGATCGCCGACTATGAAGAGCTGGTTGATCTGGCGGAAGCACGCGGCGATCAAGCCTCTCGTGTGTTTTACCTAGAGCGACTGGCGTTTATGTATGACCAGTTGCAACAGTCCAGTGATGCGATTCGGATCAAACAAGCATTGATCGCGTACTACCAGGCGATCGCCGATGTTCCTCGGGCGACGGCGCTTTACATTGAGGTTGGCAATGATTTTGCGGTTACGGGAGATGTGGCCGCAGCGGAACAAAGCTACGTCTCAGCCTATTCGTTGTCCTGGGAGGCAAAACAGTTTTATCGTGCGGGCGAGTCGATGGATCGGTTAGCAGAACTGTACGATCGCGAGGAACGCTACGAGGACGCGCTCAATACGTATCGCATCGCGATCGACATCGACACGATTTCCAACGATCGCTATGGCCTGATGACCACCTACGACACGATCGGCCAACTGTACCAACGCCTCAACGCCTACACCCAAGCCCTCGACGCCTACCGGCGTGGCCTCGAAGTGGCGCAGCAAATTTCGAGCCGCACGTCCTACTTTCAATTTCAAATCGATACGGTCAGTCGGCTACTGCGCCGTTAGCTTGAGCGAGGCTCAGGTTATCGCCTCGGTCACCGTCTGCGGAGCCTAGGCCGAATCGATCAGGACTCCGCTAAATCGGGAAAGACGGCGCGGACTTCGGGATGAACGATTGTACCGGCCTGAATATTCAACCCCTCTGCGAGGGCGCGATCGTGATCGAGCGCGGCGAGACCTTGATCGGCGAGACGTAAAACGTAGGGCAAGGTGCTGTTATTGAGCGCTTGGGTGGCGGTGTAGGGGACGGCTCCGGGCATGTTGGGGACGCCGTAATGGACGACGCCCGCTTCGACGTAGGTTGGAGCTGTATGCGAGGTCGGATGTAGGGTTTCCACGCAGCCGCCTTGATCGACGGCCACATCGACGATCACGGCTCCGGGCTGCATTCGCTCCACCAAGCCACGCGACACCAGTACCGGCGGACGACGACCCAGCACCAACACTGCACCGATCAGCAAATCCGCTGCGGGGACAGCAGCCTCGATCGCAGCGGCGGAACTGTAGCGGGTTTCGATCCGCGAGCCAAACAGCCGTTCGAGGTGTGTCAGGCGATCGACATTCACGTCAAACACCTGCACCTGAGCGCCGAACCCCACAGCAATCCGCACCGCTTCCGTCCCGACCACACCACCACCCAACACCACCACCCGCCCTTGACGCACCCCCGACACACCACCGAGCAGCACACCACTGCCTGCCCTGGTCTTTCGAGAAATGCGCCCCAAACTGTACCGAGAGCCGACCAGCGATCGCACTCATCGGAGCGAGCAGGGGCAGGCGTCCATCGTGGCCGCGTACGGTTTCGTAGGCGATCGCGGTGGTTCCCGATTGCATCACGGCTTCGGTGAGTTCGCGGCTGGCGGCAAAGTGAAAATAGGTAAAGACGATTTGGTCGGGTCGTAACTGGGGGTATTCCTCGGGGAGCGGCTCTTTCACTTTGACGATGAGATCGCGCTGCCACACCTCGGCGGCACTGGTAACGATCGTCGCGCCCGCTGCTTCATAGTCACGATCGTCGAGTCCCGATCCAACTCCCGCCTGAGTTTCGATAAAAATGCGATGCCCGCGATCGCACAACGCCCGCACACTGGCCGGAGTGAGACCAACCCGAAATTC
Source organism: Coleofasciculaceae cyanobacterium RL_1_1 (assembly GCA_012033105.1). Lineage (GTDB taxonomy): Bacteria > Cyanobacteriota > Cyanobacteriia > Cyanobacteriales > Geitlerinemataceae > RDYZ01. The sequence goes on from JAAUPN010000204.1 coordinate 2,058, forward strand.
TCGGTCTTTGATTTCCTTGGGAACACCAATATCCACGGTTTTCACCTCAACGTGATCTTTGGTTTAGCACTCTCTATCGTCCCGCAAAACCTTAAGTAAATATAAAGCACGGTCGAAAAACGTAACGTCAGCCTAGAAGCAGGGCGAGCGGACACGCTAGGCTTAAGCCTGATTCTTGAGCCGGTAGTGGTGATAGGTGAGTGACCTCATGGTGATTTCTTCTGGGATGGCGTTAACGGTGGATGTGCTGGTGGTGGGGGACGGGACGGGCGGCGCGGCGGCGGCGATTCAGGCGGCGCGGCGCGGGGTTTCGGTGGCGATCGTTACCGAACAGCCGTGGTTAGGCGGGATGCTCACCAGTGCCGGGGTCTGTGCGCCGGATGGGAACGAGTTGGAATGTTTACAGGTGGGGTTTTGGGGGGCGTTTTTACGAGAGCTAGAACGGCGACAGTCGGGCGGTTTGGATCATGCCTGGGTGAGCTTTTTTACCTATAACCCACGCGTCGGGGCGGAGATTTTTCGCGATTGGGCGGCAGAACTGGAAAATTTGCAGTGGATTGTTGGCGATCGCCCGCGTCAGGTCTTGCGGCAGGGCGATCGGGTGGTGGGCGTGGAGTTTGAGCATCGTCGGATTGAAGCGGCGATCGTCATTGATGCGACCGAACTCGGCGATCTGTATGCCCTCGGCGAAATTCCCCACCGCTGGGGCTGGGAGTTGCGCGACGAATTTCACGAGCCGAGCGCCCCATTGGTGTTAACACCCGAACACGCTCGCGAGGTGGTGCAGTCCTTGACCTGGGTGGCGATTTTGCAAGACTACGGCCAGGGCAATCGCGCCCCCCAGGTGGTCACCGACGATGCAACGTTTGACCCCAGCTTATTTCAGTCAGCTTGGGCGAACCACGGCGCGGCGAAATTCCTCGATTATGGTCGCTTGCCTCACGATCGCTTCATGCTCAACTGGCCGATCGCGGGCAATGATTACGCCACAGACCTCGATCGCCTGGTGGGAACCGAAGCCGAGCGATCGGCCTGCCTTGCCGAGGCTCGCAACCACACGCTGAACTGCGTGCGTGACCTGCAAACGCGACTCGATCCGCGCTACGGCCTCGCGGGGGATATTTTTCCGACGGTGGACGGCCTTCCCGCTGGGCTAGCGCTCTACCCGTATTTTCGTGAAAGTCGCCGTTTGGTCGGTCTCCGCACGGTTTGCGAGACCGACATTTTACCGATCGCCGGTGGTAACGTCGCCCCCCTACCCACCTGGAACGATCGCGCCGAATCGATCGCGATCGGCAACTATCCCAACGATCACCACTACGCCCACTTCACCCTACCCGTCCAGCCCAAATCCTTACGCTGGGGCGGTCGCACCACCGGGACACCCTTCGCGATTCCCTACCGTGCGCTCATTCCTGCCGCGATCGATGGGCTGCTCGCCTGCGATAAAAATGCGGCGGTGTCCCACGTGGCCAACGGCGCGACGCGGTTGCAGCCGGTGGTGTTGGGTTTGGGACAGGCGGCGGGCATGGCGGCGGCATTATGCGTCGAGCGGGGCTGTCAGCCGCGTGATCTCGATGTGCGATCGCTACAACAGGCGTTAGTCTCTGACCCGATCGCCCCGAGTGTCATCGTGCCGCTCTTTGATCGTGATCCGCGATCGCCGGACTGGGTTGAAACTCAGCTTCGTTACGCCGATCAGCCCGAACGCTACCCGATCGATGGTTATGTCGATGGCGATCGCAGCCCGATCAATCCGCCGTCCCGTTCCCACTCGATCCACCCCAATAACCCCAATGCGATCGCCATTCGCGGCACGTTTACCCGCAAAGGCGACAACGATTACACACTCACCGACTCCCAGGGGACACGCTGGCGACTGGTCACCCTTTCAACGGCGATCCACCACCAGTTACGCGATCGCGCCAAAAGCAAATTGATCGGGCGCGGCTACCCAAATCGCGCGGGCGGCTGGATTCGCTTGGTGGAGATCGAGGTTTAGACGAGGTTTAGGCAAGATTTAGACGAAATGTTGTCGCCATTGAGGTTGAGTGTGAGGACGATCGGAGCGATTTCTGAGCGAATTGTCTGCGAAATTCTCCCGATTTAACTCCCTGACATCTGTACGAAGGAACAACACCAACCAACAGATGCCATGCGTACTTTTCCTCTCCTGCTCTTGCTCTTTGGTGCGACTAGCACCAGCTCGATCGTGGCCAATCTCGAACCAGCCAGCTCGCACAACCTCGTCAGCGTGGCGATGCTTGCCGCTCAAACAGAACAGGCCAATGATGTGAATCCCCACCGGGGTGGCGGTCGCCGTCGTTTGGTCGAGGACATGCCGATCGAACGTCTGGGTGAAGCCGATTTTGCTACATTTTCGGGGTAGGGCTTGCAGACGATTGCTGATCCTGAACTCACGTTAAGTTAGGGGCAACTGACCCATGTGGCATCGATTCGCTTTGACCGGATTGAGCGCTATTTTTCCCGTTGTTTTAGCGACGATCACCCCACCGGCTGTTAACGCCGAATCGATCCCCGATCGATTTGCCTGCCAAGCCGGGATCACGCTGAAGCCGGGAATCAGCTTGACCTATCGCCTAACGGGATATGTGCCAGAGGCCGTCACGAATGAACCACACAATGGGATGGCAACCACGCCAATGTTGGCGGTGGAATGGCGCGATCGCCAGGGTCGGGTACAAACACTCCTCCGGAATGCAGCACTGAGTGATGACCCGGTTTTGGCTCCCGAAGCCGATTTTTCCCAGCTACCATTTGAGGCGGCCTTTCGGAGTTTGCCTAACCAAGCTGAACGGCTCTACGCAGCTCCTGCTTCGGTGCATGGGCTGTACGTCAGTTTGCGTCCCACCAGTGGATCGCCACAACACATGCAGGCGCTACATTACTTGCGATCGGGCGAGTTTGTACGATCAACGGTAGGAGTCTGCTACCCAGAAACCGAGAATCTAGATCAGCTGGTCGATCCGCAACTGACAGAGTTACGAGAACGGCTCCAGGTACAGGACTGGATAGGAGCGGATCAGGAAACGCGACGGTTGCTCGCACCAGACTCAGTCTCATTGCCGCCGTTCGCCCAAAGCGTCGTGTCACCCGCATTGATACGGGCGATCGATCAACTGTGGTTGACCGCAAGTCAGGGACGGTTTGGCCTCAGCGTACAGTTGCGCCTTTGGCAAGCCGCACGTGCGAATCATCCGACCCATCCAGAGTTAGCCGTGGATGCCTTTCGGGATCGGGTGGGCTGGACGATCGCGGCTCCTCGGTCTGAGGTCGATTTTATTAGCAGCGATTGGCGTAACGAATCAGAACTCGTCGATTCTCTCGCAGCTCCAGAGGGACATTTTCCCTGGGTTGGGGTATCGGATGCGATCGTGCAACAGGTGGCGGTTCCACCCGAAGGGTTTCACTGTGGCAGTTGTACGATCGATGCGATGCAACTACGCTATGGGCGTTTTTATCACTATCTGCCGGAGTTAATGAATCGAGTCGAAGCCTCATTCAAGCCATAGGAACTGGATTGATCGTTCCTCACGCTCAAGTTAGGACGCTCTACGCTGAAAACCGCACGATTCGCCGACACACGCCAACAACTCCGCTCAGTCTTCCAAGGGATGAATTACAACGTGTGAGATGGTTTTTGAGATCGGTTTAGTCGGCGACTAGGCTCAGTGAGCTGCTACCGGTCTGGTCATCTAGTGTGTCTAGTGCATCAAACTGATCTAGCTTCCATTCTGTCGTCATGGTGGAGTTATGACTAGCGAGCGCAAGCTTCTCGATCGCGCTCGCTAACCGGAGTGCTTCGAGGGCTTGCTTGCCACCGACTGACGGCGGCTCACTTCCCCGAATGCAGTGCATGAAGTGTTCAAGCTCGGCGTGGAGTGGCTCGATGTTGGTGGTGTGAACTTTTTCGATCAGCCCGTCTTGACGGTAGAGGACTTGGCCGTGTTCGGTGGTGTAGTTGGCGGTGGTTTGGCGGTGGATCAGGATATCGTGGTTGAGGAAGTCGGCTTCGGTTAGGGAGTTGCGGCAGTGGGCGATCAGGGTGCGGCGCTTTTGGTGGGTGATTTTGCTGGCGGTGAGGGTGCGATCGCGCCGTTGGCAAAACCGAGGGTGGCGGTAACGTAGTCGAGATGGGAAGAGTCGGGGGGCGCTGCTACCGCTTGCGGTGAGGCGAATGATGGGCTCGGGGTTGAGATCGAGTACGAGATCGATGTCATGAATCATCAGATCAAGCACAACGGAAACGTCGTTAGCCCGATCGGAGTAGGGACTTAATCGATGGGCTTCGAGGGCAACGATATCTTCGGTGGCGAGGACTTTGCTCAGTTCTTGGAAGGCGGGGTTAAATCGCTCGATATGGCCGACCTGGAGAATGCATTGCGCTTCAGCCGCTGCATTCACCAACGATTCTGCTTCGTGAATACTAGCCGCGATCGGCTTTTCGATTAGGACATGCACCCCAGCCGCAAAACAGGCGAGTCCAACCGGGTGATGTAACAGGGTTGGTACAGCGATACAGACAGCATCAACGAGGGGAAGCAAATCGCGATAGTCGTCAAAAAAGCGAATGCGATAGCGATCGGCGATGCTTTGTCCTCGATCAACGCTGGTATCGGCGACGCCGATGAGTTGGACATCTTTTAGGAGGCTCAACACCCGAGTATGGTGTTGTCCCATATTGCCGACGCCGATAACGCCCACCTTGATTGGAGTGGGTGATGGTGGGGAGGCGGTGGGGGATTTTAGGCTCACGTCAACTGTGCCGATGGCGATTTCAGCTCAAGGTCTACATTGCTTATCCTCGCCGGTCGCTGTTAGTCGGTTTTGTTAGCCGTGTTGGCGGGTGGGCGATCGTTCAAACGTTACAGACCGTGAAGCTAGGCCGATCGTATCACGTAAAACTGTCGATACATTTGGAAGCCCTGTCTCTTTAGCACGGGGAGGAAAAACGAACGGCAACTTTAGTTGCCAGTATTCACCTATGTGAGTTGAAATAGAATAGACGTATTAAACGTCATGGAGGCATCGTAACCTGCCTTGAAAGCACCAGCTTGTCCTCTGCTCGGCAGAGTGCCAAGTAGGCGTAGAAATCTCCGTCTCTTTAGAGCGGGGATTGGTTACAGTGTTTCCGTGTTTGACACTCCCCGGTCTAAAGACACGGGGATTCTCATTTCTAGCCCACAGCAGGATGAACCCGCTGCGTATTCACTGAGTTACCCGTTGGCATTTCTGCACAGCCTGAAGCTGCGGGAGAACCGAAGTTCTGCGGACTGTCAAAGGCCGCATCCTCTGGAACGTATAGCCCCAAAGGACAAGCAAATCC
>JAAUPN010000037.1 GCA_012033105.1 Coleofasciculaceae cyanobacterium RL_1_1
TCACCCCAAACCACTGAAAAGGTGTGTGAGATTTGGGGACAAACGTGCTACATCCCAAGGTTAAACGCAAACCGGGTGCTATTTTTTCAGACGTTTCATCATAGCGATCGTGGCCGTCACATCTTCCTCCTCCTCACCCGGAATACCGACCATACCGTACAGTTTGAGCGCTTTGAGGCCACCGGCTTTGGCCTCGATCGCCGCCTGGGCGATCTCGTCCGTGTCGAGTTTTTTATTGATGATTTGGCGTAGGCGATCAGAGCCACTTTCAACCGCGATCGTGATCGATCGGGTATCCCGACGGCTGAGAACGTCGGCCAGCTTGCGGGTAACGGTGTTGGTGCGTACAGAGGCGATACTCAGGCGCACATCGTCGAATTTGGCTTGGCCGATGTAGTCGAGAATGGTCTCAAATTCTGGATGTTGTGTGATCGAAGCACCGAGCAAACCCAGGCGACGGGTCGTTTCGAGGCCGCGATCGATCGCGGGCAGGAGTGACCCTTCAAGGTCGGCGACACGAAAGGGCAGCGTCAGATAACTTGCGAGACAAAAACGACACATTTCCGGGCAACTGCGGACAACCTCCACCATGAAAATATCCGGCCATGCGGCGCGTTCGGTGACGACGGAGGAGGCGAGGAGGGTATTGCCGCGATGGGTTTGCTTGGTGACGATCGCCGGGATGTCGGCATCGATCGGCGAGATTGCGGCGATCGGACCGTCGGGATCATCGTAGGTGACAGCGTAAAGACTGGGAACGTAGAGGCCGGGAACTTGGGCAAGGTGGCGTAGTTGGGTGGCACGATCAGCATGGCGCACCGCTTGGTAGGCATCGATAAACGCCGGAATCGACACCTCACCATCGCCCAGCAAAATCACGTCAAGAAATCTGCAAACGGTTCGGGATTGGCCGTCAGTACCGGCCCGCCGCCAAAAATCAGCGGGGCTTGGGTTGAGGCGTTGGCCGCGAGGCGATCGGTCGCGCGAATGGCGATCCCGCGTTCTTCCAGCAAGCTGAAAACGTTCACGTAGTCGAGTTCCCACGAGAGCGAAAACCCTAGGATTTCCAGATCTGACGGAAGCGGGTCACTGGCATCGGTGAAGAGTCGCGAGACGGCCAAATCCGATCGCGCAGCCAGTGTCGCCCATACCGTCTGATAACCGAGGCTGGTAATCCCGACGCTGTAGGTATTGGGAAACGCAAAAGCCAGCTCGATCGCGTTCGCATCGGGGGGCGTCGGCTCGAATAAAAGCCGTTCGTCTTGGGTGGGGATCGCGTTCACAGGGCGTCGCAAAAAGAGTAAAGCATGACTATTAACGATAACGAGATTTATGCGGGTTGCACGGATCTCGCGCTGTAGGATAAGAGGAGACGACGTCGGCGAAATCCCAAATCACCCAAACGACTGAGTTTGACAAACCATCCCCTTTGGCTCCATTTCGAGCGGGCTTTGAAGACGGCTTTTAGACTACAATTAGTCAGGTTGGAATCCCCGCCTCATTTTGCAGCGACATACCAGTCACACGGCTGTGAAGCCAAAACTGGAGCCGTAAGAGGAAAACCCAGGGTTAACGGACAGGCCGCACCCAAAGCCACCGGGACAATACAAATTGTCTCAGTCGCGGGAAGACATTCCGAGACTCAAAACGGGCGTGTAGTGGGCATAAGACCTGGTTTCAGGCCATCCACAGGGAAACGTCAACCCCATTCAGCGTCTTACCCGAGAGGCGGGCGCGGTGAAGAATCTCCGTTCCTTTACGGAGAGGATGTCAAGGCACTGCCGTCCTCGATTTACGCTCAGGAGAAGCACCATATGCTACACCGCAAACTTTATCAACTGTGTTCAGAACACCGCGAGGTTTGTATTTTCCTGCGCGACCAACAACGCTGGATTGATCGTGCCACGATCCTCGATATTGAGGGCGATCTCGTGACGATCCGCTACGAGTCCGACGAAGAAGACGAACTCTGCGCCTGGGAAGAAATGGTACGGATCGAAAGCATCGGCGCTGTGAGCCAAAAAATGGCGAGTGTTCCCAAGGGGAATGTTGATCCTGTGGTTTCGGAAGACTGCCCTGAAGCGGAGCGCATTCGCAATCCCAATTCTGATGCGGGTAGTGATACGGTTTAACCCCCCATAACGTTTAACCGATCCACCCACGAATATACTGGCCGATCGTGTCGGTCTTCATTCATGCCATGAGCGCTATTCGTCTTCATCGAGTAGCGCTTGCTTGATCTCGGTTGCAGGTGTGTTGGAGGTCGCGGAAAGGTTCTCATTGCAAAATGTGATCCAGTCGGCTGACACGTAATACGCTTAAGGACGAACTCGCTTAAGATGAATAGAGACCGCGCCGTCGTTTTAGACGTCTTGTTATGCTGCCATTTTTTTCAGTCTTGATCGCCCTGTGTGCCTTTACTGGAGGTTTTTTGGGGTTTAGTGCCACACGAGCAGACCAAGAACAGAATGCGATCAACTCGCGTCGAGTGGTTCAAAATGCTGACAACCTCGGTAATGGTACAGCTCCGGCGAATGCTCCGGTTAGCGCTCCAGCCAATGCTCCAGCCAATAGCCCCGAATCTGCACCGATCGCCACCTCTGCACCCAGCCAGACACCACCGCAATCTGAGAGCAACCCTGCGGTTGTGGTTGATCCCAACCCAGCTCGTCCGGCTCCGATCAATCCTGGTGATGATTTGATCCCCTCCTCCCAAGGTTCAGCCTCAGCAGCAGAAATTGCAGCAGCGGAACGTGCATCGGCGACGGATGCGGGCAATGCGGCTTCGTCGGAGAATGCCGCTCCGCCGCCGGGGAGTGTCGTGCCAGGAGCGGCACCGACGAGTGTTCCGGCGCTGTGGTAGAGGCATAACCGGGCGATCGCCGTATCGTCTTCAGGCATCGCCTCACCCTGGGTCTCTCTTTCTTTCCGATCGCTTCCAACCTATTTTGCTGCTGCATTTCCCTGATTTTTCGCCGTGTCGCACCCCATAAGTAACGAGATCTCGATTATCGGCGGGGGCATTATTGGCCTTGCCCTCGCAGTGGAGCTAAAGCAACGTGGTGTGTCAGTGACGGTGATCAGTCGCGACTCGCAGCAGGCTGCGACCCGTGCGGCTGCGGGAATGTTGGCTCCCCAAGCGGAGCGCTATTCCTGGCGGGGGCGATTGTTGCGAGCTGTGTACGCGATCGCGATCGCTCTACCCCGACTGGACGAGCAAGCTCGAAGCCCTCACCGGACTCGATACGGAATATTGGCCGTGCGGTATTCTCTCGCCTCGCACAGCGGATGATGTCACGGTGGCTGATCGTGCCGATCCAGAGGCCACGGCGCACTGGTTCGATCGCGAGGCAATTCACCGACTTCAGCCCGGACTCGGATCATCGATCATCGGAGGATGGTGGTTCCCGGAAGATGGGCAGGTGAATAATCGGGCGATCTACCGCGTGTTGCAAATGGCGGCACGGGAGTTAGCGATCGACATCCGCGAAGGGGTCAGCGTCGAAGGTATTGTGCAGCAACGGGGTCGCATCGCGGGCTTACAGACGAGCCAAGGGTTCGTCACCGCCGATCGCTACGTGATGGCGACCGGAGCCTGGACACATCAACATCTACCGCTGCCCGTAGTCCCACGCAAAGGCCAAATGCTGGCAGTGCGTGCGCCTGTGGTTAGCGGCACACGATCGCTCAATCGCGTTTTATTTGGTCGAGAGACCTACATTGTGCCGCGTCGTGATGGGTCGATCGTCATCGGTGCAACGAGCGAAAATGTGGACTTTACGCCGGGGAATACGCCGGAAGGTGTCCACGCACTACTTGATCGAGCGATCGCGCTCTATCCCGGCCTACGCGAGGCCACGATCGAGGAATTGTGGTGGGGTTTTCGACCCGCAACACCCGATGACAATCCCTTGCTGGGATACGGTCATTGCGACAATTTAATTTTTGCTACGGGCCACTACCGTAACGGCATCCTGCTCGCCCCCATCACCGCCCAGCTCATTGCCGATCTGATCACCACCGATCGCGCCGATCCACTGCTCGCCGACTTCGATCCACACCGCTTCGATCAATCTGAACCGACCAATCAGCTCACCTCAACCACCGCCAAGGCACTACCGACCTCTTCACAACCCATGACCGTGTTCACCACCGCCGCTTCAGTTTCGCCCGACACCTCCACCCGTTCTGAACCCGATCAACTGACGATCGCCGGTCGCAGCTTTCGATCGCGCCTGATGACCGGCAGCGGCAAATACCGCAACTTCGATGACATGCGCCGCAGCATCGACGCCAGCGGCTGCGAAATCATCACCGTCGCCGTACGTCGCGTCCAAACCAACGCACCAGGCCATGAAGGGCTTGCCGAAGCCCTGGACTGGAACAAGCTGTGGATGTTACCCAACACTGCCGGTTGCCAAACCGCAGAAGAGGCGATCCGTGTGGCACGTCTCGGTCGCGAAATGGCGAAGCTCCTCGGTCAAGAGGACAACAATTTCGTCAAACTGGAAGTCATTTCCGATCCGAAGTATCTACTACCCGACCCGATCGGCACACTTCAAGCCGCCGAGCAGCTCGTCAAAGAAGGATTTGCCGTTTTGCCCTACATCAATGCCGATCCGATTCTGGCGAAACATTTGGAGAATGCGGGCTGTGCGACGGTGATGCCCCTTGGTTCGCCGATCGGCTCTGGTCAGGGGATTCAAACGACGGCAAACGTGCGCATCATTATCGAAAATGCCACGATTCCGGTGGTGGTTGATGCGGGTATCGGCACACCTAGCGAGGCTGCGCAGGCGATGGAACTCGGTGCGGATGCGGTGCTGATCAATTCGGCGATCGCGATGGCGCATGATGCACCGATGATGGCCAAGGCGATGGGACTCGGGGTTGAGGCGGGGCGAGCGGCTTATCGTGCGGGGCGGATTCCCGTGAAAGAGAGCGCGATCGCCAGCTCACCGACCACCGGCCAGATTCACTAGCCACGTTTGACGATTCAGCTCTTGCGATCGCGATCGTCTCGGCTTTTGTTACAAAATACAACAAAATATCCTGGATAGTGTTAAGATTTAATAAATTCGATTCAAAGGCATAGATGAATTATTAAAACTTACGAAAGACGAGAAGGGTGAGTTTACGTAGAAATCACCATCTTGTGATGTAAATCGATGCTTCTTGTGATCTAAGTTACAGATATTCTGCGCGTCAACCCGCATTCTTAATGCCACTTCCAGGCAATTGATCGCAGTTGTACCTTGACTTTTGGTTTTTAGTTTTTATGCACAACGTTTTGCAGCACGTAAGCTTTTTGGATTACTTATGGCCTCCCTACCGTCGATTCCGCCTCAGTCTCCTGAGCTGCTTGAAAAGCGACTGATTGACTACATGTTGACGAGAGATCTATCCCAAACTCTTGAGGTTGCGATCCAGTCCCAAAATCCCCACGAGGTTCTCCAGGTTTTAGAACACATTAAGAAATATCACGCCTGCATCACCTCTGCCAAAATCTAAATGGCATCTATTAGAGTGTGCAAATCATTTTGTCGTTCTGCACTCATGCATGGATGCATCGATTTACCGAGACGTTGATCGCGAAAAATCCGCGATCGCCGTGAGCAGTTGATCGATTTCGTCCTCTGTTGTGAAGTAATGAACGCAAGCTCGTACGCAATCTGGATGCAGGATCGTCCGCAACATCAACCCTCGGGCTTCAAGCTGGTTGACTAGCGTTTGATGCTGACCACCGACATGGGTAAACGATACGAGCCCTGAACGTGGCGGCGACATCGACCAACAGTCAACCCCGTCTATAGCGTGTAACCCTGACCATAGACGAAACGCCCGATCGCAAATTGCGGCATACCGTTCCGTCGCGGTTCCCCATTCATCATGCACCGCGATCGCCTCACGTAGTCCGGCATAGAGCGGATAGGCTGAGGTCGCAACTTCATAGCGCCGACCATTGGGCTTCCAGTCGGTTGGATTGCCCACTGCGTCGGTTTCGATACTGCGCCAGCCGATAAAGGTGGGCGCGAGATCTTGCCGTGCTGCTTCACTGACGTACAGCCCACCGACGCCCGCCGCACCGCACAGCCATTTGTGACCAGTGAAAGCATAAAAATCAACATCGATCGCATCTAGGTCGAGCGGCAATGTGCCGACGGACTGTGCGGCATCGACCAGTACACGGATGGTCTGACCGGTTTCGGTCGGAAACTGGTGACAGGCGCGGTTAATTTCCGCGAGGGGTAAGACCGACCCCGTATTCCAGAGCAGGTGACTAACGATGACGAGCCGTGTGCGCGGTGTCAGCCGATCGACGATCGCTGCCACCGGATCACCATCATTCAGAATGTTCAGGATCGGCGCGATCGTGACGGTCAGATCAAACCGGCGAGCAATTTCAGCCACCGCAGCCATCACGCCGGGATGTTCACAATCGGTCAGGACGATCTGATCGCCCGCTTGCCATGCCAGACCCCACAGGGCAATATTGCAGCCAACTGTCACGTCTTCGGTGAGGCTAATCGTTGTCTCCGGGACTCCGAGCAGATCGGCGATCGCGCTGCGGGTCACGCCAGAATTTGCCGATAACGCCGCGTTGATTTTGCCGTTAAAGGGGCCATCGGTTTGGATTTGGCGCTCAGTCGAGACGATCGCCTCAAACGCGCGGTCGGACAATGGCCCTTGTCCCCCGTAATTAAAGTAAATTTTGTTCGCGAGGGCGGGAAATTGGGCGCGAAACGTCGAAAGGTCGGGCGATGGCATTAACAGAGACACAGGTAGAGGCGTAGGGAGGTCGAGGCTAGACCATTGATTCGGACTTTAGCAAACTAGAGGAGGAGCGCGATCAAACTGCAACAAACAGATGCTAAATCAGCAACACTTCAGCCGCAATACTTCATCAAAAATGTCAAAGTCAACCGGTGAGTTAATCATAAAAGCGTGTGCAATAGACAATATTGCTGACCACACCATTACGACCCGCCATCAAATATCCTTCCGTCGGATAGCTAATCGGTAGCCACGTGGAGCCATCATCGTAACCCACGGGAGTCGGCACGATCGTGATCGCCGCGCCGTCATTCAGGGTCGCGATGACCTGTGATTCGGGGCTTGGTAAATCGTGTACATCTAGCCCGCCAGCGTGCCGAACGTTGCGGATGTTGTCTTCGCGGCTACAGCGGGCGGGCGTCGCGTTCGTCGTGGTTTGCGGTTTCGCAGCGTTCGACGGTTCACGTTGACCCATACCGGCATCGGGTTCATTCACCTCAATTTCCGTGATCGCAGGCTCGCAAACGTAATCCGCCCACACATAACCTCGCGCGTCTGTCGTTGCGATCGGCAACCAGTTCCCCACGGGCGGTGCGACCAGCCACACCTGACCTTCGTTGGGGATCTGAGCGATGACCGCAGCATTTGGCTCCGGAGCCGTCGCAGATTCAAGGGTGCACCGCTAGTGCAGACGTAGGCATCGAGGGGGGGCAAGGGCTCAGAGGCGAGAGCGGGTCGGGTGGGCAGGACGATCGGTGTGGCGATCGAGGCGATCGTCTGAGCTGCGATCGCGAGGAGGGCAGAGGATTGACGTTTCATGGTGTGGAAAAAGTGAGAGAACAACGTAGGCCAATTCAGATATGAGCAAGCTAAAAAACGAGCACTGCAAAAAATAGGTAACCGATCTGTCAACACGTCTCAGCATTTCTCAGTGCTTCTCTGGATTTCAGCAGGCGTAACCATCAGGCGTAATCATCAGCCCTGCGTGCTTGAATTCTACACGTGGCCTTAAACTTCGTCAGGAGCCTGCAAATACTTGTTATAAAGCACTTCAGTGATGACTTTCACGGTAACATTCGTCGTTTTTTTGTGAGAATAGCCTCATTTTTGTGGGTCTATAATGGCAGGAAATTTCGGATTGATGGGATTCAATCTGCTTGAAATTACATAACAAGACCTCATGAACCTCACAAAACTAAATACTTATGATCGGTTCAATAAAAACAAGACCTATTAACTCTGTTCTACTTGCTTACAAACCACGCTATTCGCTTCGCGAAGGCTACGCCAACGACTCTGCTCAACGCTTGAATTGACTATATTTCTAAAATTTGACCATAAAAAAAGAGGCCGAATCAACCGACCTCCCAAGAGAAAAAGACCTATTAATTAAATATTAGATAGACGAAACGATCGTGTTTCATCTTGGTCTATTTGCGGTACGGAACCAAATTTAGATAGTCCAAACCTGCAACGGCAGAACTGCCCGATCCGCTCGGTTTCGCCGACGACAGCGAGCGTGCCATATCGAGGAACGACTCGGGGCAACCCTTCATCGCTGTACCCGTTTGCGGCTTGATGCGACGCATCCGAGTCGTATCCCAAATAATTTGTGGGAAACCAAGTTGAGCGCGGTGGTAACCGTCGTAACGCGGCGTCTTCAGATTGAAGGGCGTTTCACCGAGTTCACGTTGTGCTAGGTTGCGACGACGTTGGAACGGAACGATATTATCGCCGAAGTTTTCGAGGTATTCGTCGCTATCGAGCAGTTTGTCGATGAAGCCCGCAACGCCTTCGTTCACGATGACGATCGACCAGGCGATCGATTCTTGTTGGCTGTAGGTGTCGCGACCGAGAATGCGCTGAACGCACATATCAACAAAGCGATAGTTGCTGTTCGTTGCGAAGTTGCGACGCAGGAATGGGTCTGAAACTGCAAGACCGCGAATGAATTCACGCACGGTGATACGACCGTCGCGTAGTTGCGATTCGAGAACGGTTTGACGATTGCATTTCAGCATTTGGTGTTCGCTGAACACTTGGCGATAGGCCGCCCAAATCACTTCGTCCATACCCGTTCCGGACAGCAGGTTTTCCGCGTCGAAAATAACCGGCTGATCGTCGCCGCCTACTTCAAACCCCGCGACACGCACATTTTGCGTGACCGGGGTGTAATTCAACAAAGGAAGTGCCACTTAAAATATCTCCGTTTACTTATAAGCTGCGTTTATGGATTGTTGCAAGCTAGTCACAGTCAAGAGTATGGGATCGCGCGAAAGCTCGCGTTATTTTCCTGAGTGACCGTAACGATTCTTAATGGTCTGTCTAGTGTATCCGTCTTGAGGGGTGTCTTGAAGCACCGTCTGGCGGACTGTCGGTAGTTTGCCAAGCCCTGAAACACCCTGCAACAAATCGGGGTCAGTGACGATCGCGGATCGGCTAAGTTTAGCCCACGAAGCCTTACCAGCCAAACACAGAATAAAATTTCGCGCTGGGGGTTTTGGAGGCGATCGGTGCGGTATCCACTTCGAGGGGTTCTGCTTTGGCACTGAGGCGATTTTCGGTGCAAAAGGTGGCGGTGCTGAAGCCACCAAACCGCTTAACGGTACTAGTGCGCATCCGCACATCGGGTGAGGCAAACCAAAAGCGCTCGATCGAACTCATGGTCTCATATTCCGTGATTAACGTGAGACCCCCTTCGGTGTCCATTTCAAACTGTCCAGCGACGGGGACGATTTCGGCGTAGCCGCGCTCGCGTAGCATTTTGCCTTTGGTGGGATCGTCGGCATCGGGAACGATCGCGAAGACCGTAGAACCGGCATGATTTTCGTCATCTTCGCGATCCCACTGCATCGAGCCGCTCCACTGGACGAACGCACCACCGCCGCTTGGCTGGGGTCGATGTCGTGCAGTTTGCAGATTTCTGCGACGCGATCGTCATCGGCGGGTAGTGCTTCGACTTGGATCGCCGATCCGCCCAATTCGGCACGACGAAAGGGGAGGTGATGGGTGGTGCGCTGAGAGTGCCAGGTTCCGGCACTGCTCTCGAAAAACTGCATTGCATCCATGATTCCGGCTTGTCCCATGATATTGATGATGTGGATTTTGTCTTACGGTGCTTTGAATTTGGATTAATTATTAGATTAGTTTAGATAAAAAGTCACCCAAGATGATGGCTTCAGACCTTTGAAGTTGGAGAAACCTTCAAGGTTTTGCTCCCGACAATTCATCCCTGCGTAGACCCGATCGATGAGCCAATTTGAAATCACTCGCGATCGCAGTGATCGTCCTGGGTTACGATCAACCTGAATAGTTATCTGCATCATTACAGGCGTACAACACAGTGAAGACCGTAGCGATCGCCCTCACGTCTGAATTGTGACGATGACTGCCTCCTGATTCCGTTGCCATCCGCTCGCCTCAAAATTTCCCTACCCCTTCAAACGACCTAACCTGCGATGACGATCGAAGTCGAAAACCTGAGCAAGACCTACGGCACGACCCAGGCGATCGATAGCCTTAACTTTAAGGTCGAAGACGGGCAAATCCTCGGTTTACTTGGCCCCAATGGGGCAGGTAAAACGACGACGATGCGAATTTTGTCGGGATTTTTGCCCGCCACATCGGGAACGGCACGCATTGCGGGCTTTGATGTTCACGAGCAATCGATGGCCGTGCGCCAGCGTATCGGTTACCTCCCCGAAACGCCGCCGCTCTATCCGACGATGACCGTTGAAGGTTACCTTCATTTTGTGGCACGGATTAAGGGTATCAGCGCAGGCGATCGCGCCGAAAAAGTTATGTCTGCGATTCGCCGTTGTGGGTTAATCGATCGACGCAAAAGCCTGATCTTGAAACTCTCCAAGGGCTACCGTCAGCGGGTCGGAATTGCCCAAGCGATCGTCCATGATCCACCGGCGATCGTCCTCGATGAACCCACCGTTGGACTCGATCCGCAGCAGGTTGTTGAAGTCCGTAAGTTAATCCAAAGTTTGGCAGGCGATCGTACGATCCTCCTGTCATCGCATATTCTGCCCGAGGTCAGCGCCACCTGTTCCCAGGTCGCGATCGTCAATCATGGCCGCATCGTCGCGACGGACAGTCTCGACAACCTGATGACGCAGCTCACACGCGGCGGCTATGAAATCGAAGTCGGCGGTGACATTAGTGACATTAATGGTATCGATGCAGCAGTACAGGCATTTTTACGGAACGTGCCAGGGGTTGAAGCCGTCGAAGCGATCACCGTAGAGGATCTCCCGGAGGGGCGTTACCGTTTCCAGGTGACGATCGAGCCAGGTAGCGAACCGGGCGGCGCGATCGCCAGCGCGATCGTCGAGTCTCAGCTTAACTTGCTCGAAATGCGTCGCACCCGTGCCAGTCTCGAAGATGTCTTCATCAAACTCACCACTGAAGATTCACCCATTGACGAGACTGCCGCGATCGTGGAACCTGCCAGCGCCGCCCTTAATTTGTAGTGCTTGATCCTGCGATCGTCACGTTAGTTACTGTTAACAATCAATGATGAATTATTCCCATTTAATCGCTTCTAGTTCTTCCTTCTGACTCATTTCCTCTTCTCCTTCCTCCCCCTATGGCCACGATTTTCGCCAGCATCATCGCCATCTATCGCAAAGAACTGTCCGGTTACTTCGTCTCTCCCCTCGCGATGGCGATCGCCGGACTATTTTGGTTGATCGCAGGCTTCTTTTTCACGACCATTTTGCTCAGTGGAACCGGTATTCTCGCCCAAGCTGCCAATCGCGCCCAGCTCGGCATCACCGATCCGCCACTTGATGTTCCCTACCAGTTCTTACAGTTTTTCCTCGGCACAATTTCATCCTTATCGCTGTTCATTTTGCCGATGTTGTCGATGGGATTATATGCCGAAGAACGTAAGCTTGGTACTCTCGAACTCCTCGCCACTTCGCCCGTGACCAATTGGGCTGTCGCCACCGGTAAGCTCCTCGGAGTCGTGACGTTTTATACCATGATGATCGCACCGTTACTACTCTACGAGCGATCGCCTTCACCGGTTCCGAACCACCAATGCCCGTCACCCTGCCACTCATGGGACACCTCGCCTTAATTTTGCTCGCCGCTAGTGTTTTATCCCTCGGTATGTTTGTCTCTTCGCTGACCGACAGTACAATTTTGGCAGCCGTCTTGACCTTTGCGCTTGTGCTATTCCTCTGGGTAACCTCCGCGATCGGTCAAACCATCCAAGGGCCGATCGGCGACGCGATCGCCCATCTTTCACTCCTCGAACACTACAATCAGCTCACCCAGGGAGTACTCGATAGCGGCAGTATTATTCTGTTCTTGAGCTATATCTTTCTTGGGGTTTTTCTGACAGCACAATCGATCGAAGCGCTGCGCTATCAGCGGTCATAAATTGTTGCCAGAACTCACGTAACGGCAAACTTTAAGCGATCTCATTGGCTTCGGAGATCTGAGTTAGACGATTCGGTCAGAGTCAGTTTGTCAAGCTCAAAAGATATGAAATCAAGCAGTCTTTAAAGTCTAAACAAGCCTTGATTTTTTAAAATTAAAAACATAGCGTTTATGGTTTCGATTGAGTCTAGATCATCAATCGTTATTTTTTTAACCTTTGAGGTTGCTAAGACCTCACGATAGCTGCCTTCACCATTTTATCAAGAATCATTTTTTGCTTGACTTTCGTTATTTATCACCTCTTTAACTCTGTCGATTCACTAAAAAAATAGCTATGAAAAAGCGACTGACACAACTGAAGCAATATTGGATCTTCTTACTCTGGATTGGTCTCTTTCTCCTCATTGCCGGAAGCACCGCCGGTTTACTAACCGGGGAATGGATGACCACCCCCACGCTAATGATCATCTTTGGGACGACATCGCTTTCGATCTGGGCAACCGGGCAAGATCGTGTCGCACGCGGATTTTGGTCACGCCGATCAACCGAAATTGGCACTAACGCGATTATCTCGACCCTCGCAGTGATTGGCATCCTCGCCGCGATCAACGTCCTCGGCGCACGCTACAGCCAGCGCCTCGATCTCACCGAAGCGAAACAATTCACCCTCGCGCCCGAGTCGATCGCGATCGTCGCCAACCTCGACGCCCCCGTCAAAATCTGGATCTTCAGCTATCAGGCCAATCCTGCTGACCAAGCCCTGCTCGATAACTATCGGCGAGCCAGCGACGGCCAAATCAGTTACGAATACGTTGACCCCCAGGCCAAACCGGGTATGGTGCAAGAGTTTGGCGTCACCGCAGATGGCGAAGTGTTTCTAGAGGCGAATGATAGTCGTCAGTTTGTCCAGACGATCGGTCTCGACGGGCTTTCGGAAACGCAGCTATCGAACCGGATCGCCCAGCTCGGAGCTGGAGCTGCGAGCAAAATTTATTTTCTCCAGGGGCATGGCGAGCGATCGGTCAGTGATGGGCAGCAGGACGGCATGGCGCGGGCGATGAAAGCGCTGGAGGAGAAGAATTTCGAGGTTGAGCCGCTGACCTTGACCAGTGCAGCTAGCGGTTCGATGATTCCCCAAGATGCAGCCGTGTTGGCGATTATCAGTCCAGCGACGGCGCTGTTTGAGAATGAAGTTGCCGCGATTTCCGACTACTTAGCAGCGGGTGGACGGGTGTTGCTGACTGTTGATCCAAATACGGAACCGAAGCTAGATGAATTTGCGGCGTCTTGGGGAGTCGAGCTAGGGAAGGGGATTGCGATCGATCCCGAGCGTTGGGTGCAAGGTCTCGGTCCGGCGGCTCCCCTGGCGATCGATTATGGTCAGCACCCAATCACCCAGGATTTCGGTCAGAATTTTTCGCTCTTTCCGGTGGTCAAACCCTTGCGCTTAACAGACGCCGAGGACATTACAGCGCAACCTTTGGTGTTTACCAGTGATGCGAGCTGGGAGGAGATGAACCTCGATCAAGGGCCAGACTGGACGTTAGATGCGCCGGAGGATCAGCCGGGGCCGTTAATTTTGGCGGTGGCGCTGTCAAAGCCGGTGGAGTCGGCGGCGGCGGCAAGCGCGATTGATAGCGAGACCGACGAGACGGAGACCGCCGAGACTGAAACAGCCGAGCCGCTGAATGAATCCGAGCCGATCGCGGCTGAGGAAACACCTGCGGAGGAAACCGCGACTGAACCGACCGAGGAAACGACCACGCCAGCCGAATCAACCGAGACTGATTCGACCGAGACTGACGCGACTCAGGAGGAACCGAACACAACGGAGGATCAGAACCCCGAGGCTCCCGAAATCGAGGCACGTTTGGTGATGTTTGGCGATTCTGATTTTCTAACGGATAGCTTTTTTGATAATCAACTGAATGGTGATTTATTTTTAAACGCGATCGGCTGGTTAGCGGAGGTGGATGAAACACAGCTTTCGATCCGATCAAAGGAATCCACGGAACGATCGCTCACGTTAACGCCGCCGGTTGCGCGTTTTCTGGCCTGGACGGCGCTGGCAACCTTCCCCGCGATCGGTTTAGGAGCGAGTGCAATTCTGTGGTGGAAACGGCGTTAAGCAGAAAAGTTGAACAAAAGAAGTGTGATTTATGAAAAATAAATCATGCTTGGCGAGCTGCTCCATCTTGATTTCAAACAAGTGGAAGAATTGCTGGATTCGCTTGTAGTTTGAAGCTTCGTCGGCTCTGCCTCCCCAGACGGTAGCGAGTTCCGCAAGGTTAACGGTTTTGGCTCGACATCACGCCATCAGAAACAGGGCGAATGACAGTCTTGCTCCATGCCATCCGAAATGGGGTCGCAATTGGACTCGAATTTCCCTGATCTGGCTCATGAGGGTTTGGGTTGTGCTAACTTCTAGCAAACTCTCTCTACGTCCTTTTCGAGCTTTTTGTCCCGTACGAAAAAAATAGCCATGAAAAGCGATAAACTGGGATTACATAGCTTTAGGTAAGAGCGAGAAGCACAGCACTAGACTGAGTCAAACGTAATCAGAGTTAAGGACAGCCATGACGCTCGAAAGTGAAATCAAAAAATATGCTGCCAAAGTCTCCACTAATTCTTATTCCATGTCAGTGGGCGAGTTGGTATCTATGTATAGAGATGGTGAACTAGATCTACATCCTGAATTTCAACGTTTTTTCAGGTGGACTCCCGGTCAAAAATCCAACTTCATTGAATCATTACTATTGGGAATTCCAGTACCACCCATTTTTGTATCTGAAGATACAGAATCTCGCTGGGATGTTATTGACGGATTACAGCGCCTATCTACCATTCTAGAGTTAATGGGAGATCTAAAGGACGATAATGGTGAACGAAAGACATCACTAAAATTATCAAAAACAAGATATTTGCCCAGCCTTGAAAGTAAAGAATGGGATTCTAGCGATGAAGCAAATCAGCTTCCAGAATCAGCACAAATAAAAATCAAACGAGCAAGGCTTGATGTCAATATCATTAAGCAAACCAGTGATGAAATAGCAAAGTATGAGATGTTTCAGAGACTCAATACAGGAGGTTCTTTTGCAACAGATCAAGAGGTCAGAAGCTGTATTCTGGTCATGACTAATCGCGATTTCTTTTTCTGGGTGAAAGAATTAGGAGAATATCCCCCTTTCTTGGATTGTCTTTTGTTAACTGAACGCGCCCAGCAAGAAGCATTTGATTTAGAACTTATCACCAGATTTGTCATCTTCACTACATGTGATCCCAGAAATTTATCTAGTATTGATGAATTAGGCACATTCTTGACTCATGAAATCACCAAAAAAGCCAGTGACGAAAATTTTGACAAAGACAAGTTCAAAAATATTTTTGAAAAAACTTTTGATTACTTAGCGAAACATTTTGGAGAAAATAGTTTCAGAAAATATAATCAATCCAACAAGTCTTATCAAGGGGCATTTCTGGTATCACTATTTGAAGTGATTGCAGTTGCTATTGGTCGATCTCTACTCGAAGGTAAGGAATTACCAAATGACAATATCTTTATCGAAGAGCATCAAAAACTTAGTGATAATGAAAATCTAAAGTCTTTTACAAAATCAGGAATCAGGTCATCAACTCGTATCCCGAAAACTATTGAGTTTGGGCAGGAGATTTTAAACAGATGCGTGTAAAAAGTCGAGTGCAGTTTATTGATAGTCTTGATGAACAGAGTGCATCTAGAAAACGAGAACTAATTACGCTGAAGTCTTTACTAAAGGAATGTAACAGAGATCATGAGCAACAAACTCTTCGTCGTAGCTGCATTGTTTTGGCATATGCACATTGGGAAGGGTTCATAAAGGATGCATCTATCACATATGTTGAGTATGTTGATAATCAGTCATTACAGCTAAAACAAATGTCAATTAATTTTCAGGCGATTGCCTGTCGCTCTTTAATTCAGAACGCATCAAAGGCTACTAAAAAAATTAGTCCTCATTTAAACTTGTTTAGGCAAATTCTTATAAATAGCTCAGAAAAACTCAGAGTTAACTCTGAAATTGCGATAGATACAGAAAGTAATCTTGATGCAACAGTTTTTCAAAATATATGCATGGTTGTTGGCGTGGATTATGATTCTACATGGCATACAAAAAGGGCATTTATCAATGATATGGTCAAAAGGAGATGCAGTATAGCACATGGAGAAATAGGGCAACCTTTAGATGATAAGTATGTACTGGAAGTTATTGATTTTGTAATCGAGGCAATTGATGGGTTTAAAACAGATCTTGAAAATGCAGTTGTGAATGCTAACTATAGGAAAATTTATGACAACATATAAATACTTATGGGTTTCTAGCCGATTGAAGTCGATTTGCTTCGACTCAATAATAAGAGGCCGTTTCAACAGCAAACTCTCATAGGTATAAATACTTTTTTGGATTAACTTTTTAATGTGCTGATAATCGGAGCAACATACCGATCAAGAAGAAACTCGATCAGTATGTTGTCTCTAGCCGATCGTCACTTCATCGGTTTGAATACCCGTCGATCCATAGACTTCATCGGCGATCGCAATTAACTTATCCAGGTCAGCTTGACTCGGTACGCTCCCTTTCAACACAACCGTACCCGATAGTTGCGCCACCCAAACCGAATCGAGATCCGCAGTATCTGGATCAAGATCGAAGGCGGCTGCAACCCGCTTCGCAAGACCGCTTTCATCGTATTGACCATCGAGACCCACACGCTCCGGGGGAATGGCATCGCCGCTCTCATCGGTGAAGTCCTGAGCCGCCGATAAATTCGCCGCTTTGCCGCGTGTCGATTCATAGATCGGCATCAAGTTGCGACTATCAGCTTTTTCTTTCTCTTCTTTTCCGAAAATTCGTTGGAGCCATCCCATTTTAATCGTGCCTCAAATTTGAAGAATTACAGATGAAATGAAGAATTAGAATAACAATTCAACTTGTTTTTAACTCTTCAACCGCAATCATACTAAGCTTGTCTATTCATAGACGAACTGTATTTAACATTCTCTACATATCATGACCGGTTGCAATCAACGCAAAGTCGATCGCGCCTGGGACAAACCGTCATATCTTGAATGATCAAACCCGAATCAATTTAACGAGATATCTGGTGGGGAACTCTCATTTATCTCAAATTAATCTTGAGCTAGTCAATCTGGTCTTACCACGCTTTGATCCGTGCAATGGTTTCGCCAACAGGTTTATGCTAAAGCAAACTTCTGAGATGCTCGATCGCCTGTTTTAGGCTTTCTGCGCCCTGGCGTAATTGCGAAATTCCCATGGAGGTTTCGTGGGCAGTATGACTAAAATCTTGCATTGCCATGGCAACCTGATCGATCGCCCGTTCCTGTTGCTGGGTGGTGAGTAAATTTTGCTGGTTGCCGAAGTTGACCAAGTCGATGGCGGAGACCACGCCGGATAGAACCGCTGTGGTTTCAGCGGCTTGCTGGGCGTTGGAGGTTGCAAGCTGGGTACTGCTCACTGTGGCCTTGGCAGTACCTTCGATCGAATGTTCGATTTCAGCGACGAGTTCATGAATTCGAGCTGCCGATCCGCGACTGCGATCGGCCAGTGTTCGGATTTCCGTCGCGACAACACCGAACCCTTTGCCGAATTGCCCTGCCCGTAACGCTTCCACCGCTGCATTCAGCGCCAGCATATTGGTCTGGGTTGCGAGATCGCTAACCAGGATCGAAATACTACCAATTTCGTTCGCTCGCTGTTGTAGTAGCGTGACATTTTCTGTGATCGACTGCACGCTGTCTTGCAGCGTCTCAATCTCAGAACGAATCACCCCCACAGAATGACTGCCATCGTTGGTTAAGCTCAACGCTTGCTGGGCGTTGGTCTGGGTTTCATTGGCTTGTTGTACCGCTTGGCGAGCTGTGCTGCTTAACTCTGCGGTGGAGGTGGCCGTTTCCTGGATCGCACTGGCCTGTTGGGCGACGATGCGTTCTTGTTCGCTGGCCACGGTTGCGATTTCCGAGGTGGCACGCTCGATGCTATCGATCGCCTCCTGCAAGGCCACCGTTAGGCTTTGGCGCACAATCCAGAAGCCGATCGGTGACCCCAATCCCACCGCAATCCCCAGAAGCGGCACAAACACCCACCAGGTTTGCTGATAAATGGTTTTGGCCTTTTGGCGCTCCATCGTCGCAATATTGAGTTGGAGTTCCATGAGTTCGTTCAAGCTCATCGCTAGAGGATCGATCGCCTCATACAGGGCGAAACGTAGCGGCGACCAGTTGGTTTCATTACGGCGAATCGCAGTAGACAGTGCCTCAATTGCAGTATCGGCAGGCTCAAATTGCGCTTCGATTGTTGCGACCTGTGCGGCTTCGTCTTGGGTGAGATAGGTAGATTTATATTGCCCCCAATGTTCATCGATGCTGAGGCGAGCGCGATCAAGCTCTTGCTGGGCTGCGATCGGCGAAAGTATTCCCATCTCCAGTTTATTCGCCACATCAATGGCTGTGATGGCGTACCCATCGGAGACCGTCTTGAGCTGCACCAGTGGCATCATGCGATCGTTATAAATTGTTTGTACCTGTCGATCAATTCGCCGAAAGGAGAACAGCGCATAAGATCCGACCAAAACTAACGCTGTGAGCGGGATACCGAATCCAAAGTAAAACTTTTGACGCAAATTCATAGTCATGCCTCACCGCACAAGGTTGCCGCCGCCTGCCGCAACGGACAGGATCTCACACTGTCACTCTAGAACTGGAGCGGGTTATACAGACTAAGTCTGATAAGAACTGATACTTTGGAATACTATTTGACTATGCATTCACCTTAAAACTGAAACAACACGCCGCAGGATGTAACAGATTGCGATCGGGGTAATGAATTGTTAAGGTTCTGAATGAACCTGAATGAATGCGACGCACGGAAGCTCCTAGCAATATCAATCCGGCGCGATCGCGTTAGTTTGCCCCTGGAGAGTTAGAAATCGTGTGGATTTCCGTTGCCGCCGCGATCGCGGCGTTTATCTTTTCGAGCCTGGTTGAATACTGGGTACACCGTCTGATGCACGCTTCCCCACGTGCGGGTGAACGCCATCGTGACCACCATCGCCGCAATGAAGGTCAGGGCGTCGCACTGGAGTTCATCGATTACGTCAAAGGCGCAGGGATCGCGATGGTTGTACCGCTGCTGTTTTCGCTGCCCTTTGGTCTGGGCTGGCTGGCTGGAGCGTTGGTCTATGCCGCGTTTTCTGCCTATGCCCACCAGCTTCAGCATGAAAACCCGGCAAAGGTGTTCTGGATGAAAATGCCGGTTCACTATGTCCACCACAAATATCAGATGTGGTATCACAATTTTGGTTTGGCGGTGGACTGGTGGGATCACGTATTTGGCACGTATAAATCGGTGGAGTGGATTTCTGAAGAAGAGCGTGCTTTAGCGGAACGTAGCTATCTGGAACTGCGTTGGTGGTAATGCTTACGCGATATTGATCAAAGTACAGAGATCAAACCACAGAGATCAAACCACAGAGATCAAATTACAAACCATCAAACCATCAAACCACAGAACTTTTGGCGATCGTGAGCCAGTTCTGAGCCATCAAAAAGCCGCCCAAATTGGGCGGCTTTTTCTCTATTATTCAATGTTCGTGATCTGGTGCTTGGTGCTGGAGGTCGGTCTACACCGATCGCCCGACGCTTAACACGCGCGAGATCAGACCACTGGTCGCGGCGATCGCAGCCAAGGCCAAAAAGATCGGCGTCAGGCCAAAATACGACTCTGCAATCCCCGCCAACGCTAACGGCAAACTGAGGGCGATATTTACCGCATTATTTTGCAGGCCAAAGACTTTACCGCGCATCGCCTCCGGGGTTTCCATCTGAATCACGGTTTGCATTGGGATTGCCACCAGCGCCGCGAAGAAGCCGAGGGCGGTCATCGACGCGAGGCACGGCCAAAGCTGGGTCGTGCTTAAGCCCATCCCCAGAAGCGCCGCCGCAACGCCAAACGAGCCGATCAGATTGAGCGTGCCTGAGTCGAACCGACCGCCAAAATTCCCCACGAGAATCGCCCCGATCGCCATCCCGACCCCGCCCGAGGCCAGCAAAAAGCCGAACTGATCGGTTTCCAGCTCGGGCATCACCTGCGCGACCCGTACCGCCAAAATCGCTAGCGCGGCAAACAGACAAAACAGAATAATGAGCTGAATCAGCGCGTTGCGGACTTTCGGATAATGCTTCAGCACCGAGATGCCATCCTTCAGGTCTTGCCAAAAATGCGTTTCATGTTGGGTGAAATTTTCTTTGGTTTCGCGCGTTTTCATCAGTAGAAGCAGGACACCAGCGATCGCGTAGCTACCACCCACGATCGCCTCCTTGCCCCAGTACGCCCCAGAAAAGAACAGATCCGCCAAACTCAGCAGCGGCTCACCAACCGCAAACCCAATAATCACCGAAGCCATCATCGTCGTGGCGTAGAGCGAATTGGCCGACAGCAGATGACGGCGCGGCACAATTAGCGGCATCACGGCCTGTTCAGCGGGGGCGAAAAATTGCGTGAGGGCGGAGACGAGTAGCGTAATCCCCAGCAAAATGATGAACCCGAGGGGAATCGCGCCCCAGACCGTATTCCACGTGGTACTTCCGGCCACAAAGAGCAGCGGCGGCAACGCAAAAACGAGGCCACCGCGTAACAGATTGGTCGTGACCAAAATGTCTTGCTTGCGTCGCCGATCGACATAAATTCCCGCCAGAAACCCGAGCAACACCGCCGGAATCGTGAAGGCGATCGTGATTGCCGAAACCCAGCCGCCGATCGAATTTCCATCCGTCTCAAATCGATCGGCGACGATCGCGATCGCCATCACCAGATACACCTTATCGGCCAACTGCGAAAAAATCTGACCGCTCCAGAGCGTTAAAAAGTTGCGATTGCGTAAAACAGGTCCAAAGCCCGGTTCAGACCGGTCAGCAGCTTCAGGATTGTCCGCTAAATCATCTTGCGTATTTGAAATTTGGGCGGTGTCGTCGGGGGAAATCAGGGTCATCGCGAGGGGTCTAAGGGGTGCGGGACAGCCAACATCGCGGTCGTGTAGCTGTCTAATAAGTTAGCAGACTGAATCCCCTGGCCTAGGTGGTATTGCACGTAATGACGGAGGAGATTTTCGATGTTCATCCAGGCGGGAGCTAGATGGGGGAGGGTGAGTTGATCGAAATGTCGCTCAAAGGAGTCGCCAGCGGCCAGGTGTTGCATCAGAGCCAGTTCGGCGGCGTTGACGTAGCGATCGGGCGTCGGAATCCGCAGGGCGATCGCGGCGTCGCGGTCCTGGTTCCAAAGCTGACGAATCTCAGGATTGCGCTGTTGTTGCCATTGGCGGCACAGGTCGAGATCGATCGCGCCGCCAACCTGAAAGTTAAACCCAGCCCGCCAGCGAGGATCGGCCACATCAGGCACGATCGCCGTACTCGTGACGCCGCACGCCCGCACCTGGGGCGTCAACCCACCAAAATCAAGCAACCGCATGATGCCAGCACACAGCGTCGCCAGCGTCATGGTCGGGGTTGCGTTGGTCGGCAGGGCTTCGAGCCGATCGAGCAAGGTCAGCGTCAGGTCAAACAGTTGGGGTTCCGGGCGATCGTCGGGGGTTTGAAACAGGACGAGTTCCGCGAGATATTGGCTCGCAGTGAGTAAGCCCAGGTTACGCGAGAGGCCGGAATAGGTCGCGATCGCTTCAGCTTGGGTGAGGCGATCGAGGGATTTTCCTTTGGCTAGCAGCAGCTCGTTCACCACAAACAGGCCACAACGTCCACCAAGACTCGATTTGGGTTTACGCGCTCCGGCTGCTACGACGCGAATCAAACCTTGATCGCGGGTCAGGATCGTTAAAATGCGATCGCTCTCACCCAAGGGCGAGCTTTTGAGATTAATACCCGTGGCGCGATAGGTTCGGCTCATGATTGCCCGCTAGGCCAAATTGGAGGGAATGGTGCGGCGTGGTTTGGCATTTTTGGCGGGGGGAGCTGGGTTTGCGGCCTGGTTTGCGGCCTGGGTTTCGGCGATCAGTTTTTGTAAGTGAGCATTGGCAAGCTGCTGTAACTCGCTGCGCTGGATTTCGATCCCACGTTCTCGCGATCCGGCTCGATCGAAAAAGATGGCGCTATCGACCCGATCGAAGGCGAGCAATTGAAACAGGATCTGGGCGATCGGCATGGCGACCGCGACTAAATCGGGTTTAACCGGCGATTTCAAGCTACTACGAGCATCATCGATCGAGGGAAATCCGTACACGACGGCTTTCTCTAACTCTGGGTCATCATTATTTTGCAGCGTCGTCAGCAGCCAGTTTCCATCGCGCGATTGCAGCACATAATACTGAAGCTGACCGAGCTGTTGCGCCAGAGCAATCAAGGCGGGGGCGATGGCGCGTAAGGCGATCGGTGTTCTACCGTCCTGGGGAGCGCGATCAATCAGAAGTTGGATCTGATCGTTTAGCCGCGCGTGTCGCTGGGCGATCGTTAAACCATCGGGGTCGGGCATGGATACAAAGTAGTACACGAAGCGGATCGATACTACATAAAATAGAAATACTCGTAATCTAATTGTAGAACCCGTTTAAAAATTCGCAGGCTGTCTCACTCAATCGCACCGATCGCAGTGACGATCGAGCCGATCGAGCATACCTGACCATTTTTGATGCGATCGTCAACTGTTCTTGCGTTTTCCCACGATGGCTTTATCCCCTTCAACGATTGTGACTGCTGCTCCCTCAACCCCGCTCCCACCGATCATCATGGCTCCGGCTCGTGTGTTGCGCGGCTCGGGTTTAATCGCCGCTGCCTCTCCTGAACTCGCCCGCCTTGGATCGCGTCCGCTGATCATCTGCGGCGATCGCACACGGGCGCGGGTCGAGGCGGATTTACTCCCAGTTTTAGACGGTGACGATCGCTTCGAGGCGGTAGCGATCGCCGATTACGGTGCGGACTGTTGCGAAGCGAGTCTGGAGGCGATGCAGCAGCAGGCGATCGACACCGGCACGAACTTCATCATCGGCATGGGCGGTGGTAAAGCTATCGATGCGGCCAAACTGATCGCCCACCGCTGCCACTTGCCGATCGCCACGATCCCCACCTCCGCCGCCACCTGTGCTGCCTGGACAGCTTTGTCTAATGTCTACAGCGATCGCGGCGCGTTCCTCTACGATGTCAGCCTCGATCGTTGCCCGGATCTGCTCCTGCTCGACTACGATCTGATCGCCACCGCCCCGATCGCGACCCTCGTGTCCGGCATTGGTGACGCCCTGGCGAAGTGGTACGAAGCCTCAATCAGCAGCGGTCAATCGGAGCAAACGATCGTCGTAGCAGCGGTGCAGCAAGCCCGCGTTTTACGTGATTTGCTGTTTCAAAAGTCGGCGGAGGCGATCGCCAATCCCGGTGGTGAAGCCTGGCGCGAGGTGGTGGATGCGAGCGTGTTGCTGGCCGGTGTCATCGGTGGTCTCGGCGGGGCGCAGTGTCGCACGGTGGCCGCCCACGCGGTACACAATGGCCTGACCCACATCGACCCGGAACACCGGACGATTCACGGTGAAAAAGTCGCCTACGGCATTCTCGTGCAGTTGCGTTTGGAGGAGCTGATTCAGGGTAGCCAGCTTGCGGCAACGGCGCGACAGCAGTTGCTCGGGTTTTATCGTGAACTGGGTTTGCCGTGCAGTCTCGATGATTTGAAGTTGAGCGATCGCAGTTTGGCGGACTTGCAGCGGGCGGCGGATCTGGCCTGTGTGCCGGGTTCGGATATTCACCATCTGCCGTTTGCGATCGCGCCGTCGGATCTGATTGGGGCGATGGTTTCGACGACGGCGGGTGTGGCGCAGTCGGTGACGGTGGGGTAGAGACTCGCCATTATTTTTGAAGGTTGAAAAAGCGACGATCAATGGCCATAGCGGGCTGTCGATCGTCGCTTTTTCGTGGTTGACTCGTTTTCGAGATCGCTACAATCCGAATAGTTGTATGACTGAGGTTTGTGGACGATGGAAGGATTAGCACTGGGTTTGGGTGGTTCGATCGTGAAGTATGTCTGGGAAAACGGCGGCGAGACGGTGACCCAGGAGGCGATCAAGGCGAGTGTACGGACGATCGCGACGAAGTTACCGCAGGCGAGTTTGGAGGCTCTGACGGCGCTGGGCGATCGGCTGAAGGGTCGGTTTGGTGAGGGCGTTAACCCGTTTGAGAATCCAGAGTTGCTGGCGAAAATGGTGGCGGAGGAGGCGACGGAGCCGGAGGTGATCGAGGCGGTTCAGTCGGTGACACAAAATATGCCATCGATAATGATCGAAAATTGGAAAGGGATTAATACCAAAGGCAGCGGACACACAATTTCAGGCAATACGCTGCATATCTCATAGAGCCGCGATCAAATACATTTGGAGAACAACGCGATGACTATTGCTGAACAGGTTTACACGATCGTGCAATCGCTCTCAGAGGAGCAAGCCAGCGAAGTTTTATCGTTTGCTGCCACGCTCCAGCAGCGTGATTCACAACCCGCAATCCCTGAAGATGAAGCACAGGTGCGGTGGCAAGAGCTGGTGCGATCGACGGCTGGGGCATTTCCTGACTTTCCGTCTCTAGAAGAAATTCGTTCAGGTTATGGTGAGGATGGGCCTCGGGAGAGCTTATAGATGTTTGTGCTCGATACCAACACGTTGATTTACCACTTTCGAGGTCACGAACGCATCACACGGGAGATCGAGCGTCTCGAAACCGATCGGCTTTTGCTGTCTGTGGTGGTGCTGTACGAGCTGCAAGTCGGTCTTGAAAAAGCGGGTTATCCTCTACGCCGTGTCGCACAGCTTCAGGAGGTGTTGAGTCGAATGACTTTGGTGAAATTTGATCTGGCAGCGGCACGATCGGCGGCACAAATTCGAGCCTATC
The DNA here is from genome assembly GCA_012033105.1 of Coleofasciculaceae cyanobacterium RL_1_1. Lineage (GTDB taxonomy): Bacteria > Cyanobacteriota > Cyanobacteriia > Cyanobacteriales > Geitlerinemataceae > RDYZ01. The sequence continues at coordinate 25,094 of JAAUPN010000037.1, forward strand.
TGGAGTCGCAAGGAACGCCGATCGGGGCGATCGATACGCTGATTGCTGGGGTGGC
>JAAUPN010000205.1 GCA_012033105.1 Coleofasciculaceae cyanobacterium RL_1_1
TTTGGGGTAGCGGCTTTGGTCAATCGGTGCAAAAGATTTCTGCGTTGCCGATTCAGTACAGCGATTTTATTTTCGCAGTGTTCGCCGAAGAATTCGGCTTTGTGGGCTGTAGCTTGGCTCTCCTGTTTTTGTTGGCCTATGGCGGTTTGGCTTGGTGGACGGCGGCATCGGCTCACCGCCTGAGTCATCAGCTTGTGGCGATCGGCGCGTTGGTGGCCTTGGTCGGCCAAGCATCGATTAATATCGGGGTGGTGACGGGGGCGCTACCCACAACGGGGTTACCGCTGCCGCTGTTTAGCTATGGTGGTAGCTCAATGGTGTCGAGCTTGGCGATCGCGGCCTTGTTGGTGCGGGTGGCACGGGAAAATCGACAGGCAGAGGTGATTGAGTTTGATCGTCGTGCGACAGCATCAGAGTCCACTTAAGGCAAATGAGTGCCAAGCATGGCCTTGCTCTAAAGCATTAATCTAAAGTCTTAAAAGCGTACAAATTCAGCTATTTCAAAACCAATAAATACAACCAACAGTCTCGCTCATTAATTCATTAAACGATGCCAAATCTGCTTGCTTCTAACCCAACCTATACTCCCCCCATTTGGCTACGCGACGGACTAGCGATGACGCTGCATGGCGCTTGGTGGACAGGAGCGCGATGGTTGAAGCAAACCAATGATCGTCACCACTATCAGCCGGTCACCGTCCCCGGTGCTGACGGCATCCCACTCCACGGCTGGCTAGCCCCCCTGACAGAAAACCAGCGCGGTACAATCATCGCCACCTACGGCATTACTGGCGAAATCGAGAATCAATGGTATCTTCGCCTCTTCGCCCAGCACGCCCGCGATCGGGGTTATGCCGTCTTGTTACTTGACTGGCGAGCCCACGGTAAAAGCGTCGAATATGCCCCCGTCTTTACCAGTGATGGGATTCATGAGGGACGCGATTTTCTCTGCGCCGCTCACTGGCTGAAACAAAAAAAATATCCCGCCCCCATATTTTTCTATGGCTATTCCCTTGGTGGTCAATTGGCACTATGGGGCGCAAAATATAGCTCAGAATTGGCGCAAAATCAGTCTCAGAATCTGACTCACAATTTAGAACACGCTGGGGGTCAAAGACCTTCTGATAATTATCAGTTCCAGGGTGATTTGAACCACAATCATCCACAGCTTCAGCCCCAGGACATCGGTGGTGTTACGACCCTTGCCCCCAGCCTACATTCCACCCGATCGCTACACTACCTCGCGAGCCACGACATCGGCCGCCGCATCGATCGCAGCATTACCCGCAACATCCGCCACCTCGTGCATAACATCCACCACCATCACCCGGATGATGTCGATCTCAGCAAACTCGATCGCGTTCACACCATTTGGGACTACGACCAGGAATACGCGATCGCATCCCTCGGTTTCGCCACCGTCGAAGACTATTTCGACAGCACCTCACCGCTACCCTTTTTGCCCCACCTAACCGTACCCACCCAGATCATCTACGCCGCCAACGATCCGATGTTCGATCCGACGCTCACCGATGACCTGAGACATGCCTGCGCTGACAACCCAGCGATCGACCTCACAATCACACCACACGGCGGCCACATCGCCCACCGCAGCGATCGCACCTGTCAGCAACACTACGGCGATCCCGATCCCTGGTGGGCGATACACCGATCCCTCGACTGGATCGATTGCCAAATCGCAGAACGCACACACATTCACCTCGATTCGAGAGACGCGATCGTCGCTTCGTTCTGATTGCGTTGTTATGAGTAGAGCAAGAGAATCAACAGTGAGTTAAAACCTTTGAGATTGTAGAAATCTCAAAGGTCTCATACCTTACAATTACCTCTGTTTTAACTTGGGCTCTTGAGCTGATGAAGCTGCCATCCACCTTCTTGATCAATTAGCGTGAGATTAAGGCTTGGATGGCAGCTCGTATTGGTTAAAACATGCGTCGCATTGAAGGACTGGGCGATCGTAATTAGCTCTAGACCATCGAGTTCACAATACCGCTGATCAAGTTGATCTGAGTCGGGTCGTGTTTGCAGATCACCCACCAACAACTTAAAACGTTTTCCCCATTCTTGGATAGCCCAATCGGTGTAGGGAAAACTTTTAAAGTCAAAGACCACAGACTTTCTTGATAATGCCCGAAAGTGATGATTGGATGGTGGAACTAAGACCAGGGAATCAGCCGGAATCTTATCTTGTAAGCGTGAACTCAGTGTATCCACATCTAACGCGTAAATCAGTTCAAGTGGCAGTTGTTGATTAAATAAAAGTTGTAGATTTTTCGGTGACAACTGCTGAGTGATACCAAGTCTCAAACTAACAAGGCTTAAAATCAGCGTTGACGATATCACTAGACTGACTGGAAAGTTTTGCTCTATTTTGACGATCGCTAAATTATCGATCTTTTCCCAAAGCCACGGTAGTAAAACGGCAATACTGAGTACAGCATTCAAAAATAACGCCGGAATCGTGTGGAGATCAGAGGAGACTCCGGCATAATACTGATCAATAGCGATTACACCAAGAAAAAATATGATGTGAGTTGACTCGCTCGTTGTGGGATTTTTTTCTGCCGATCGAGCAAAACCAGCAAACCAATCAAAATAAGCAGGAGATAACCCGAAAAAATACACGGCGCTATGATTGTGATGATCGCAAGCACATATCGTTGATCGTCGAGCAGTTCAGCCACAAGACAACTTATGCCAACGAGTAATGCTAGGGCAAGAAAAGGTGTCGTTCGCCCCAACTGTAGTTTAACAATAAGTTCATTGGGATAAACTTCAACGAAAAGGTAAGTAATCAGCAACGAAAGAAATGAACCAAAGATGATGATCAGTAAGACATTGCGATCGCGCTTTTCAAGTTGCTTAGTAGTGAATAAACATAAAAGTCCCCCGATCATAAAGCCTAGAAATTCACCAATGTGCCAATCGGAAGGCAAAATGTGGTGAGGGTGGCGAATGTGAGCGTAGAGACGAATAAATTCAGCCGAATCAAGTTGAATATTTGAAAGTAAGCTATTAAGGCTGAGAGGAACATACACCAGTGAGATGAAACTGGCAAAAATTCCCAGGGGAAGACCTATTGAGATGATCGATCGCTTACTTATTTGAGCCTGGAGTGTTTCCCAAATAAAAATAGGCAGCACTAAAAGACCAGGCAGTAATCCAACTAAAAATTGCAGGAGTACCGCAAGGCCAAAACATAGGTAACTTCGTATCCATGATCGGACTAGCGCAAAATAAATCCCCCAAATTGCAATGCTCATGGCAAAGATAGCCGGGATCGGCTCAGTCCGAAAAATATCGACTTCACTCAGGGTTACATTGATGCTACGCAGGCATAGTAAAACCGCAATACCAGCAGCAAATCGAGAGTGACTAATCCTTTGTGTTATGTGATAAACCCCAAGCACAAAGCTAATAAAAGCGAGACTATAGCAACAAAAATAAGCAACTGGAACACTATGTGTGATGCGTGTCGCAGCAATAATAAAATAATCAAAAAAGAAGCGAACGCCAGGTTCTAATTGAGCCTGAATATAAAAATCTTGAGTGTAGAGTGTTGAGTCAAGCCTTGCATAGATTGTAGGTAATTCAACGAAGTTATTTTCGGATGGAAATTGATAGCCATAAGCAAACAAACCTGTGATCAATGCGATCAGATAAATCGAAGCGCGTTGAATCCTGACGTGGTGTTCTGTTTTCATATTTGAATGATTTTTTTGTCCGTAAAATTTCCCCTAAACGACCGACTTTAAGCGTATCAAAAAAGTAGCATTCTTTTAGATAATGCTGTTCTAAGTAGGCCAAGAAAATAAATCGTGCTTCAGCGTAAGATCGCACTTCGACTACGCTCAGTGCTCATTGACCCTCTGGCTTCAAGCAAACCGTCATTTTTTAGCTTGGGCTACTTACGCCTAGTGAGATAGTTGACTGTCTAGGGAAAACTCTACAGCACCGTAAACCCGCTATCAGCCGGAGACTGGGATGAGGTTTGCATTACACATTTGCGTCCGGGGATCATGTTGTATTTTAGGGTTTGGTGCGGAGCCAGGTGAGTTGGTTGGTGGCTTGGCTGGGGGTGGGAACTGGAATTAGTTTGACGCGGTAGGCGGTGGGTTGAGGATCGCCGAGGGTGACGGCGACTTCGAGTAGTTCGTCGTTGTGGAAGAGGGTGACGTCGATCGTCTCGCCGCTGCGGTAGTCTTTGAGCTGTTCGTTGAAGGTTTTGGCTGTGACGCGATAGCCATTGAGGGCGATGAGTTCGTCGTTCGGATCGATGCCTGCAATCTGGGCGGGGGAGCCGATTTCAACGAATTGGACGATGGCACGGTTGTTATTATCGTCGGTGACTCGCGCTCCGAAGTGTGGCACTTGGGCAAGGGTGGATTCGATCGTCAGGCCAAAGGGTTCGAGGTAATCTTGGAGGGGGAGTTCTTCGGTGGTGTGGAGGTAGCAGTGGAAGAAGCTGCGGAGGTCACATTGGGCGATCGCTTCGCATTCGGCGATCAGTTCCTCGGGGGTGTAGCCGATTTCGTGGCGACCAAACTTATCCCAGAGCGATCGCATCAGGTCGTCGAGCGATCGTTGATGTTCAGATTCAAGGCGAATTTTGAGGTCGAGCAGTAGTGCGACCATCATGCCTTTGGTGTAGTAGGAAATTTGGGAATTATCGCTATTGTGATCACGGCGGTAGAGCTTAATCCAGGCGTCCCAGCTTGACTCGCTGAGGGGTTGAACGAGTCGTCCAGGGGTGGCGAGGTAGCGGGTGATATCTTTGCTCAGGCTGTTCAGGAAAAAATCGACATCGTATACCCCTGCCCAAAGCGGAAAGAGGAGATCATAGTAGCTGGTGACTCCTTCGCAGAACCAGAGGGATGGGGTGTAATTTTCTTGGTCGTAGTCGAAGCGTTCGAGGGCTTTGGGGCGTAGGCGTTTAACGTTCCAAAGGTGGAAAAATTCGTGGGCGACGAGCTGCATGAAGCGATTGTATTTGTCGCGATCGCGCAATTCTAGGCGTGGGTAGCCTAAGACGCAGGCGTCTTTGTGTTCGAGGCCGCCGTAGTTGTTGCCTGCTTGGTGGAGGAGAAACAGGTAGCGATCATAGGGTACGTCTCCGCCGAACATTGCGGCTTCACATTCAATGATTTTGACCGTATCGGCAATGATGTCGTCAAAGTTGGCGTTACCGTTGCCCCAGGTGACGAATTGGTGGGGTTTACCGAGGGCTTCAAAGTCGATCGCCTGGTGGATGCCAATTTCGATCGGGCTGTCGATCAGGGTGTCGAAGTCGGGGGCAATGAGATGAAAGTGACGGGTGTTTTGGGTTGAGATGTCGAGCGGTTTGAGGGATGTAGCCAGTTTCCAGAGAGGATCGGGGGGGATGATTTCGAGCTGAATCGGCTGATGTTCGAGGCCAGGAATCCGGAAAAGGTGGAGGCGCCCACGATGAAGCCGTGGGTGCGATCGAGGTGGTTGGTGCGGACGGTGAGATCGTTGGCGAACAGGCGATAGTGAATGCTGAGGTGCGATCGCTGGTCACGATCGGGGGTGTGGACTTGCCAGTGATTTTTGGATCGTTTTTCGCTGACGAGGGGCAACCCATCGGCTCCGAAAGCTTGGAAGTCTTGGAGGAGTCTGGCGTATTCGCGGATGAGGTACGATCCGGGCGTCCAAACAGGCAATTTGAGATCGAGGGTGTCGTTATCCCAGTTGGCGATCGTCAGGGTTAGCTCGAACAGATGATTGTTCGGCTCGGGCATGGCGATGCGATAGCCGATGCGGGGTGGGGAGCTATCGATCGAAGAGGTGCTAGGAGCTGAGATCGCCTGGGTCATAGGGGTTATCTACCTGCGAGTGTACTCAAGTCAGCCGAGTGTTCGTCAGGATTGTAGGGTTCGCTTGACGTTCAAGCATAACGCAGGTCTTTTTCGGACACCACAGGGTTCACGAGTCTCCATAACTTAAGTCAACAGACCTCTGACACGAAGTCCTGTAACCGATTCACGAAAGACCGAGCAGAGTTTAAGTAGTCCAAGCTAAAAAATGACGGTTTGCGCGAAGTAAGAGAGCAATGAGCACTGAGCGTAGTCGAAGTGCGATCTTCAGCTAAAGCACGACTTAATTTTCTGGGTCTACTTAATCATTTCATTGTTCTCAGGCTCTGCGTTGGAACGAGAAAGAATCAGTCCGAACGGACTTGGTTTTAACTCCCTGTTCGCAGGATTCTTGGATTTTGCGTAGTCAATACGTAGGGTTTTACCGGATTAATACTTACACCTTGTGCGTATATTTTACGGTAACGAAATCTCGTTGAATCCTCTGGATTTTTGATCTCGCAAGCCTCTATCCTCAAGGCTTTTCAATATATTTTGAAGACGTTTGTACAAATTCTGCTTTTGCGTATTTACAAACGCATGGATTCTGTTACCCAACTAGGTATTCAGTACTTTTAAGGGCTGGGTTGTTGGCGCTGTGAAGCTTGAAATTGGCATTAAATGGCTGAGTCTTTTATAATTTTGACTAAGGGCTTGTAGGACATTTCGTGATGCTCGAATGGGGGCGATCGATGGGGACAAGCTTCATAACTACATGACTCAACCCTTGGATTTGCAGGTGACCTAAAAGCTTGCATGATGTACTGTATCCATTGACTCACTTGGACTACTTGAATTGCACAAAAAGTGATAGAATTAAGAAGTAGCTACTGAGCCACCGTGAGGATAAGTACATGAAAAATTATCACGCTTAAACTTCTCATTCAAGTCGTCACTCAAGCTTGAATAGCTCTGAATATTCTGGACGTTCTGAACAATTAAACCCCTGAGTTCTTCACCTTTTGAAACGGTCTCGGTAACTCGTTCTAGTTCACTTAATATTTCAATACAATCTTAAAATTCATTTTCAACTCTGCCAAAGGTGCTGCGAATGTTTTACTACCGTTCTCTGTTCACTGCGATGATTCTGGTCTCCCTGGCGTCTCTGCCTGCGATCGCGCAGGGCAGGTCGGCGTTTAATCCACCCGTTGACCCAGATGGCGATCTCGATTCTCCCGGAGGGGGGACACGCGGCGAGGGCTGCTATAACCTTGGGGCTGGACAGATGGCTTCACTGGCGGCCTTTTCCCCGCACGATCTTCGTTTAGCGCAAACCCAAGCCGCACGGCCAAAATTCCGAGTTTGGGTGTCCTCAAGCGAGGCGAAATATGCCGTTTTTACGCTGCAAGATGCAGATGGACGGGTGTATTACCGTGCAGAGGCGATCGCGCTACCCGACCAAGGTGGCATCGTTACGATTAATTTGCCGCCAGATGTCGAGCTAGCTCCATTGCAGACCTATCGCTGGTTTTTAGAGGTGCTGTGTTC
>JAAUPN010000206.1 GCA_012033105.1 Coleofasciculaceae cyanobacterium RL_1_1
CGTTTCGTTTTGCTTGCACGCGGGCGAAATTCTCGGGCTGGTGGGCGAATCCGGTTGTGGTAAATCGACCCTGGGACGTGCTGCGATTCGGCTGCTGCCTGCCGGAAGTCGCACCGAGGGCGAGATTCGGTTTTGTGGTGAGTCGGTCTTAGAATTTGAGGCCGAGCGGCTACGACAGTTTCGCGGTGAAGCGGTGGCGCTAGTGTTCCAAGATCCGATGACGCGCCTCGATCCGCTCATGACGATCGGCGATCATTGCCTCGAAACGCTCCACGCCCACCGCCCCGATCTCGATCGTGCCACCGCCAAAGCCAAAGCCCTCGACACGCTCAAAACCGTCAACATTCCCGCCGATCGCTGGGCGCAATATCCCCACGAGTTCAGCGGTGGAATGCGTCAACGGGTGGCGATCGCCCTGGCGCTGTTGCTCGATCCGAAGTTAATCGTCGCTGATGAGCCGACCACGAGCCTGGATGTCACCGTGTCGGCGCAGATTCTCGATGAGCTGTCGCGCCTGTGTCGTGAGCGTGATCTCGGCTTGCTGCTGATTTCCCACGATTTAGCGATGGTGGCGCAGTATAGCGATCGCGTCGCGGTGATGCATGACGGTCAGCTCGTGGAATGCGATCGCGCCGAGACCGTGCTACAAACGCCGAAGCATCCCTACACGCGATCGTTGCTAGAAGCGGCGCTACACCTACACGCGATCGCCGATCGTGAAACCTCAGACCGCACGGATCAAACCAATGACGTGCCAGATCAGGGCATGACACCGAAGGCCGTACCGGGTGAGGTCGTCATTCGCGCGATCGACCTGACTCAGCACTACACCCTAGCGGAAAACCCTCTCGCCGCACTGCTCAACCGTCTACGTTCTAGTCAAGCGAGCGACGGAGACGATCGCAAAATCCGCGCGTCGATGGCCTCAATTTCGAGATTTTTCAGGGGGAAATTCTCGGGTTGGTGGGCGAATCCGGCTGTGGTAAATCGACCCTATCGCGGACGTTGCTGCAATTAATCCAACCGACCAGCGGGCGGGTGGAATTCCTCGGGCGCGATATCACCCAGCTATCGCGCCCAGATTTACGCCAGCAGCGTCGCGACATGCAAATGGTGTTCCAAGATCCGCGAGCCTGTCTCAATCCGATGATGACGATCGGCGAGGCGATCGGCGATCCGCTCTTGGTTCACAAGCTTGCCGCCACGGTGAACGCCGCGAAAGATCAGGTCTTGATGATGCTCGATCGCGTCGGTCTGGAACGTGATTTTTACGATCGCTACCCCGACCAGCTTTCCGGCGGTCAGCAACAGCGCGTCGCGATCGCCCGTGCGTTAATCACCCGTCCCAAGTTTGTGATCTGTGATGAGCCGGTGAGTATGCTCGATGCCAATGTCCAATCGCGGGTTTTGGATTTGATGCGCGACCTAAAGGATGAGTTTGAACTCACCTATTTATTTATTACGCATGATCTGTGGGTCGCGCGATATTTCTGCGATCGCATCGCCGTGATGAATGGTGGCAAAATCGTCGAAATTGGCGAAACTCACACAGTTTTCAGCCAGCCGCAGCACCCTTACACCCAAGCCCTGCTCGGAGCCGCTCCCTTACTAGCTCGTGTGACTTCGTAAAGTCAATCGTCAATCAGTTGAATGGTGGAACTGACTTAGTCGTTTTCGTCAGTGGTGTTGGCATCCGAGGACGAATCGTTACGGCGCGGCCAATCGAGTGGCACACCCGCAAGGGGAGAGTCGAGTAATGTTGCATCCCGCAAATCATGAATCGCCTGCTCGGAGACCCCCGGTTTAGGCGGATCGGATTCAGCCGTATCAGACTGATTCGAGGTGCTGCGATCGGGGCTAGACGACTTGGCGATCAAAGAATTAGACGATGGATCGGATTGATCCGAGTGATCAAGACGACGTTGTGGATCATCGGAGATTTCGGTATTGCTGACGGAAGCACTCGGCGACGCCTCCGGAGCGAAGACCACTGGCGGTGCGGTGTCGCCCCCATCCCCTGTTTGTTGATCCGTTAGCTCGGCAGGAACCTGGTCTTCAAAGGCTGCCCCGGTAAACTCCGCAATGAGTTCAGGACTGAGGGGTGCAGAGGGTTCCTGTGGGGGAGGCTGCGATCGAGACTCCGACCCTAACCGGTTGTCCTCTAACAAATCGGTCTTTAATCGGTTGGTCTCTAACCCGTCTGCATCTACCAGACGGATTAAGCGATCGGGGATATCGATCTCGCTCGTCGGGTTGGGATCGATGTGGTGGATGTAAATGCGTTCGAGGCGGGGGCCATCTGCGGATTGCACCGAAAGTTCCAGATCGTTAATCCGAAAGGTTTCGCCAACCTCCGGGATTTTCTGCATATAGAAAATCAGTAAACCGGCAATGGTTTGGTAATCTTCGGAAACGGGCAAGTTGAGATCCAGTAGGTCGTTGGCCTCTTCCACATGAAGCTGGGCGCGGACTAAAAACTGTCGCTCATCGATGAATTCAACGTTAGGCTCTTCGGAAGAGTCCGGATAGAGCGAGTCACCGAAGATTTCTTCGATCGCATCCTGGATCGTCACCAGCCCTGCGGTTCCACCAAACTCATCCACCACCATCACCATCGTTTGCGACGAACGCTGCAACAGCGGCATCAGCTCGACCAATGGCGTATATTCAGGCACAAAACGCACCGGAACAATCCAGTCCGTAATGGGTGTATCGCGTCGATCGCCAGAGGCCGTCAACGGTTCAGCCAGATCTTTCACGCAGATGAGGCCGCGCACATCGTCAAACGATTCACCGATGACGGGATAGCACGAATGACAGCTCTCGGCCACTTCTTCAAACACCTCCCCGATCGTGGCATGACTCTCAATCACGCAAACTTGCGTGCGTGGTGTCATAATCTCCTCAACCGTCACATCACCAAACTCGAAAATATTGCTCAACCATTCGCGCTCCTCGGCCTCCAGTCCTGTCACCTCGCCTTCCTTCGCAATAATCTGTTGCAGTTCCTCGGAGGTGACGTGATTGTAAGCCGTGAGAGTCGAAATCCGAATACCAAAGGTTCTGAGCAAAAACCGTGTGGATTGATTAATCGCCCAGAGGAACGGACGAAAGCAGCGGGCGATCGCCAAACTCGGGGGACCAAAAAAGCGAGCAAGCTGTTCTGGATAGAGCAATGCCAAGGATTTCGGGCATAGTTCTCCAAGGACAATTTGGAGATAGGCAATTAACGCAAAGGCGACGGGGATGGCGATCGTGTGGGCGATGATCGGATCGGGGGCGATCGTCGTCGGCAGATAGTGAAACAGAAACACGACAAACTGCGCCATTGTTTGTTCCCCTGTCCAGCCGAGGGCAAGGCTGGAGAGCGTGATTCCAAGCTGGGTCGAGGACAGCAATAAATCAATATCGCGCTGAAGAATTTGTACCGTTCTGGCCTGGGTGTCGCCGGATTCGACGAGGCGATCGATTTGCGATCGGCGCACGGACACCATGGCAAATTCTGCTGCCACGAAAAACGCATTGATGGCAATCAAAATCGTAATGAGCAGCAGACCAAAACCGAGGCGAGAGTCATCCACAACATCGACCGCAGCATCCACGGCAGCATCCACCGTCCTATCCACAGACGCACGAGCTGGATGAACGGCAACCACAGCCCAGAGGGTTAATCCTGCTAGCATGACCGCTTGAGCCACTCGCGATCGCAGTCGTGCCTGTCGTCGAACGTGAATCGGCTGTAGCTGTCTGGAGGATTGATCCGGAAGCAAGCACGAATACCAAGGGCGTGATGTGGAATTCAAACGAGTGGACTTGAAAAGAGCAGGCTTGAAACGAGACCAAGCGCGACCACGATGAACAGCAAACTGGCGATCGTCCATTAGTTATTCGTACCTAACGCACGGTTTGGTTCCGCAATCTGCGCTTCGACCTGCTTGAGAATGTCGTCCTCACGCAAAAATTCCACGCTATCCGTCTGCACAACGCTATCGCCACGCCCAAGATTATGACTCGCGGGTCGTACATCCGGCTGGGTTACACCCTGGAGAGCCTCACGACCGATCGCAAACCCCCAAAAGGCACTCAGCACACCAGCGCCAACAACTAAAGACAGCAAGCCGATCGTCAAAACAATCGTGATGCGTAGCTTCATAGCAAAGAACAGAGCAAAGAATAGAGAGCGAGGTTAGGAAGAACTAGAGTCTTGATCGTAGGACAAGATTGAATGCTTGACGAGCTAGGCCGCGATCGCCCCCGCTAGACGCAAGCGTAGAATCATCGGTTCGTTTCGCTGGTTCGTCAGTCCGTTACCGGGCAATCTAAACGGTGTAGAGCAAAAAAGCTACGACACTGAGGCATAACGTAACGAGATAAAACGTGGTAACGACGTTAATTTCAGACCAGCCGCAGAGTTCGAGATGATGGTGGAAAGGAGCCATCTTAAACATCCGTTTACCGATGCCGTTTTCATCCTTGGTGGCTTTGTAGTACGACACTTGCAGAATGACGGAGAGGGTCTCGAAGAAAAACAGGCCGGTAACGAGCAAGAGGCCAAAGAGTGTATTGGAAGCGATCGCCACGCCTGCAAGCGCCGCACCGAGGGCGAGCGATCCGGTATCGCCCATAAACACCCGTGCGGGGTTGCGATTAAAAAAGAGAAATCCTAGGCAACCGCCACTCATACAGATACAGAACAACGCCAAGGCGGGCGATGTCGGTGCTACGATCGCACTCAAGCCGAGAAAGGCCACTGCTCCGGTTCCACCCATGAGGCCATCAAGACCGTCGGTAAGGTTGGTGGCATTACTTTCCGCCACGATCGTAAACCCAGCGAGCGCCCAAAACGCAAACCCAAGCGAGAGAGTAACACCGCCGGGAAAGAGGATCTGAGTCAGGTCGATCGTCAGATCCGATCGCCAACTCATCCAGCTACAAAAAAGCACCGCGCAGATGATCTGAAGCATCAGCTTCAGGCGCGGCGAAATACCTTTATTGGATTTACGTCGTAAGACCTGCCAGTCATCAATCCAGCCGATCGCAGCGTACGCCAGCGTCAGAATGGCAACGCCAATCACGGAAAGACGATCGGCGGACTCGATCGCCGGAGAGAGATACGCCCACAGGATCGCGAGGATTGCAGAACCTGGCACAAATAAAATGCCCCCCATTGTCGGGGTTCCGGCTTTTTGAGATGCGCTTGCGGCCCATCTTCACGGATAAACTGTCCCGTTTTTAACGCACGCAGCCAGGGAACACCCCAATACCCGCAAATTGCCGTGAGTACAGCGCTACTCCAAAACGGTAGCGAAAATCCCGGCAAACTGCTGTAGCGACTGTCAAGGCCGAGCAGTAGCACCGTCGCGATCGTCGCGAGACCGCAGGTGATTTGTGTGCCGGAGAGGGCGATCTTCTGCGTATAGGAGGAAAGTTTCACCGAGTTTGACGCTGGGGTTTAATCAGGGCAGTGCGTACATGGAGCGGTCATCGGGCGAATGGTGGCGATGGGGGTCGGAGGGACTGCGATCGAAATGCCATGCGTGTGATCTGCGATCGCAGTACTACCGAGGTTGAGGTCTAGCCTTTAAGCTGACCCAGAACTTTAGCCTGACAACATGGCTTTAAATCCCCATGAGGTTCAATCCCCATGGGGTTAAACCAACACAACCACCTTCGCCACGTTGGTTAGAAACCGCTTGCGTTTGAATCGTCGGGCTCTTCAAAGGCATCATCATCGTCTTCACCCATCAGGATGAATTCATCTTCTTCACGAGGTAAGGCCGGTGCTTCGACCTCATCCCGCGCAATCAGCCGACCGGTGGATTTTAACCAGTCGAGAATTGAGGTATCGTCGCGCGAGGGAATCAGCTCGGCGGGATCGTGGCGGGGTAGTTGGCGCAGGGAAGGGTTATTCGGGTCGCGCATTCGAGGTGCTTAGTCAAAAGTGAAAAATTCGTCAAGGTCAATTCTAAGGCATTGCGGGAGTTGCAAGTCCGACGAGCGACGATCGGTCGGTTAATTGAGTCGCCGAGGATCGATCGCCTTTTTGCTGAATCAACACTTGAAATCCGCCCAGTCCTTGAGGATCAATCAGATCGCGTAAGACTTGGTGGCGTTGAAAAATCTGGACAATATCGCGGGCTGTGGCGGGTGAACCTTCGTCCGGTTCGCGGTTGGTTGGTGAGGCTCCTTGCCCTAAACCGGAGAGACGATCGCCGAGTCCCAAGGCCATCAAAAAGATAGCCTGTGGGGTGCGTCCGAGTATCACCAGTCCGAGGGCTTCTCCCCAACGCTCGATCGCGCCGAAGTCCACGTGAGCCGTAATGTCTTGGCGGCCAAGATTTTGGTAGGGATCGGGATGATGTTGGTGTTGGCTATAGCAGTTTAAGGTTCCGTCACTCCGGTAGGGGACGTAGTAGCGATCGGTATCGTAGCCATAGTCGATCGTCAGCACGTAGCCACGATCGAGAATACGAGCGATCGAGGTGATCCAGGGTTTAGCCGCCAGATTCACCTCGGTGGTATAGCCCTCCGGATAAGTCTGCATCCGATTGGTTTCACGACGAGCGGCGCTCTGTTCCGGCGTGTCACATTGGGCATTGCATAGATCAATCCCGGCCTCTGCGAAATACTGCGCCAGTGCGGGTGTCGAGAGATCGCCGATCACCTCCGTACATCCCGCTGCGGGAGCGTTCGCATCGTAGGTCACATATACTTCCTGAAGTTGAAACTGACCTGAGTTCTCGTTCCCGCTGTCTCCTGCGCAAACGCGCACACGATGTACCGGAAACGCATCGATCAATTCATTGGAGAAACAGCAGCCCACGATTGATCCATCCGCGATCGCCGCTAGGTCACACCAGGCGATCGAAACCTGTGTTTGCAGCTCCGCTAGTTGTTGCTGTTGCACCTGGCGCAGACTCGCCGATTTTTCGACAATTCGATAGTGAATGGTGTGGAAGCAGTCGAGAGCCTCCCGTTGGATATAGCGCAACACATCCCCGGCGAGAATTCCCTGTCCGGCTCCGAGTTCCACCAGATCGAAGCGATCGGGGCGATCGAGCTGCTGCCACATATCAATAAGCTGAACCGCGATCAGCTCACCAAAATCCGCACAGAGATGCACCGATGTGGCAAAATCGCCCGCTGCTCCCAAACCACGACCCTGGCTGTAATAGCCGAAGTCGGGATGGTACAAGGCGAGATCCATGTAGTGCGCAAAGGTAATACGGCGATCGGGGCTGGCATCAATCGCTTGGTAGATGATCGCGGTAAGGGAAGATTCGGACACGATAAAACAAAACTGAAAAAGCATCACCTCCAGTGTAGCTACGGTGTATACACATCTCTGGTTCACCCGAAACCGGGTTTGACCCTCACCC
>JAAUPN010000207.1 GCA_012033105.1 Coleofasciculaceae cyanobacterium RL_1_1
TACGCTCGCAGGCTTACTGCCGCTTCGACCATTATGCGCCCCATCCAGCAAAAAGACCCGATCACCCCAGCGTAACCATTCCATCCGTCCCGGCCAGCGGACGTTCGCCATGCCGTCCCAGATCGCCGCATCGGAAATCGTCCAGCCCTGCGATCGCAGTTGCACGATTGCTGCCATTGCGACCGCTGAATTTTGCAATTGAAAATCACCCAGTAATGGCAACGGATAACGTAGATCTCGCCATTGGGCGATCGGGAGGTCTGGGTTCGATGTTTCATGGGTCAGATCTTGAGCCGAATCGGATTGATCCTGAACCATCTGATCGATCCATTGTGCCGGTTCCGCCCAGATCGTCGGACAGGCGAGGGCGTCGATTTTGGTAGCAATAACCGCCCGAGCCTCATCGGGCAAGACGCCCACCACCGCAGGCTGATCGCGCTTGAGGATGCCCGCTTTTTCCCCTGCGATCGCGCCAAACTATCACCCAAGCGCTGCCAATGGTCACGCCCGATCGAGACGATCGCGCTCACCAACGGTCGATCGCAAACATTCGTCGCATCCAGTCGCCCGCCTAAACCCACCTCGATCACCGCCACATCCACCGCCGCCGCCGCAAAAGCCACCCAAGCCGCCGCCGTAAAGACTTCAAACTGTGTGGGAGTAGGCGCATCGGGATCGCTAGCAATGGCCGCGATGGTTTGATCGATCGCGGCGAGTAGGCGATCGCTGGCGAGGGGTTGACCATCGATGCAGACACGCTCATTCCAGCGCACCAGGTGTGGCGAGGTGTAGCGCCCGACGCGGTAACCGGCAGCGGTAAGGATCGAGGCGATCGCAGCACAAACCGATCCTTTGCCATTGGTTCCGGCAACGTGGACGATCGGGACGCGCTGCTGAGGATTATCGAGGCGATCGAGTAAAGCCAGAATGCGATCGAGGCCGAGGTCAACACCGAAGCGGGCATAGTGCGCGAGGCGATCGTTAATTTGTTGATCTAGATCCAAGCTCGCCGGATCGAGATCCATGCGGTTTGCAACATCACTCATTTCTCACACCCCACCTTCTAAACACCACAGAATGATCAAACCCGAACAAACAGCCTAGAAGGATTGCAGCTCATACGCAATACTTCCAGGCTGTTTGTCACGGGTCATCGAGTCGATCCGATTTGCGATTTCGATCTGAGATCGAACCCTCTCAAGATTTCACGATTTTAAGATGCGTGATTTTAACCGAAACGACCACTAACGTAGTCCTGGGTCGCCTTTTCTGCCGGGTTATGAAAAATCGACGTGGTGCGATCGTACTCCACCAAGTAACCCACCTTGCTGCCGCCTTCGAGCGCCTCCGCATTGTAAAACGCCGTCAGATCCGAAACGCGCGACGCTTGCTGCATATTGTGCGTCACGATTACGATCGTATATTGCTGCTTCAGCTCATGAATCAGCTCTTCGACCTTCAACGTTGAGATCGGATCAAGCGCTGAACACGGCTCATCCATCAGGATGATTTCCGGCGAAATCGCGATCGCCCGAGCGATGCATAACCGCTGCTGCTGACCACCCGACAACGCTAGCCCACTTTCCCGCAGCTTATCCTTGACCTCATCCCAAATCGCCGCACGACGAAGCGACGTTTCCACCAGCTCGCCCATATCGCCTTTATAGCCATTAATCCGCGCCCCAAAAGCAATATTTTCGTAAATCGACTTTGGGAACGGGTTCGGCTTCTGAAACACCATGCCAATTCGGCGACGCAGTTCCACCGGATCGACGGTTTTCGCGTAGAGATTCTCGCCACGAAATGAGATCGTCCCCGAAACGCGAGCGCCAGGAATGAGATCATTCATCCGGTTAAAACAGCGTAGCACCGTACTTTTGCCACAGCCCGAAGGCCCGATAAAGGCCACGACCTTATTTTGCGGAATATCAAGGTTGACCTGACGGACGGCTAAACTTGAACCGTAGTAGACGTTCAGGTTTTCGGTACGGAGGGCGGGTTCCGGTGTGGTGACAGTGTTGATTGATTCGTTCATCATGGGTTGTGATCGGTCTGAGCGAAGGAGATTTAGATCGAGTATTGAAGTCGGATGGCAAAGCCAGAAGCCGGAAGCCAGAAGCCGGAAGCCAGAAGCCAACAAAACGCGATCTAACACGATCGCGCCGATGGCCTAAAACGATGCCTAAAACCGTTTTTGGAGCTTATTACGCAGCAGGACAGCGGTAGAGTTCATCACCAGAAGTACAACGAGTAAAACGATGATGCCGCCAGCCGCGAGATCGTGAAAGTCTTTCTGTGGGCGAGAGACCCAGTTATAGATTTGGATGGGCAAGACCGTAAACGGACTTTGTAAGTTTTCGGGCAGGAATGAAATGAAGGTGAGCGCACCGATCGTGATGAGTGGTGCGGTTTCGCCGATCGCTCGCGATAAGGCCAGAATCGTCCCCGTCAGGATACCGGGAATCGCGATCGGTAGGATCTGATTGTGTACCACCTGCCAGCGCGTTGCCCCGAGCGCAAATCCTGCAAGGCGAAGACTATCGGGAACCGCTCGCAGAGACTCGCGCGTCGAAACGATGATGATCGGTAACACTAACAACGCAAGAGTCAGCGCTCCGGTCAGAATACTACGCCCGCCCGTGATATCAATGCCGGTTAGCTCAAACAGCCAACCATTCGGGCCGAGGAGACGCACGAATACTTGCAAACCGAGCAGGCCGTAGATGATGGACGGAACCCCGGCAAGATTGTTGATATTAATCTCGATAGCACGGGCGAACCAGTTATCCTCTGCAAACTCTTCCAGAAAAATTCCCGCACCTACCCCCAGCGGAAACGCAATCACCGCAACGGTCACCATGACCCAGATCGTTCCGGCTAGCGCCGACAGCAAACCCGCCTGTTCTGGTTTACGCGAGGGAAAATTACTCAAAAAGTTCCAATTGATAAACGGCAAGCCATCCATCAGAACGTCAATAATCAGAACCGCCAGAATGAGCAAAGCAATGACGATCGACGTCCAGGTAATCGCCTGAAAAATGCCGTCGGTGCGGTAACGCGACGCCATATCGGCTTGGAATAAATTAACCTTGCCGTCGGGAGTATTTGAATCCGATGTGTTTGGCGTATTCATTTAGTCGTATTTCTCTCGGAAGCGGCGGACAAACCAGAAGCTAAAGACGTTCAACACCAGCGTGATCAGGAACAGCGTCATACCGACTGCAAAAATCGTTTTGAAGGCCAATGATCCGGCGGGGGTATCGCCCAAGCTGACCTGAACAATAAAGGCGGTCATCGTCATGATGGGGACAAAGGGATTAAGACCCAAGGTCGGATTTTGCCCTGCGGCGAGGGTGACGATCATCGTTTCACCGATCGCCCGCGACACAGCCAAAATCACCGAAGATACGATACCCGACAAAGCCGCCGGAAGTACGACCGAGATGATCGTCTCGCGCTTCGTCGCTCCCAACGCATAGGAACCATCACGCAAACTGCGCGGCACAGCATAAATCGCATCCTCACTGAGGGATGCAATCAACGGCGTAATCGACACCCCCAACACCAACCCTGCACTCAGGGCGTTAAACCCTTGCAGACCCGGTACGATATTTTGCAAAAGCGGCGTCACGAAGAGCAGTGCGAAATACCCAAAGACAACGCTAGGAATTCCCGCCAGCACTTCCAATAGTGGCTTAATGATTTGGCGAGTTTTCGGCGTGGCGTATTCGCTCAGGCAAATCGCGGCAAACAATCCGAGGGGGAGCGCGACGGTAACCGCGATCGTGGAGGTCAGCATTGTGGCGCTGATCAGGACAAAGATGCCAAACTTAGCGGATTTGAATAGGGGCGTCCACTGAGTATCGGTCAAGAAATTCCAGAACGGAACTTCCTGGAAAAACTCAAAGGTTTCAAAGATGAGCGTACCGACGATACCGATCGTGGTGGCAACTGAAACAAGCGCAAACGCGCCAAAAATGAAACGAACGATCGATTCAGACCGTTTGCTAGCTTTGCGATTCGGTGACCAAAGGGAATCAAGGCGAGTGGGATCGCTGTTCATTAAACTATCGAACAGAAGAGAAGTTCGAGGCGAAGGTCGTACAGGATCAAAACGATCACAGCTTAGAGGTATGGAAGAATCTACGGCTCGATCGCCCAACAATTACGGAAACAGGTGACCATTTGGACAAGCCGTCATGAGTGCAACCAACATGAAATCAAGAGGAGTGCGTCGATCACCGCTCAACGTTACGGATACGGCAACACTCCCCTAGATCAGACCCAAAAGTCCCAAAGACAGGACACAACAACCAGGATTTGGGTCAGGATGTATCGCTCTAGAGCTTCTCGATCAGGTTGACACCCACCGACGAGCCACCCTCAAAGATTGAACCCACGGTTTTAGCCGCAACCCGCTCTTTGGCTTTCGCCAGAACATCATCCGGCAAACCGACGTAACCCACTTCGGTGATCAAACCCGCGTTCGCAGCATCGAGATTAAAGTCAACGTACGCTTGAACCTGGGGTTTTTCCTCTAGAGCAGTCTTGCTCACGTAGAAGAAAATTGGACGCGACAGCGGGTTGTACGACCCGTCTTTGATCGTTTCCACCGTCGGCGTTACACACTCACCCGCCGCGTTTTCAATTTGAACGATGCCGAGCTGATCCGCATTTTCTTCGTAGTAGGCAAAGCCAAAGAAGCCCAGACCGCCTTTATCGGCTTCAACACCTTGGACGATCACGTTGTCATCTTCTGAAGCGGTGTAGTCACCACGGCTGCCATCTTCACCGAGCAGTGCTTCGACAAAGTAATCGTATGTACCTGAATCGGTTCCAGGGCCGTAGAGTGCTAGCGGTGCGTCAGGATAATCCGGGTTGATTTGATTCCAGTTATCCACCGAACCCTCGGCGGCAACCTCCCACATCTTTTTCAGATCGTCGGGCTTCATACAAGCTGCCCAGTCGTTTTCTTTGTTGACAACGACCGACAAACCGTCATAGGCAGCCGGAACCTCGATATACTCAATGCCGTTTTCAGCACATAGCTCAATTTCTTCAGCTTTGATCGGACGTGAGGCATTCGAGATATCCGTTTCACCGGCGCAGAATTTCTTAAAGCCGCCACCGGTTCCAGAGACGCCAACGGTAACGCGCGTACCAGCGTTGGCGGCCATGAATTCTTCCGCCATTGCTTCAGAAATGGGGAAAACGGTGCTAGAACCGTCGATCAATACATCGCCGCCTTCTGCGCCGCCTTCTGCGGGTTCTTCTGTGGTGCTAGTCTCATCCGTTGCCGCACCTGTTGCTTCGTCCGTGGGGGCTTCACCGCCGCCGCAAGCTGCTAAGGTCAGGGCAAGCACGCCAGCCAAAAAGCTGGTGGATTGGCGCTTGATAAGCAGGTCGAGTTTCATAGGGTCCCGTAAGTTCGTTAGGATGAAATGCGTATGCGATCGGAGCGAAGATTTCGCATAGTGGGTTTCTGCGTGCGATGATCGTCTCGGACAGCAGAAATGCATCCTTAGTATTTCAACCTTCCTGATTTGTAACGTTAAGTTGGGGTTAACTTCTTATTAAGTTTGGGTTGGAAATTGAGAGTTTAATCTTGTGTTAATGGGCTGTCCCTGGCCTTGCGATCTGCGTGGTTTCGGAGACTAGAGCGAGTTTTTGGCGATCAAGTAATGCCTCGCCCGATCGCCCGATGTGTTGCAATCAGCGTGATCCCAGGATTTTTTGTATCGTGTGAAACGGATTTAATGATACGAATTCTGATTTGACGATCAGCCAATGTAGGCACGACGCCAATGCCTAAATTGGCTAGGATCAGAGGCACTATCGCTTGATGTTAAAGGCGAAATCATACGCGCAGGATAAAACGGATGCAGCAGGGACGCGATCGCAGTGTGACGGGTGGAATAACCGGGTGGATTGGGCAGGTGCGATCGGCGATCGCGGCGTTGCCGAAGGTGCAGCCGGAAGAGTCGATCGTCTTGCGGATCGCGGTGCAGGCGATGGTGACGATCGGGATTATTGCGACGGATGTGGCAGCAGAAACAACCCTGAGTTTTTGGGCGGTTCCGCTGAGTCTGTTTGGAGCGTGGTGGAGCTGGAGTCAGCGATCGAAGCGCAATATGCCAGTAAAGTTTTTGCTGGCGTTGGGGATGCTCGGAGCGCTGGGCATTTTCTTTAATAATTTAATGACGTCGCTCAACGATACGCGGCTGACGTTGGCGGAGCTGCTGATTCAGGTGCAGGTGCTGCACAGTTTTGATCTGCCTCGGCGTAAGGATTTGGGCTATTCGATGACGATCGGCCTGATCCTGATGGGAGTGGCGGCGACCTTGAGTCAGACGATGGCGTTTGCACCGTTGCTGGTGTTGTTTCTCGTTTTTACACTGCCGTCTTTGCTCTACGATTACCGATCGCGCTTGGGGCTGCATTCCGAGCAGAGCAACGATCAGTCGCCCGCCCGCCCGCGCCCAGTACAACGGATAAACCTGCCCTGGCGAACCTTGGCGGGTCTCCTCGCGGCAACGCTGGCGATCGGGATGACGATTTTTATCTTCATGCCGCGTTTGCCGGGATACCAAATTCAATCGTTTCCCGTGAGTGCCGATATTCCGTTTCAGGGTCAGTTTGATGGGCGTAATATCGTCAGTCCGAGCGATCCCGGAGCGGACGGCACGGGGGCAACGGGTGAGGGGGGGATGCCGCCCGAAGGCCCCGGTGAAGTGGACGAGGAAAATTATTACGGGTTTAGCGATCGGATCAATCAAAACCTGCGGGGGGCGATGGAACCCCAGGTGGTGATGCGGGTGCGATCGCAAGCGCCGGGATTTTGGCGGGTGATGGCGTTTGATCACTACACCGGCCAAGGTTGGGAGGTGTCCGATCGCGACAAGACGGAAACCTATGAGCGCTCCAATTGGAGTTATCGCTTCTCGCTACCACCGATCTACACCGAAAGTGAGCGCAAGGAGGTGATTCAAACCTATACGCTCGTCAAGGATCTGCCAGGAATTATTCCCGCACTTGATCGTCCGGCCTACCTGTATTTCCCGACCCAGGAGGTCGCACTGGATAAAGAGGATGCCCTACGATCGCCGGTTATTTTGGCCGAAGGGCTAACGTACAGCGTCATTTCGTCCACGCGCTACCGCGATCGCACCGTCCTGGGCAAGGCGGGAACCGAGTACAAAGACCGGATACGCGATCGCTATCTCGACGTGCCGGAGGCTCTACGCGATCGGCTGCGCCAGTACACCGAGTCGGTGCTTGCCAAATCGGAAAAACCGATCGACGCGCCTTACGAACAAGCGCTCTACCTGGCGCAGCACC
>JAAUPN010000208.1 GCA_012033105.1 Coleofasciculaceae cyanobacterium RL_1_1
GATCTCCCAAATACGTAATCTTCTCATTTTCGACGGTGGTGATATCCGGAATTTGATCGTCTGAAGGCAAGGGAATGCGGCCTAGAATTTCGTTGAGTAATAACGCAGACTCAACACCAATATCTTCCAATTGAGCAGGGGGAACTTCAGATAAATCTAAGGTTTTAATCGCTCGTTCTAATGCTTCCTCTGCTTCCTGTGCTTGCTGCCTCTGAGCGGATGAGTAACGTAAGCCGGGCGTGTTGTTCCCACTTTCATACGCTGACATGATCAGAGCATGGGTTTGCTCCATACTGTGACGAAATTCAGACAACGTGACCCGAGGGCTCGTTGTTTCGGGAGGAGCAAGAGGAGAAATCTTTGCTTTAGTGGCGGTTGCAGGAGTGAAGCGTGCTAGCAGAATTGCAATCACGATCGAGAACGCAATCAATAGATATTTTTTCCAGCGAAAGCGTGGCATGGCATACCCATGGATGAATCGTCGCATATTGTCCCACGTCGTTTTATTTCCCGATACAAAAACGACTAAATATTCGATCTAAAACGGATTCGGTTACTTCTTCGCCTGTGATTTCACCGAGGGCGCGGATTGCATCGCGTAGATCGATCGTCCAAAAATCCAGGGGAAGTCCATCATTGATGGTTTGTTGGACACGATCGAGGGCGACGCGGGCGCGGGTGAGGGCGACGGCTTGGCGCTGGTTGATGGCGATGTCGAGGTCAGCAGCTTGAATGTGCTGGGTGCGAGCCAAGCTGAGGATGGCGCGTTCGAGGTCGGGGATGCCGTGCTGCTGGGCGGCGGCGGTCAGGATGAAGCGATCGGCGGTGAGTAATTCGTCAGGAAAATCCTGGGGAAATTGGGTTTTGAGCGTGTCGGCAAGGTTTAGATTTAGGTCTAGGTCTATCTCTGGGTCTGGGTTTGAGAGGGTTTGAGAGCTGAGGAGGTCGGCTTTGTTGGCGATCAGAATCAGGGTGCGATCGGCGACACGCTGATAAATTTCGCGATCGGCGGCAGTCCAGCCGCGTGAGGCGTCGAAGGTGAGTAACACCAGATCGGCCTGTTGGGCGGCGGCTTGGGAGCGATCAACACCGATGCGTTCAACGGTGTCGGTGGTGTCACGAATTCCGGCGGTGTCGAGCACTTGAATCGGGATGCCACCAACGACAAGCTGCGATTCGACCACGTCGCGGGTGGTTCCCGGTAGGTCAGTGACGATCGCCCGATCGCTCTGACTCCAGGCATTGAGTAGGCTTGATTTCCCCACATTGGGCTGACCGACGATCGCCACTTTTAAACCCGATCGCAACAGTTCGCCCTCGCCCACGGTGGCTTCGATCGTCGTGATCCCCGCGATCACACGGTCGATCTGGCGGCAAATCTCCGCTTCATTCAGGGGCGGTAAATCGTCTTCAAAATCGACCCGTGCCTCAATTTCGGCCAGGGCGTCCATACAGGTGGTACGAAAGGTGCGAATCGGATTTGCTAGTTTGCCCTGCAAGCCCGCCAGAGCAGCGTGAGCCGCCGCCGGTGACTGAGCGCCAACCAGGTCGGCGACGCTTTCGGCTTGGGTGAGGTCAATGCGTCCGTTGAGGAAGGCACGCAGGGTGAATTCGCCTGCCTGCGCCAGTCGCGCCCCGGCTTTGATGCACAGCGTTAGCACGTGCTGCACGGCGATGATCCCGCCGTGACAGTGAAATTCGGCTACGTCTTCGCGCGTGAACGATCGCGGCGCTAACATCAGCAATAGCAACGCTTCATCCACGATCTCGCCGCTACGGGGATCGCGAATGTGGCCGTACAAAATCCGATGGCTTTCCCAGGGTTGCGATCCCGGCGCGTGGAACAGTTGCCGCGCGATTTCTGGGGCTTTGGGGCCGGAGACGCGGACAATGCCGACGCTTCCCTGTTGCGGCACGATCGCTGTAGCGATCGCCGCGATCGTATCTTTGGCGATCGCGTTCATGATGGCCTCTCTAGGTCTATTTCTATCGCTGTGTTAGGTCAGTATGGCGTATCGCAGGGAAAACTTGATCGAGCGAATCAGGCTCATCCTCATGTCAATAATCAGACCCGTACTACGCTCGATTTTGTGGCTGAATGTACTGTCTAATTGGTACATTCAACACCATCATCAGCCTAGTCCCATTCTGATTTAGATTGTTGCTCGATCGCGATCACATCCTGCTTCAACGCCTCCCAATCCACGACATCAGCAGACTGATCCCGCAATAATCGCCCATTTTCCAGGTAAAGCAGCCGCGTCGCGAAGCCACGAGCGATGTCAAATTGGTGGGTGGTCATGACGATCGCTGTGCCATTTTGATGCGCCAGATCCGTGAGGACGCGCACGAGTCGATCGCTCCGTCCAGCATCAAGCGCCGAGGTTGGTTCATCCAACAAAAGCAATTTCGGCTCGATCGCCAAGGCTCGCGTCAGGGCGACCCATTGACGCTGACCGACCGATAGCTGTACCTCGGTTTTACGCATCCATTCCGCTGGCAGGTTGAGCCGATCGCACCAGTCCGTGACCCGCTGCTGTAAGGTGGCGGGTTTGAGGCCGCGCAGTTTGAGGGGATAGGCGATCGCAGCTTCGACGGTTTGAGCGAGGAGGCTCGACTCCTGTAAAACGAGGGTCACAATTTCGCGATATTGACGCACCGGCCAGCTCGCGAGGGCTTGACCATCAAAGCGAATTTCGCCGTGACTGGCTTCGCTGAGGCGGTTGCACAGTCGCAAAAGCTGAGTTTTGCCGGAACCTGAGGGGCCAATCAGGACACAGCGATCGCCGGGGTTGAGCGCAAAGGAGATGTCGTTGAGGAGGGTCGCATTGCCAAGGGGGGCGTTGAGGCTGACGCGATCGAAACGAAGCAAAGGAGAGGTCACGGTGTTCTGTCGTCGGCAATGGTGAGAGGTCTGGTTCAGCCTACGGTATCGCGCGGCAACGTGACGGACTCGTACAGGGTCTCGATCGCCAGCTCAATCCCGATACTTTCCAGCCGAATCACTTCACCACGGCCATAGGTTTCGTACAGCCAAAAGCGGCTCTGGCTACGTCGATAAATTTCCCCAAAGATCTCTTGGCTATCGATTAGGAGATATTCTTGCACGCTGGGAAGGCTGCGGTATTCGCGCAATTTTTCGCCTCGATCGCGGGCTGTGGTTCCCGGCGAAAGGACTTCGACGACCAGGCAGGGGTAGTGCAGGGCGTCAGTGGCAGCACGATCGCGATCGTCACAACTGACCACGAGGTCGGGATAGCGGTAGGTGGTATCGCTGATTTGGACTTTGGCGTCTGCCATGTTCAGGCGGCAGTTTTGTGATCGGGTGGCTGGCCGTAAGGCGCTGAGAAGGTTAATGGCGATGTCGTTGTGGGCGAGGGAACCGCCGGTCATGGCGATCGGGATGCCGCGCACGAGTTCATAGCGACGTTCTTGTTGGGGTTCCCAGGCGAGGTATTGGGCGGCTGAAACGACCTGGGGTTGAGGGGTTGCGACCACGAGTTCTAGGACTGGTATTGATTGATTCATGCTAACCTACAGCCCTTCATACAGCGGCGTATCCTCGTACACCTCCCGCAGCCCGATCGCGAAGTCCACCGACGCCAGCCGCACCTCCTCATCCTCGCCCGATCGATACCCCTGTTGCGTCCAGCACCCCGACTCATTTCGCCGAAACACCTCCACTTCACGCCGATCGCTCGATACCAAAACATACTCCGCCAAACTGTCCAACGTCCGATAATCCGCAAACTTCAGATCGCGATCGAACTTCGCCGTAGAAGGCGACAACACCTCAATAATCAAACACGGATGTTCGATAAAATGCTGCTCCGGCTGGCGATCGCGCTCATCGCACGTCACCGCAATATCCGGATAGTAATACGCCTTGGCCGCCCGAACCTGCACCTTCATATTCTCCGCAAACGGACGACAGCCCGATCCTCGTAAATGCAGCTTCAGCGCCGTCGCCAAATTGAGCATAATCGTTGCGTGATTCTGCGTCCCACCGGACATCGCGAACACTTCCCCATCGCGATACTCATGTTTGATGGGGCTGGCTAATTCTCCAGCCAAATAGTCTTCGGGGCGGATGTATAGCGGGTCACTGGCGAGCATAGTATTGTATCTGGCAAGTTTGACGGGATCACCTTTGTCCGCAGAGTGTTCGGCAAGCAAGCACTACCCACAACGTTACGGTCGTGCTTCAAACTGCGTCAATATGCTGCTTCAATGGAGTTCTGGGAATTTTGGGAGCCGCAACCCTGTGCCTTGCGGCAGAACGTCCGCCCTTGATCCAGTAATAACCGCCGATCGACCCTCGCAATAGAACGCAATAGAACAATGACCGACCCCGCGCCCAGCTTTGATCCCGATCGCAAGAATCCCAACGCCACGATCGAACTCTCCGAAACGGAAATCCGCGACATTCTGGGACAACTACGACGTAAAGAAGGCAACTGGATTAATTGGGGCAAACTCTGCCGTCAGTTGCACCTCGCGCAATACGATCCGAAAGATATTTTTGAAGAGACGGGTATTGAAGCTAGTGTCCAGAATTACACGATCGTCGCGGCACAGGTTTATGACAGCGCGATCAACGTGGGGATCTCCGATCGCGCCCGTGCCTACTGCGAAGGCCCCCACAGCGATGTCCTCTACGAGCTACGCGTGCTGAATCACATCGAGCGAGCAGCGGCGGCGGAATTCGCAGCGGAAAAAAATCTTGATGTGGATGGCGGTCACTTGCTCGCCCGCGCGATGAAAATGGTGGCCTACAGCTCAACGATGCCCGCTGAGTTTACGAAACATCCCGGCGACGCGATCGCCTACCAGTGCTGGCAGCAGGCTCGCCGTAAGAAGGATTTGCAGGATCGATCGAAGGCGATCGCCCAAGGTTTTAAGTACGTCCATTCCGACACGGCACGCAAAGCGCTGGAGGAACTGCTGACGGATTTTAGTGTGGTCGCGACTCGTAAAGCGCCGATCCTGCCGTTTTATCGCGTTGATCAAGAGGACGAAATGCCGCGTCTGATTCCGTTTGCGGGTGAAAATCCGCTATCGGCAGATCAGGTCAATGCGGTGGTCAAGCTGGAGTCGATCGAGCCGTTTCGGATTGTGGAATTTCCGGCGGGAATGCGCGGTGTACCGATTCCGGGCTGGGCGAGCATCATCGGCGCGATCGATCCCGTGGCCTATAGCGACACGACGGATCAGTTACCGAATACGGTGGATATGAAGCGTGAAACGGTGTTGGTGGTGATCGATCGCGCCGATCGTGACTGGACGGTAACGAACTACTTCGCGATCGAGCGGGGATGGTCGGCTCGCGGTGCAGTGGTTCGAGCAGGAGACCCAAGACTGGCAACCGGTGGGCAAAGTGATCCTGATCCTGCGACCGAAGCACATCTTAGATGAGAGCAACATCACCGAACCGTGGCAGATGGATGACTAGTTGACCCGTTGACCCGTGGACTAGTCTTCAATCTTAGAAACGTAAAGCTGATAGAGCGGAATGTTGGGGATCACCGCCACCTTTTGTGAAAACACATTCGTAAAGGCATCGATCGCCAGTTTTGGCGCTTGCAGTGGATCGGGATCGATTTTCCAAAGATAGTCATCGTAGCCAATCACGCCCAGGTGTCGCACCAGTTGAAAACTCAACACCGCGTCGGTTAAAACATCCGTCGCTGGTGCGATCCGTCTATGTAAGCAAAGTCAAAATAGCCCGCTTTGCCGTCAGCAATTAGCTGGGCGAGGGCGATCGCCGAGGTGGATTTATGAATGTGTAAATCCACCGTGCAGGCCGCATTTTCAATCTCGATCGCCAAATTGCGCTTAAATCGCGCTTCCACCTCCGCCATATCAACCCCCTCAAGCTGATGCTCGATACCACCCTCCCAGGTATCAATACAGTGAATTTCCAGATGATCAACAAGACCCGAAAGCAGCTTGATGGCATAACAGGTCGATGCGCCCTCGTAGGAACCCACCTCTAGCAAGCGTCGGGGCTTGAACTGCGGCAGGAGTTGATCCCAGGTGAGTTGGGTTGTCCGTAACCAGTCGGTTGTGAATTCTTGCGCTGCAAATTCTTGGGTCATGATGGTGGGGTGATGAAGGTCTGATGGCGAAATTCAAGGCTATGATAATAGTTTCGAGTAATTCGGATTCAGCGTTGTCATACCATCCCAAATGATCGTTGTCAGTTCTCGATCAAACTTTGCTCGCTCTCTGCCTTCTGTAATCCTATAGCCATTCCCCATGACCCAAACAAACTTAGACGTTCTGGCAACAACTGATCCGGCGGTTGCGAGTCTGATCGGTCAAGAACTTCAGCGCCAACGCGATCACCTGGAACTCATCGCCAGCGAAAACTTCACCTCGCCTGCTGTGATGGCGGCTCAGGGTTCGGTGTTGACGAATAAGTACGCCGAAGGTTTGCCGAAAAAACGGTATTACGGCGGTTGCGAATTTGTGGATTCGATCGAGCAGATCGCGATTGATCGTGCCAAAGAACTCTTCGGCGCTGCCCACGCCAACGTCCAGCCCCACTCCGGCGCTCAGGCCAACTTCGCCGTCTTCCTGGCACTACTCCAACCGGGTGACACAATCCTCGGTCTCGACCTGTCCCACGGCGGTCACCTCTCCCACGGTTGCCCGGTGAACGTGTCGGGTAAGTGGTTTAACGCGGTGCATTACGGCGTCAGCCCGGAGACGGAACAGTTGGACTATGACGAAATCCGCAAGGTGGCGATCGAACACAAACCCAAGCTGATCGTTTGCGGTTACTCGGCGTACTCGCGGGTGATCGACTTCGCGAAATTCCGCGCGATCGCCGATGAAGTCGGCGCGTACCTGCTGGCCGATATTGCCCATATCGCTGGACTCGTCGCCTCGGGACACCACCCCAGCCCAATCGAACATTGCGATGTCGTCACCACCACCACCCACAAAACCCTACGCGGCCCCCGTGGCGGTTTGATCCTCACCCGTGATCCCGAGCTGGGCAAACAGTTCGATAAAGCCGTTTTTCCTGGCGCACAGGGCGGCCCCCTCGAACACGTGATTGCCGGTAAAGCCGTCGCGTTTGGTGAAGCGCTCACCGCCGATTTCAAAGCTTACAGCGGTCGTGTGATTGCCAATGCTCAGGCGTTGGCAGGTCAACTGCAAGCACGCGGTTTGAAGATTGTGTCGGGCGGTACGGATAATCACGTAATGCTGGTGGATCTGCGATCGGTCAGCATGACGGGCAAGCAAGCCGATGCGCTGGTTAGCGGCATTAACATCACGGCCAACAAAAACACCGTGCCGTTTGATCC
>JAAUPN010000209.1 GCA_012033105.1 Coleofasciculaceae cyanobacterium RL_1_1
TCTTTTTTTTGATGATACCTGCCACCTTTTTTGCTTAGACGATTTACGAAACAAAACCTCAGCTTATCCTCACTCCAATTGAGGCAGAGGTTGCGCTCAAGAATTTCAATACAGTTAGCAATTCACGTTGCTCTATAAATAAACTCAGTCAAAACTGGGAAAAGCTACTTTCTTGCTAAACTGTTTGCTTGTATGCAAGGAAAATGAAATCATCTGTGCGACTTTCTTCAACAAAACCGGCTTTTGTGAAAAGCTTTAGGCTTGCACCATTACTCGTCTTTATTTTCGCGTTAGAGTTTGGGAACACCTTCATGATTTCACGAAGCATAAATAAGCCTATTCCCAGCCTCTGATAATCTGGGTGGGTACAAATCCTGATATCGCTTTCAATAACGCCAACATATCCTACTGGAACAACCCCTTGTATGCATACTTTGTAGAAATCAGAATGCTTAGACATATACGCATTCTGCTGCTCATGAGTTATGTATGCTTTGTTAATAAAGCAGGGCTTAACCCTATCATCATTCCTGAGCGTTCTAATGAATTCCCAGTAGTTTTCTGTACAATCAACTAGTGTAAGCCTCATGTTTTTTACTACTTAAGATAAAGATTCCATCTTTAATCACGGGTTAAAAGAGTGATATGGTATCCGCTAGTGGTTTTCTGGCGATAGCCCAATTAGCCATAGAAATATCGCGATGATAATCATTTTTAGAAAAATTCAGTTTTCTCTTCCTTCATCGCAACGATAATCATGGATGACGGTACAAACTGAAGATCTTCATTACAGATTTGTCTTGCGGCACATCGTAACTCTACATGACTCCTTGTATTTAAGTCCATGTAGTGCGACAGGCAGCGAAGTTGATTGTTACGCTCTTCGTCACTAACAGTAGTTCCGGCAGACAGGATTTTGAAAGGAAAACTCTGCAATATACCCAAAATTTGAGGCAGAGTGGTGTAACTGAAGTACTTAAGACCTTCATAGGGACGATCAAATCCGTCTAGCCAAGCCCTCGACAAATCATCATTCAAAAAAGGAATCCATGGGATTCGGTAATGGTGTTCGTAAGGAAAACGGTAGTCTGGTAGGTCTAACCTGAGAACACCACCTGGCTTCAGAACTCTGAAGAACTCACTCATGACATAAAACATTAGCGATGGATCAACATGCTCTAAGACTTGACTAGAGTTGATCATAGAAAAGTGCTCACTAGCTATATTGTTTAAGCTAGATAAATCACCTTGAAGAAGATAAGAGTAGGGATCGAGACCAGGTAAGACAACCCCAGAAATGGATCGAGATACAGATAGGTCGTTGAGGTCTAATTCGATACCAACAACATTGATTCCGCTTTTCTTCAAAACAACAGAGAGGTGACCTGTACCTGAGCCAGCATCTAGCATTAGCTCCTGCCCGCTTAAACCAAGAGAGAATTGCTCATCAAGTGATTTAATTATTCCAAGATAGCCATGAAAGTTGGATGAAATTTGAGATGCGACTGAGTCAAAATAAGTACCCAAGAACTTGCTTTTACCAAAGTTTTTTTCGTTTTTTTCTGCAAATCTAGAGTTTGCAAGAATAGACAATAAATCATCTTTCTTCATACAAGCCGCCAGCCTTTGAAATATCAGATATTTTTTAATTTAAGATCGGGATGATTTTTGAACCTGTTGCTGAACTGAGTAGCCACAACGATTTTCACCGTCAATCATCCAATGAGTCCGATCGACCTGACAATCCGGGAAAATCGTCGCAAACATGAGCAACTCATGCCCGCAGATCATCGGGTACGACTCCGCCACACTCGATATCGCGCAATTGTATTCCGCAATGACAAATTGTTCAACCTCATCTTCTGCCTCCACCTCGATCAACTCCGTCATATACCCCTCACTACAACGAATCTCCACCAACTGACGTAGCCGATCGCGTAGCGACCCAAGCCCAACCCGCCGACGATACTCCAACGCCTTCGCCTGCCACTGCTTGCCGAGAACCTCACTCACCGTCTCGCGCCCGACCGTATCCGCGATCGAATCCAACAACGACACCGCAAACTCATCGTAACGATGGGGAAAATGCGATCGCCCCGCTGTCGTGAGCCGGTAGAGATGCTGCGGTCGCCCCATCCCTTCCTGCACCGACTGATACTCAATCAAATCATCCGCTTCGAGATCCTTGAGATGACGGCGAATCGCCTGCGGACTCACCGACAGCCGTTCCGCGAGATCCTGCACCCGCGCCTGCCCCTGCTTGAGCAGGTATTGCAAGATATCTTCTTTGGTCGAAGGAGTCTGACTTTTAGCCGTCATCGTTGCTGAAGTTCCCGAACGTGAAGTGCGAACAAGAGAAATTGAAACCGAAATCGCGAAAAACTCGAAGTGTCACCCCTGAGCAGTGCCTCGACCCCTGACAGCCCCAGAGGACAAACCGATCGCCGTCAAGCCGAGGGAAAGTATCGCCATTTTAGAACCGACCCGATGCTTCACGCTTTGGGAGGCGAACCGGGCTTAAAAAAACTTTGACAACATAACTATTGCTAAAGTAACTTACGGATGGGGTTTGACAACAGCTTTGTTGTTTTAGTACCCATCAAGAAACGCCCGTTGTCAAAAACCGCTAGACTCGATCGACCGGCTCATCGAGCCGCCTAAACGTTTACGTTAGTTAGCAAAACATGCCAGCACCCACCGGCCCAGAGCAAGCCAGCGAGAAAAGCCTAGAGGCAATGCGTCAGTTCTCCGAACAGTACGCCGATCGCACCGATACCTACTTTTGTTCCGACCTCAGCATCACCGCCGTCGTGATCGAAGGATTAGCCAAGCATAAAGATGACCTTGGTGCGCCGCTTTGTCCGTGTCGTCACTACGAGGATAAGGAAGCAGAGGTCAAATCTGCGTTTTGGAACTGTCCTTGTGTACCGATGCGCGAGCGCAAAGAGTGCCACTGTATGCTGTTCCTAACTCCCGATAATGCCTTCGCTGGTGAAGGCCGCGAAATCACGATCGAACAGATCCACGCCACGGCCAACGCTTAACTCTCCGCCATTCCTCCCGTCGCCCGCCACCGTTCACGATCGCCCCACGCACTGTTTGTACCATGAGCGCCACCGTCAAAACTCTCGTCAATCAGCCTTACAAATACGGATTTGTCACCGATATCGAAACCGATGCGATTCCGCGCGGTTTGAATGAGGATGTGATCCGTCTGATTTCGGCGAAGAAAAATGAGCCGGAATTCATGCTTGAATTTCGACTCAAGGCGTATCGCGTCTGGCTACAAATGAAAGAGCCGACCTGGCCGCACGTGAACTATCCACCGATCGACTATCAGGACATCGTTTACTACTCGGCTCCCAAACAGCAAGCGAAAAAAGCCAGCCTGGACGAAGTTGATCCCACCTTGCTCGAAACCTTCGACAAGTTGGGCATTCCCCTCTCCGAGCAAAAACGGCTGAGTAATGTCGCGGTGGATGCGATTTTCGATAGTGTGTCGGTGGCGACGACCTACCGCGCCAAACTCGCAGAATCGGGCGTAATTTTCTGCTCGATTTCCGAGGCACTGCACGATTATCCCGATCTGGTTAAAAAGTATCTCGGGACGGTTGTACCCACAGCGGACAACTTTTTCGCGGCGCTGAATTCGGCGGTGTTTACCGACGGGTCGTTTGTGTTTATTCCGAAGGGTGTGAAATGCCCGATGGATCTCTCGACCTATTTTCGGATTAATAACGGCGATGCGGGGCAGTTTGAGCGGACGTTGATTGTGGCGGAAGAGGGTGCATCGGTGACGTACCTAGAAGGCTGCACCGCGCCGATGTTCGATACGAATCAGCTTCACGCGGCGATCGTTGAACTGGTCGCCCTTGACGATGCGGAAATCAAGTATTCGACGGTACAAAACTGGTTTGCCGGTGATGAGAACGGCAAGGGCGGTATTTACAATTTTGTGACCAAGCGCGGTCTGTGTAAGGGCAAAAACTCGAAGATTTCCTGGACGCAGGTGGAAACGGGTTCGGCGATTACCTGGAAGTATCCGAGCTGTGTGCTGATTGGCGATAATTCCGTGGGTGAGTTTTACTCCGTGGCGCTGACGAATAATATGCAGCAGGCTGATACGGGAACCAAGATGGTTCACATTGGCAAGAATACGAAAAGCACGATTATCTCGAAGGGGATTTCGGCGGGTCGATCACAGAACAGCTATCGCGGTTTGGTGAAAATTTCACCGAAGGCGACGGGGGCGCGGAATTATTCCCAGTGCGATTCAATGTTGATTGGCGATCGGGCAGGGGCGAATACGTTCCCGTATATCGATGTGCAGAATAATGCCTCGAAGGTGGAGCATGAGGCTTCAACGTCGAAAATCGGCGAGGATCAGCTCTTTTATTTCACGCAGCGCGGAATCTCGGAAGAGGACGCGGTGTCGATGATTGTCAGCGGGTTCTGTAAGGATGTGTTTAACGAGTTGCCGATGGAGTTTGCGGCGGAGGCGGATAAGCTGCTGAGTCTGAAGCTGGAAGGTGCAGTCGGTTAATCCGTAGATCAAATTAACGTCGGTTTTAGACCTTTGAGGTTTTGGAAACCTCAAAGGTCTCGCCCCCTGCGATCAAATCAGTCGTAGGGTGTGTTACGGCCTCGGTCACCCAACAAGAAAGACGGCAATATTTCACCGCCGTAACGCACCGTTGCCATATCCAGCGGTGCGTTGTGGTTACGATCTGATCATCTAAAAGATGTTCACCACCACCACCATATCCAGCGGTGCGTTGCGGTTGCGCTAATCGATCGCGCTGGATGAAAATTTTCGAGACCGCAACACACCCTACCAAATTAACATTTACAATCAAATTAAAAATGAGTGAGTTCAGTAAAGAAAACGTTGTCAAAGACATTGATTCAATTCTTGAACGTTATCAAGTCTTGCAAGCTGAATTAAATGAGCTACGTACTCTAGCAGCAGGAGCAAAAAGCCATATTCAAGCCAATAGCAATCCTGATTCAGGTTTATCTTCCGCCAATGCCAGTATTGCTGTCGTAAAGTTAAAAGCTGTTTTAGAACATTTGAAAAGCTGTAATGCTGAAATTAGATCTGCGTTTGAAGAGGCGATGTCAGCATATACAGCCGTTAAAGCAGAAAAAGAAAAATCTAATTAATTTCTAAAAACTCCAAAAAATCAAGCCAATGATTGTCGAAAACGCACCCACAATTCTCTCCGTCAAAAACCTTACCGCCAACATCGGAGACACCCAAATCCTCAAAGGCTTAAACCTCGAAATTAAAGCCGGAGAAATTCACGCCATTATGGGGCTTAACGGCTCCGGCAAAAGCACCTTTTCCAAAATCCTCGCCGGACACCCCGACTACGAAGTAACCGGCGGCGAGATCACCTACAAAGGCCAAAACCTGCTCGAACTCGAAGCCGAAGACCGCGCCCTCGCTGGGATCTTTCTCGCGTTTCAATACCCGATCGAAATCCCTGGCGTCAGTAACCTCGACTTTTTGCGCGTCGCCTACAACGCCCACCGCAAAGCCAAAGGACTCGAAGAACTCGACATGTTCGACTTTGAAGACCTCGTGCGCGAAAAACTCGATATCGTCAAAATGGACGATGCGTTCCTCGCCCGCAGCGTCAACCAAGGCTTTTCCGGCGGCGAGAAAAAGCGTAACGAAATCCTGCAAATGGCCTTGCTCGAACCGACCCTGGCGATTCTCGACGAAACCGACTCCGGACTCGATATCGACGCACTCAAAACCGTCGCCGGTGGCGTTAATCATCTGACGAATGCGGATAATTGCACCCTGATGATTACCCACTATCAACGCCTGCTGAACTACATCGTGCCGGACTTCGTTCACGTGATGTACGATGGCCGGATTATTCAGAGCGGCGATAAGAGTTTAGCGATCGAGCTGGAAGCGGGTGGCTATGATGAAACGATCGCCAAATATGCCACGGCGGGAGCATAGGTAATGTCAAATTCGATCGCAAGCTCGCCCCAATCTGCCATGACCCCCGCACGACCCAACACCCTCACCACCTGGCTCCAGGCTCGCCCAGCGACGGAGGATACAACCCTGATCGCACTGCGCGATCGGGCGGAAGCGTGGCTACAGGAATCCGCCTTTCCGACCACGCGCGATGAAGCATGGCGTTTTACCGATATTTCTGAATTGGCCGGATTAACGCCCGTTGCGCCGATGGCCTTGGAAGCCCACGCCGTCGAATCGTTGTGTACCGACGCGGAAGTCCGGCTACTGCTGGCGAATGGTCGCTATCATGCGGCGTTCTCGAATCTTGATCTGTCCCTGGCGAATGTCTATGTGGGGCCTTGGTCGCAGGCTAGCGCCGCCGTTCGCGATCGCGTTGCCACGGCGATCGCACGTCAGACCAATGCCAATAAGCCCTTTGCGGCCTTAAATGCGGCCAGTACCGAGGATCTGGGGATTGTCTGGCTGGGAGCTGGGGCGATCGTCGAAACGCCGATTTCGTTGATGAGTGTGACGGAGGCAGGTGACCAAGACGCGATCGTCAATACGCGATTTGTGGTGGTGGCGGAGGCCAATAGCGGCGCGACCATCATCGAAGAATTTATTACGGTCGGGATGCGGGACGGCACGATCGTTAGTAACGCGGCGATCGATCTGCATCTGGCTGATAATGCCCAGATTCAGCATGTGACGCTTCAGCGCGAAGGTGAGACGAGCCGTCATATCCATCATGTCGATGTGAGCCAAGCGCGGGATAGCCGCTACGCCAGCCATATCGTGACGCTGGGCGCAGCGCTATCTCGCCAGGAAATCGATGTGGTGCAACAGGGAGCAGGCACGGCGACGACCTTGAATGCATTGTCGATCGTGGGTGAAACGCAACTGGCAGACACGCACACGTCGGTGATCCTGAATCATCCCCATTCAACGATCGATCAGCTTTGTAAATACATTGTGGGCGATCGAGCGCGTGCGGTCTTTGATGGCCGCATCGTGGTCGGTCAACAGGCACAGCAAACCCGCGCCGATCAGTTGAATCGCAATCTCCTACTATCGCCCAAGGCTCGGGTGAACACCAAACCGCAACTGGAAATTGTGGCGGATGATGTGAAGTGTAGCCACGGTGCAACGGTCAGCCAATTGGAGGCCGATGAGCTGTTTTATCTCCAAAGTCGTGGTCTCGATCGGCAGTTAAGTACATCGCTCCTGGTCGATGCGTTTGCGGCGGAAGTCTTGGAGCAACTGCCGACGCCGTCTATCCGTGATGCGATCATCGCTCGCGTTTTGATGC
>JAAUPN010000210.1 GCA_012033105.1 Coleofasciculaceae cyanobacterium RL_1_1
GTCGGGATTGCGCGGGCGTTGGCGATCGATCCGCAGATTTTGCTGATGGATGAGCCGTTTGGGGCGCTCGATGCCCTGACGCGCAGTTTCCTCCAGGAGGAAATCGAACGCATTTGGGAACGCAAGCGCAAAACGGCGATCATGATTACCCACAGCATCGATGAGGCGCTGTTGCTCTCCGATCGCATTATCCTGATGACGCGGGGACCGGCGGCCAAGATCGACGAGGTACTCGATGTGCCGTTCGATCGTCCGCGTAGTCGCGAGTCGGTCGAAGCGCATCCGGCCTATCGCGAGCTAAAGCATGAGATGGAGCAGCATCTTTACCGTGAGACTCGTGCGGTGGAAGAGAGCCGCTTAAGCTAGCCGTGAATTGAACCGGTTTACCCCGAGCGATTTAACGGATCGTTTGATTGATCGTTTTATCGCGTTCAGTTCATAGCTCAATTAACCTTATAATTCAAGCAATCGACAATCACTATGGCTATTCCTGAAATTACTCAAACGTTGCTAGCGGCGAAAAAAACAAAAGGCGTGAGCTACGCCGATCTCGAAGCGGCGATCGGCCAAGATGAGGTCTGGATTTCGGCGGTGATTTACCGTCAAGCGAGTGCGGATGCGGATCAAGCGAAAAAACTGGTGGCAACACTCGGTCTGCCGGAAGAAATGGCGGACGAGCTGACCATACCGCCGCTCAAGGGTGGTCTTGATCCGGTGATTCCCACCGATCCGTTGATCTATCGCCTGTATGAAATCATGCAGGTGTATGGGCTGCCAGTGAAGGATGTGATTCACGAGAAGTTTGGCGATGGCATCATGAGCGCGATCGATTTTTCGCTTGAGGTGGATAAGGTGGAAGATCCGAAGGGCGATCGGGTGCAAATCACGATGTGCGGTAAGTTTTTGCCGTATAAGAAGTGGTAGACGTGTCTGAGGTTGATTCCTGAGATCCTGAAATTCTTTAGTCTGTTTGTCTTGTCTGGCTGTGGGGGCGCTCAATGGTTGAGTTGCCCCCTTTCCTTTCGTTAGTATTGCAAGGTGCGTCAAAGCTCCGAGGCCGCCAACACTTGCCATGTTGCAATGTCATGAACTGATCGAGTTGCTCTGCTTGGCGTAACACACAAGAGCCGCACAATCCTTCCGCCAAGCCTAGATCCGCTAAATATAGAAAAGTATGCCCGTCACGTTAGAGTCTGCGGTTGCTACGTTTGGGAATTCCCTCAAGGCCAAGCTGTCGAGTCCGGTGGCGATCGGTCAGCCGGAAGATCAGTTACGCGCACCCTTTGAGCAGTTATTGCGTGATCTGGCTGAACTCCTAAATATTGTTGATGTCACAGCGATCGGAGAATCCGCTGTACGCGAGCTGAAAACTCGGCCTGATTATTCGGTGACGGTACAACAAACGTTAGTGGGGTTTGTTGAGTTGAAAGCACCGGGAAAGGGGGCAAACCCGACAAAGTTTAAGGACAAACACGACAAAGACCAGTGGCAGAAGCTTCAGGCATTGCCAAATCTGATTTATTCCGACGGTCATAGCTTTAGCCTGTGGCAGGATGGCGAGCAGGTCGGGTCGATCGTCACGTTTGAGGGCGATATCGAGACAGCGGGCGAGAGACTAAAGCCGCCAGCGGGGTTATTGGATTTATTCCAGGCATTTTTTCTGTGGCAGCCGATCGCGCCACGCAATGCCAAGGAGTTGGCGAGGATTAGCGCTCGGCTGTGTCGGCTGTTGCGCGATGAAGTGAGTGAACAACTGAAGCAAGAAAGCGAAGCGCTAACGACATTGGCCGGGGCATGGCGAGAACTGCTGTTTCCCGAGGCGTCGGATGTACGGTTTGCGGACGGGTACGCCCAGGCGGTGACCTTCGGTTTGCTGATGGCACGGGCGAAGGGAATCGAGTTAGCGCAAGGGTTTAACCGAGTTGCAGACGATTTGCGCGATACGAATTCGCTGATCGGCGAGGCACTGCGACTGTTGACGAATAATCCCGCCAATCAGGCCACCCTAAAAACGTCGTTGCAGGCATTGACCAAAGTTTTAGACGCGGTGGATTGGCCGACGATTAGTCAGGGCGACCCGGACACCTGGCTTTACTTTTATGAGGATTTTTTGGAGGTTTACGATAATACGCTGCGAAAGGAAACGGGGTCGTATTACACGCCGCCAGAAGTGGTGGAAAGTATGACGCGGCTGGTGGATGAGGTGTTAAAAAGTGATGATTTTGGCTTGCGATCGGGTCTAGCTTCACCCGCTGTTACGGTGGTCGATCCGGCGATGGGGACGGGGACGTATGTGCTGGGGGTGTTGAAGCATATCGCCCGATCGGTGACGGAGAATGAGGGCGAGGGTGCGGTCAAGGGGGCGATCGAGGCGACGTTAAAACGACTGATTGCGTTTGAGCTGCAATTGGGGGCGTTTGCGGTGGCGCAGTTGCGGATTTTGGCGGAGGTGATCGAGTTGACAGGAGCGTCGCCGAGGGAGGAGTTGCGGATGTTTGTCACGGATACACTGTGCGATCCGGAGGATGATGCGGGCGTGTTACGGGGAATTTTTCCGGCGATCGCCAAATCACGGCAAGCATCCAATCAAATCAAGCGAGAGGAGCCGGTGACGGTGGTGATTGGCAATCCGCCCTATCGGGAGCGGGCGAAAGGTTTCGGCGGTTGGGTAGAGTCGG
Source organism: Coleofasciculaceae cyanobacterium RL_1_1 (assembly GCA_012033105.1). Lineage (GTDB taxonomy): Bacteria > Cyanobacteriota > Cyanobacteriia > Cyanobacteriales > Geitlerinemataceae > RDYZ01. The sequence continues at coordinate 2,679 of JAAUPN010000210.1, forward strand.
GCAATACGCAAACCGAAACGTCTGCACCGTTACTGGATTGGATGCCGCCAAAGGAGTGGGGGGTCAGCGCTCATACAAAGCATTTACGCAATTTGTATGTGTATTTTTGGCGGTGGGCGACCTGGAAAGTATTTGACTGTCACCCGGAAAAACGATCGGGGATTGTTTGTTTGATTACGGTGGCGGGCTTTTTGAATGGGCCAGGGTTCCAGCGAATGCGGGAGTATTTGCGGGAGTCGTGCGATCGCATTTGGGTGATTGACTGCTCGCCGGAGGGACATCAGCCAGAGGTGAATACGCGGATTTTTCAGGGGGTACAGCAGCCGGTTTGTATTGTCTTGGCGAGTCGATCAAATCGTAAGCAGGACGGTAAACTGGCAACGGTAAAGTTTCGGGCGTTGCCTGCGGGTAAACGTCAGCTAAAGTTTGAAACTCTTCAGCAGATTGGCCTAGATGACTCGGGCTGGCAAGACTGCGCGATCGACAGCGACTGTCATCAGCTTGGTTCGCGATCGCCCTTCCTACCCACGTCCTCGGATCAATGGCTGAGTTATCCCTGTCTGCAACATTTATTTAACTACAATGGCTCCGGTGTGATGCCGGGGCGAACCTGGATTATTGCACCGGATCAGGAGTCCTTAGAAGCGCGTTGGAACACGTTAATTAATGCGCCCAGCGATCAAAAAGAAGCTCTCTTTCATCCCCATTTGAGAAATGGGAAACCCGGAGATAAACATTCAGCAAAGGTCGTTAGCAATTCGCTACCAGGACAGCCCCAACGACTCTTATCCGTGGCGGAAGAGGGTAAAGGGGCTCTCCCCCCCATACCGTATGCTTTTCGCTCTTTCGATCGTCAGTGGATCATCCCCGATATTCGAGTTATTAATCAGGCCAATCCAAAACTTTGGGGAGTTTATTCTTCCTCTCAGATTTATTTAACGGCGTTATCCAGAACATCGCCATCCTCCGGCTCTGCGATCACGTTTACAGAACTGATCCCAGATCTCGATCATTACAAAGGTTCATTTGGCGGTCGCGTCTTTCCCCTCTGGGCAAACGCCGATGCCACCATCCCCAACCTCAAACCCGCCCTACTCAACTTCCTCAGTCAAACCTACCGCCTTGACGTAACCCCCGAAGACGCCTTCGCCTATATCGCCGCGATCGCGCCAACCCTCACTACACCGATCGCTTCCGCCAAGACCTCACCACTCCCGGCCTGCGTATCCCCATCACCGCCGACCCTGAGCTATTCCGCGAAGCCGCCGAACTCGGAAAACGCATCCTTTGGCTCCACACCTACGGCGATCGCATGGCCAATCGCGAGCAAGATCGACCCCCCGGAGTGCCGCGACTGCCAAAAGACCGCCGCCCAACAATCCCAAAAAACGGCGCAATTCCCGACGACCCCGACCACATGCCCAACACGATCAGCCACGACCCCGATCGCGATCGTCTCCTGGTTGGCGACGGCTATATCAACAACGTCACCGCTGCCATGTGGAACTACGAAGTCTCCGGTAAACAGACGATCGTTCACTGGTTTAGCTATCGCAAACAAGACCGATCGCGCCCCATCATCGGCAACCGTCGCCCGCCGTCGCCACTGAATCAGATCCAGCCCGATCGCTGGCTCGCCGAATACACCACCGAGCTACTAAACCTGCTCAATATTCTCGGTTTACTCATTGATCTCGAACCGCAGCAGGCTGATTTGCTCGATCGCATTTGCACCAGCGACATCATTTCTGTCGATCAACTCCAGGACGCCAACGCGCTTGCCACAACGCCATCAGTCACCGCATCCATCAGTAACCCAGATCAAACGTCACTATTCTAAAAATCTCCAAGCTATCCACGGTGTTGGTTGTCTCAGAACCTTGCCAATAACGCGGTCTTTGCTCAAGCGGGAGCGGGTCAGAGTGTCTCATTCGTCACTTGAATGACTACTTGAGATTTTGGAGAATGGCGAAACACAGTCGCAAAACGATGATCGCGAGCTGGGCTTCGGGGTTAAGCCAGGTTGCGATCGCGATGGTGAAGGTGGCGATCGTTTTGAGGTGGGCGCGGGCTTCGTGGGTTTTGAAGCTGGAGCCGATCGCCCAGTGGAGGTCGGGGCAGGTGAGGGTAAGAGGATGGTTTTGGGCGAGGTGGTGATCGAGTTGCAGGTAGTGGCGCGGTTGAAGAGTCGTCATTTGGAAGCGGTTGAATTCGATGTCGGTAGCTTCTCCGATGCAGGCTGGACAAGACTCGACAGAAAGCGACTGTCCGAAAATATCCGTTTTTGTCTATCGCGGTCGTTGCAAGTTAAGCTAAACGAAAGTCATACGAGGAGGGGGCTTGAGGTGATGACGTTACACGAAGTTGAGCAGGCGATCGTAAAATTTTCACCGGAAGAATTGGCCACGTTTCGGGCTTGGTTTGTGGCGTTCGATCAGATTGAACGAGAGCAGGTTGTAGCGGGTGGTCGGGTTCCGATCGAGTCTTTGGCGGGAATTTGTGCGGACGATCCGATCGTGATCGACGATGACGGCATTTCGGATGCTCTTGATGATGATTTGATCGGCGTGTTTGACGGTCAATAATGCGCTATTTACTGGACACAAATGTCGTTATCAATTACCTCAACCGTCGCTCGCTGGTGTTGATTGATCGTTTCTTGGCGACGCCTACGGATGACATTGTGTTGTGTTCTGTCGTACGGGCTGAGTTACGTTACGGCGCAATGCGAAGCCGCGATCCACAGCGAACGATCGCACGACAGTTGCAGTTGCTTGATCGATTTTTATCGTTGCCATTTTGTGATCGGGCGGCGGATATTTTTGGTGAGCAGCGGGCACGACTCGCGAAACTGGGTACGCCGATCGGGACGCGCGATTTACAGATTGCTGCGATCGCGTTGGTTCACGATCGTGTTTTGGTTACGCACAATGTTCGTGAGTTTGAGCGAGTGCAGGGCTTGGCGATCGAGGATTGGGAGGGGACGTAATGGGAATTGCTAGTGCAGCAAGTCGCAGAATTTTGCTGGAGGCGCTGGCATGTCGGCGAAATTATGACGGTGAGGTGTGGAAAATCGCGATTTGGCGGATGCTGCTGGCTTAAGCGAAAAAACGGTTGAGCGGTGTTTGAGCGGCAAGAATGTTGGTCAAAAGACGGTTTCGGCGATCGCTCACGTACTGGGTATCGCCGATCGCATTCCCGAACTCAATCCTGAGCCGACGCCAATTCCGGAATCTGTCACACTGCCGCCGGTCGTTGAGCTAGCTCGGAATAATCTCGATCGGTATCATCGCCAAATCCCGCAATTTGTCGGGCGCGAAACGGCGGTGGATGACCTTGATCGCCGCTTTGCCACGACAGACACGATCGTGATCGTGGGCATGGGCGGTCTGGGGAAAACGGAACTGGCGTGGCGTTGGGCGAAGTCGCAATGCACAGCGGGAAACTATCCCGGCGGAGTTTGCTGGGTTGATGTGGCGGCAGGCGATCCGGGGTTAAAGATTATCGATTTTTGTCGCTACAAGTTGGGGATCGAATTAGCGGATGGCCTTCCGACGATCGAGGCTCAGGTGGCGGCGTGCTGGTCTCGATGGCAGCAGGTCGCGCCAGGTTTGGTGTTGGTGATTTTCGATGATTTGGAACGCGATCGCTATCGGGATGAGATCGAGCCACTATTGCCGCCGTCGAGTGGTTTGGCGGTTTGCCGTTGGGGTTAGAGTTGGCGGCGCGGTATTTGGCGCTAGATGAGTGTTTGTTGATCGCGGATTATTAGCGGAATTAAATTTACAGCATGAGTCGATCGCGCAACCGGATGCGGAAATGCGTTATCCGAACGGTATTGAAGCGGCGATCGCGTTGAGCTGGGCGAAGTTGGATGAGGAATCGCGGGTGGTGGCGATGCGGCTGGGGTTGTATGCGGCTGCGCCAATTCCGCTGACGGAGGAGCAGGTTAAGGAATGGGCGAAGTCGCTACGGTCGTTGGTGAATTTACATTTAGTGGTGCGATCGGAGCGGGCGATGGTGCGATTACATCCGTTGGTGCGGCAGTTTGTGCGAGATAAGGTTCAAGGGGTTTATGTGACGTTAAAGCTCCAGGTTGCAGCGGCGATTGTGGAGCAGGGTACGCCGATTCCAAATGTGTTTACAACGGAACAAAAAGCGAAGTTTGCACTGTGGATTCCGCATTTGCAAGTTGTTTCCGACGAGTTATCATCCTGGACTACGCTTGTAGACGCATTGAGGGTGCTTACTTCACTGGCTCATTTGAATTACGGACAAGGGCTATATTTCTCAGCCAAACCGCTGTACAAAAGTGCTTTAGACCTCAGCGAACGACAACTGGGAGCCGACCATCCTGATACTGCCACCAGCCTCAACAATTTGGCGACATTGTATCAATCGCAAGGAAAGTACGAGCTAGCCGAACCCTTGTTTTTACGTGCTTGCTCCATACTCATCAAAACCCAAAACGCCACGCTTCAACGCATCGGCAATAACGTCATTCACTTCTACCGTACCGCCCTTGCCGCCGGACTCCCCGACACCACCCTCCGCAACCACCCCCTCGCCGACCTCATCCTCCCCCACCTAC
>JAAUPN010000211.1 GCA_012033105.1 Coleofasciculaceae cyanobacterium RL_1_1
CTGCTGATCGCCGCTCTTTCTCTCTGATCGCCCGTGACCACCGATCTCCTCTACATTCCCGATCGCCTCGATATCCTGGTTATCGGTTCGGGCGCAGCCGGACTTTACACTTCTCTATGTTTACCCGAACACCGACAGGTCGGTCTGGTCACCAAGAGCCGCCTACCCAAGTCGGCAAGCGATTGGGCGCAGGGCGGTATCGCGGCGGCGATCGATCCTGATGATGCTCCGGCGTTTCATGTGGCCGATACGATCGCGGCTGGAGTTGGCCTGTGTGAGCCGGATGCGGTGCGAGTGTTGGCCGAATCGGCTGCGGATTGTGTCCAGTCTTTGGTTAATCTGGGCGTCGGTTTTGATCGCATTGGCGATCGGCTGGCCTTGACTTTAGAAGCTGCCCATTCCCATCGCCGTGTTCTTCATGCTGCTGACACCACCGGACGCGCCGTGGTCAGTACCCTGAGCGATCGCGTGCGCCAGCGTAGCAATATTCAGATTCTTGATGATGCGTTCGTCTTAGATCTGTGGATTAATCCCGATAGCGGACGGTGCATGGGAGCGTCGATCGTCCGGGGCGGCAGGCTCCAATGGGTACGCGCAGGAGCGGTGATCTTGGCGACCGGTGGTGGTGGTCAGGTGTTCGCAAAAACGACGAATCCCAGTGTAAGCACGGGGGATGGGGTCGCGATGGCGTGGCGATCGGGGGCGATGTTGCGTGACCTCGAATTTTTTCAGTTTCATCCAACAGCACTGGCGAAAGAAAACGCGCCGAGCTTTTTGATCAGCGAAGCGGTACGCGGCGAGGGAGCGCATCTAGTTGATGATGCTGGGCGACGGTTTACCTTTGATGACCATCCATCTGGTGAACTCGCGCCGCGTGATGTGGTCAGTCGATCGATTTATCGCTATCTCAATGCCACCGCTGACGATCCGGCGGAAGCTCATGTCTGGCTCGACCTTAGCCCGATCGGCACCGATCGCATTCGTGCCCGCTTTCCCAACATCATCCGTAAATGCCAAAACTGGGGCATTGACGTGATGCATGAGCGGATTCCGGTTTCGCCCGCAGCTCACTACTGGATGGGCGGCATTCAGACCGATCTGACCGGCCAAACCTCGATCGCGGGACTGTATGCCGTGGGTGAAACCGCAAGCACAGGCGTCCACGGCGCGAATCGATTGGCGAGTAATTCGCTGCTGGAGTGTCTGGTCTTTGGGTCAAAGTTGGCCAATATTGAGGTCTGGCAACCGGCGATCGAGGGCGATGTGTCACCCAATTCGCTCAATTTGCCCAATTTGCCCACTTTGCCCAATTCCCCCCTATCTGCCCCCGTCGATCAAGACCAACTGTGGACGATGATCCCCGCAGCGGAATGGGACTGGATTCGCACCCTACGGGCTGAATTACCGCGCTTGCTCTGGAAAAGTGCCGGAATCTGCCGTGAAGCACCAACCCTCGAAGCGGCGATCGACCAGGCCAGCCAGTGGCGTCAGCACTGGAACACGCTACACGCCACCCGCTTTTTTACCACCGCACAACAGGGCAATTCGCGATCGTTACTCACACCAAAATCTGACCCCGACGACCTCAAAACCTGCATGGCTCGCGTTGAACTCTGGGGCGAAACGCGAAACTTACTCGATATTGGCGAACTGATTCTCAAAAGTGCAGCATTCCGTCAAGAAAGTCGTGGCGGCCATTACCGCAGTGATTTTCCGGCCACAACCAGCGATTGGCGAGTGCATACCCTGATCTCCGAGGCTCAGGTGTGGCGATCGCCACCGATCGCGCTCTATCCGTAACACGAGTCCCGGCTCGCACGATGCGATCGCGCTTAATCCAAGATCCCGTCATCCTCAAACTCGTTCGAGAGGATGGTCAATGAGCGGGGCAACGTACAAATAAAACACGACCCCTGGTCGAGAACACTGCTCACCGTAATCTCGCCCCCGAGTTTGTGTGCGAGTTTTTGCCCGATCGTCAGCCCCAAACCCGTTCCGCCATACTTTCGAGTGGTCGAAGAATCCGCCTGAGTAAACGGCTGAAAAATCTGGGTTAACTGTTCGGGGCTCATACCAATGCCGGTATCGCAAATCGTGAATTGAATGTAATCACTATCCTGAAGCGGAGAAGTTTTTGGGATTAATTGCGGCGATTGAGAATTGGAGGGCTGAGAATTGGAGGGTGGAGAAACGCTCAGAGGCGCTGTTACCGTGCCGAGATTCAACCCAGGGTCAGAGGCCGCTACGGACTTAACCGTCAGCACGATCGTACCAGCATGGGTGAACTTAGCCGCATTGCTCATCAGGTTGAGCAAGATTTGTCGTACCACCGTGTTATCGCTACACATACAGCCGATATCCGGAGGACAATCTTGCTTAAAGGTGCTGCCATTCGCATCAACCATCGGTTGAATATTCAGCACCACTTCATCAATTAAATGGGCGATCGAGAATGTTATGGGCGTCAATCGAAGCTGACCCGCTTCGATTTTCGAGATATCTAAAATATCACCAATCAAAGACAGTAAATGCTCGCCCGCACCACGGATCTTATGGGCATCCTCAGCAAATTCCTCATGCCCCAGGTCTAGGGCATCTTCCTCAAGCAATTCGCTATAGCCAATGATGGCATTCAGCGGTGTCCGCAATTCGTGACTCATATTCGCAAGAAACGCACTCTTCGCCCGGTTTGCCGCCTCCGCCGCCTCCTTCGCCTCCCGTAACTCTTCCGATCGCTGATGTTCGGTAATATCTTGCAACGTGCCAATCAAGTACTGATCTTGACGCTCACACTGTTCGCGCACAATACGCTCATCGTCACCACTCAGACGGTAACCCAAGCAAAAGGACTGACCATCATTGAGTAGTGCAGTAAACGCCGCCTCCAGCATGGGGCGGTCATCGGGGTGTACCGCCTCCACCAGGAGAGAGCGCGTCGGGGTCTCGTGACGGCGTGACATCAGATTTAAAATCTTCCACATCTCCGGCGACCAGGTCATCACGTTTCGACGTAAATCCAGCTCCCAATTGCCCAAGCAGGCGATCCGCTGCGCTTGTTCAAGACGACGGCGACTGTTCTGCTGCAATTTCTGGGCTCGCGATCGACCGACGATGACCGTCGCAAAACTCAGCGCAGCACCAGACATGGAAAACAGAAAAATCTGCAACGAAACAACAGACTGTTCAGCACTCAAATTCGACATTAAAAACGGCCCACTAGCCCGCGCAATGCCAAAAATCGCCATTAAGGCGATCCCAAAATTGAGCAGCATTGTGCCACGCTTGCCAAAGCGAAGCGAACTCCACATCAGTAAAATCAACGGAAAATATTCCAGGGGATACGTGTAATTACTGGCGCGGGTACGTGAACAAAAAATCAGCCAGCCAAGACCAAACGATAACAGGAGCAAGACAATACATTCGGTGACACGCGACCACGGACGCCGGATATAGCCAGAATCTAGGTCATTACTTCGATCCGTGAGTGCCAAAATTACGGGTATGATGGTCAACGACCAGGCTGCATCTCCGATCCCTGCCGTTGACCAGGACACTGACAGTGGATTTAATTCAGTAAAATTATTGATGTTCGCTACCGTCGTGGCGATCGCATCCAGCAATGAAGTACTGACCGTAACTGCGATCAGCGTCAATACATCTCCCAAGCGGGCGATTGACGGATCAAAATTGAGCGCCCGCAAGATCCAGAGCGACACAGTCACGAATAGTGAATCACCGCTGCCCGCTAAGATCGCAGACCAAAATCCATAATCGGTCATCTGTGCCGCCAGAAAACTACCAATCACCATTCCGGGCCACGGGGAATTCCGGCGGGTGCGCAGCAAAATCGACAGCGAGATCGCATTGGGTAGCCCAATGAAACAGGCGGCCAGGGTCGAATCTGGAATCAAGGCGATCGCGCGGCTCATAATGATATAAAGGACGGCCAAGATCGCGATTTGAATGAAATATCGTAAATGTTGAGTGGCGATCATGTGCATATCCTCCTGATTCTTGGCCGACGATCGATCTCGCTCGTCAAAAATTGACCATTAAACATTGGGATACAGCCTTTCGTGAATCGATTAGATTACCCATGATTAGGACGATAAACCAGACGAAAGGTTAGACAACTGAGCAATGGACGGTACATAAGGCAAGGCATAGACTGAAAAAAGATACGTACGAAAACCTTGCGAGCTGTCTCGATTTTAGAATGTTTCCTCACATCACCGACGAGCCTCTCTATGCCAGCTCACTCGTCAAACTAAAATCGGAAAGCAGGGTTTCAGCCTATCCCTCGTGCCATCATCGATGCCCTAGAGTGTGTCATCAATTAATCATAGAACCCTTACGGGGTAAGCTGTTGAACGCCCGACCAAAAAGCTAGGGGCTAAAACCCTTACTCGGTAAGCGCTAGAAATTTAATTGATGACAGCCCCTAGTCCGGCGTGTGATCCTAGGGCGATTGTTTCAAGAAACTGGATCGTGACCGCCCGTGATCTGACCCTGAGGATCTAAATCAGATCTGCTGTTTCGTAACTCTTCCCCTGCACTAAACCCGTACCGAGTGAATTGATGGCCGTTGTCCTTCTACCGAAAGGTCGCCTTGACCTGATTGGAGCGACCAAGCTCCAACAAAATGCCGAGCGACACTTTCTCTCCGCAAAACCACCGCATAGCGTTTGGATACTGGATCTCTCACAGATTGAGTTTGTGGGTCATGCGGGAATTCGGCTACTCGTGGCGCTGCGGCGTCTTGCCCAGCAGCGTAATAGTCGTTTTATTTTGCGGCATCCGACCGCTGCTGTCCGGAGTGTTCTTGAAGTTGCCTTAATTGGTGAACTATTTGAAGTTTGGATGGGGCAAGAAACCACAGGGGAAGATGATGAAATCTATACGCTGAATATGAGTGGAGAAGATGAGGAAAAAGGAAAGGTCAGTCACTTAATGAGTAACGTGATCGAAAGTCTTCAATCTAAACTTTCTCAGACTCCGCGTTCACCATCATCAACGGATAAGAGCTAATTAAAACGGATCTTTAGCCTTCGTTTTTCCAAAGTCATGGCAGAATGAATGGCAGTTTATACGGTTCTAGGATCGCTAGAAATGAAGATCAATCTTCGTCAACGTTGGATCTGCCCTCTTGCTATCGCAGCAATGGTCTCGCTGAATCTCTGTCCCAGCGCATTCGCTCGCTCGATCGAAAGTTCGATGGCGGAAGCTGCGCCAGTCTCCGTAAAACAGGTTCCTGCGCCTGGGGGGGGGACAACACTCAGTGGCGATCTCCCACGCCTTTTAGAGGGTATGGATGGTACTGCCGTCACCATGCTCCAGGTGATCTTACGCGACCTGGGTTTTTACGACGGAGCGATTGATGGAAATTTTGGCCCCAAAACAGCGGCAGCGGCACGATCGGCTCAAGCTGAGTACGATTTAGTCCAAGATGCTGTCATTGGATCGGTAAGTTGGCCTGTCCTTCTCTACTATTGGGATAACCGCTAAGTTCCGATCGAATCTCTTGTTGAAATCTTCCAAGTTGAAACCCTACCAACTACGCCTGACGTTTGCGTGACGCTCTCGGGGCTGACTTTAAGTTCAGTCTGGGAGTGTTGTGCTTGTTTGGCTTGGGGTTAGCCCTGTGGCGGGCTTGTTCTTGATCCGTAGGGGGCTGAGAGCCGGTATGGAGTGGGTGCCGAAGACGCCAAGGTCACGTCACGGGATGCTGACCGTAGAACGGTGCAACCTCTGACCACATGGGACGATCGCCACGTTGCCAGCGCCGTTGTGCCAGGGTTGCCATCGCTGCCGTGTCGTGGGCAATGTTTGCGTGATCGACCTGGAGGGCAAGCGGTACGGTTGTGCGGCTCGCGAGGGTGTCTTGCCATGCCTGAGGGGACATGGCCGCATCGGCTTGTAGACAAATCATCTCGTCGCGATCGCGATCGTAGCGGTAGATCCCCGTAAAGACCTCTCCCCGCGCGGCCTCTAGCTCTACAGCTCGATCACACTCCGTTTGCGAACTGACAACTCCATCGCCGCGATCGCCACTACCCGCTCGTACATCGGCATAGGCGGCGGCTTCCAGGGTCGAAATCCCGAACACGGGGATCTCCAACTGTTGCCCGATCGTCCGCGCCATGACAACCCCAGCCGAGTACTCGTAAAGCTGCCAGGGCCTTTAGCGACGGCGACAAAGCTGAGGTCTGACCAGGTTTGGGGGGCGAGAAAGTCGAGGGCGTGGAGGTGAAGATGGGTAACCATATCGCGCCCCAAATCATGACGACACGTGCGGATGTGACCGGAATGAATCTCGGCGCAGTCGATTAAGGCTAAACCAAGCTGTGTGCTGCTGGTATGGAGGGCTAAACCGTAGGGCATGGAAAACGTCAAAGATAGAAAGGCCGCATAAAACGAACCGGCTACGGTGTCACTCCTGAGGGCGTAGGACGGTCAGGCTGAAGGCAAAACGTCGAAATCAGTCTGGTGTGGTATGGCGCTATGCCTGGTGCGGTGAAACGTTTCTGCACTCGATCGCCACGAGGGTCGTGTCGTCTGCGGACGGTTATTACGCCCCGATTTCATTGAACCGAAGAATCGAGCTAGCCTAAGATACTAGAGGTGTAAAGACGAATCAAAATTGGACGAAATCAATACAGTATTGCATCGCGATGCACGTCGATTTAATCCATCGTCTACACTCTAGCTTTAATGTTCGCTTAACTCAAAAACGACTAGATATCGAGGGGTAGACATGGGATTTTTTGATTCAGAAATTGTTCAGCAAGAAGCAAAAAGCCTGTTTGAAGATTATCAGGCGCTTGTGCAGCTTGGGGGCAAGTATGGCAAGTTCGATCGCGAGGGGAAGAAGCAATACATTGAACAAATGGAAGCGATGATGGAGCGTTATCGTATTTTCATGAAGCGCTTTGAGCTATCGGAAGATTTTATGGCACAAATGACAGTCAAGCAGCTCAATACGCAGTTTGATCAGTTTGGAATTACGCCTCAGCAAATGTTTGATCGGATGTATCAGACCCTGGAAGGGATGAAGGCAGAGCTAGAACGTAATCCCTACTAACTCAGGACTAACCCAGGAGGTAGAGATGCAATGTAATGGTCAAAAGTTCAAAGACTGATTGTAGTGACGCAGGAAGTAGCGCAACGCTCCAAGGTGATTCTCCAGCTTTTTAGAAAATGACAGGGACTTTCTGACCAA
>JAAUPN010000212.1 GCA_012033105.1 Coleofasciculaceae cyanobacterium RL_1_1
GCGATCGAAATCACCAGCCCGGTAATTAGCCCCGCTGCGATCAGTGCAATATAAAGCTTTTTGAGCTGTGGCATGATGTCATTTTGCTGAATTGCGGCGGGTGTAGGCAGATCGTCATCGAGGCGCTGAAATACGGGATCGGCTGGAATGCCTGCATCGTTAAATGGGTTCGGCGACGGACCTTCAAACGGATTGGATGAGGAATTGGGCGGCTGATACATCGGTGGGGGCTACTCAAACGTAGGAATGAAGATGAGGTCTGAATTCAGGGCTATGGTGATGAAAAAACTCAGATGAAAAAACTCAGAGGTCACGACGATTTTTTCCGGATGGTCTTCCTGTGTCTGGGTGCTGTTCGTCGTGCTTACGAGGTTTCGTTGTAGGGGCTGAGTGGTAAGGGGTTGAGTGATAAGAGGCGTAATTCTGTTTGGCGAGATTAATCTGTCGTGCGGTTTAAAGCTGTTTAAACATAACGCTCGACAATTTCCAGTAGTGTTTCGGGGCTAAAGGGTTTGGTGAGGTATTCGGTCGCGCCTGCCATCTTGCCTTGGACGCGATCGAATGCCTTATCTCGTGCGGTCACCATAATGATCGGTAAACCCACAAATTGGGGCAGGCTGCGAATGGTGCGACACACCTCCAGACCATCAATATCGGGCATCGACACATCCAGTAACATAACCGAGATGTTTTCGTTGTAAATCGTATTGAGCGCATCGAGTGCATTGTCAACGCTCAAGACACGATAGGTGTGACCCAAAATTTTTTGGATGGTCTTTTGCATGACTGGGCTATCGTCAACAGCTAGAACTGTCGGCGGGCGTGTGGTTGACATATTTATTATGGTGTCCTGGTGTGGTGTCCTGTCGTTTTTTAATGTCCTGGGGTCGCTCGGTGGCAATTGCGATCGTCTTGTCGTTGAAATGGCCTGTGATCACTCGATCTAGAGTGTGACATCCGCCAGTGGTGGGTTAGAAAGGCTGATGAGATGACGAGATAACCGCATGAATAAACCGGCTTCACCAAGATATCGGTCAGGATGAAAGCCCTCGATCGCAATTATACCGACTGGAAATCAAGCTAAAATCTGGAAGAGATCAGAAGTGCTTTTAAATTTTGAGGCAGGTTGTTCGTCACTTTGATTTGAAGGTGTTGTTGTTGTGACAATGCTCGGGTCAGTATGGTCAGTCAGCATCGACTTGCGAGCATACTGTCGTTTTGCTTCGCGATGAGCAGGCCAGAATGATCATGATGCTCAAGCTATGACGAACCATTGCTACATTTTCCTTACGATCGCGATCGCTCTCGTATGATCAAATTTCATCCAGGTACCACAAGTCGTTTGTTTGAGGACTTGACCCTACTGGCAAGCCAGATTTGTGACAGTCCTGTGGCTTTCGCGACTATTTATAGTGAGGATTCGCCTGAGCCGACGATCGTAGCGCACACTCTGGAAGCACCGCCGGGGGAAGCCTGTTTGGTGTGGGCAATGCGGCAATGGCACTCTATCCAAAACGGGTTCTGATCACGATCGCAGATCTGTATACGATGCCCGGTTTTGTGGATTTAACCCGGAATGCTGGCCAAGAGCTGAAGTTCACCATGACCTCTAGCCTTGATGTGCCTGGGGTTGGGTTGTCCAATCAACTCGCGGTCAATTTAGATCCGCTTTCGCCGTCTTTAACCGCTTCAAGCTCCTCGACTTCTCCGACACCGCCAACCGCTTCAACCGCTTCAATCCCAAAAAAGGCGAGCAACTCTAACTTGCTAGCCGTGAACTTACCGGTTCGTTTTTTTACGGGTCTTCGACTGTTTTCGCCTATGGGGGTCGAGGTGGGTCTGCTCTGTGTGTTTGATTTTCAAGCCAAAAATCTGACGGATCGACAGCAACAATCACTTGAGGCGTTAGGACGACAGGCAACGGGCATGTTGCGATCACTTCAAGCCTTTGGTGCGAATTTAGCGCAGCCCAATCTGCTGGAGGACATCATCCCGCCCAAGCAAAACCGTGCGGGTTTTGAAAAATCTTGCGATCGCTACCGTCCTATCAGGGGATTGTCGATATCCTAGAGCGCGTGACCGATGCGTTTTTGTCGGTCGATAATGAATGGCGGTTAACGTACCTCAATGCCCATGCTGCCGAACTCTGGAAAATTGATCGGGATACGGCGATCGGCTGCAATCTGTGGACGTGCTTTCCGGGTCTGCAAGCCACGGACTTTGAGCGTTGCAGCCGCGAGGCTGTCCTTCAGTGTCGCGCCCGACAGTTCGAGTATTTTGATACCACGCTAGACCGTTGGCTAGATGTGCATGTGTACCCGGCTCCGGGTCGGATTTCGATCTATCTCCACGACATTACAAAGCGTAAACATAGCGAAGAGGCTTCTTTTGAGCGGGCTCATACATCGGCGCTCGTTACAGCCGTGAGTGCGGCACTCGGTCAAAGTCAGCCCCTTGAACGTAGTCTTGAACTCTGTGCCAGTGCGCTGGAACATAATTTATCCGCGATCTCTGTGGGTATTTGGTTAATTGATCGGGATGTCCATCTGCCCAGTGAGACAGCGCCAACCCATTCCCCCACGATCGACGATGCCCACGAGCCCAGCGTGGAACATCACTCTCAGCTAGCCTTAGCGGCTCTGTCCGGCGAACCGTTCCCGGAGGATCTCTTTCCCGATCGTGTGGCTTGGGGGGAAACCACGATCGGCTGGGTGGCTCAAACTCCCCATCCGTACTGCATCAGTCAATTTGGTACGAGACAGCCCGATCGTGCAAATTACAGCGAAGTCAGCGACACGCTACCCTCCCCGGATTCCGATGCGATTCCCAGCTACGACTTTAATGAGCGGGTGTCGCAGTGGGTGGATCAAAACTATCTCAATGTGGTGGTGTGCTATCCCCTGGTGGTGGAGGCGCGACCGATCGGCGTGTTGGTTCTCGCCAGCGCCCGAACACTCCCGGATAATAGTCACGATATCTTGACCTGGGTGGCGAACGGCATCGCGATCGCCGTGGATCGAATCTGGGTGCGCGATAGCCTCAGCCATCGGCGTAAATCGTTGCTGTTTAGCCTTGCGGGTCAAATTCGCAATACCCTTGATCTCGATACGATTTTGAGTACAGCCGTACGTGAAATCCGCAGTTTGCTATATATTGACCGCTGCTACTACATTTGGTGTGCCGTTGAAAGTACGATGACCGTGCTCGCCGTCACCCACGAAGATACGATCGAGGGCTTGCCGTCCTGGCTGGGCGATCTTCCCGCAAACGAGGAGGCGCGACTCTCTCGCCGCATCATCCAGCTCGAAAGTGTGCGGATTGACAACATCGCCAACGAAGATCCGGAAACCCAAAGCGTTCTGGAATCCATGGGAATTGTGTCCCAACTGGTGCTACCGCTCGGAACCCGTGCCGGACAGTTTGGCGCGATCGTCTGCGCCCACGGCAGCGAGGCTCGTACGTGGACGAATGGTGAAATTGAGCTGCTTCATGCTGCTGTAGATCAGTTGGCGATCGCGATCGATCAAGCCGAACTGTATGCCAAAACCTGCGCCGCTGCCCTCGCAGCGCAAACCCAAGCGCAGCAGCTCCAAGATGCGATGCAAAACCTCAAGCAAACGGAAGCCCAGCTCGTCCAAAATGAAAAAATGTCAAGCTTGGGGCAAATGGTGGCCGGGATCGCCCACGAAATCAACAATCCCGTCAACTTCATTTCTGGCAACCTGACCCACGCCAGCACCTACATCACCGACCTACTCAATTTGGTTCAACTCTACCAGGAGACCTTTCCCGATCCCGGTGAAGAGATCGACGATGAAATTGAGGAGATCGAGCTGGAGTTTCTTCAGGAGGATCTCCCCAAGCTGCTAGAGTCCATGCGCATGGGAGCCGATCGCATTCGCGAAATCGTCCTCTCCCTACGCAACTTCTCCCGACTTGATGAAGCCGAAATGAAGCCGGTCAAGCTAGAAGAAGGCATCGACAGCACGTTGCTAATCCTCCAAAGTCGGCTCAAAGGTAAAAGCGGCAATGGGATTGAGGTGATCAAAAACTATGCAGATCTGCCGCCTGTGGATTGTTATCCCGGATCGCTCAATCAGGTCTTTATGAATCTACTGGCCAATGCGATCGACGCTGAAGACGAGTTACGCAAAACTGATGGCGATCGCCCATCCATCACGATCACGACCGAGCCGATCGCTTCAGACGAAGAAGCAAACATCCCTGATCGTGTCCGCATCACGATCACCGACAACGGTAGCGGTATCCCCCAAACCATCGTTAAACAGCTATTCGACCCGTTTTTTACCACCAAGCCCGTCGGCAAAGGAACCGGCCTCGGCCTTTCGATTTCCTATCAGATTGTGGTTGATCAGCACGGTGGCAAGCTGTGGTGTGAATCCGAAGTTGGGCGCGGCACATCGTTTTTTGTTGAGATTCCGATACGCCAGCAAGAGCTAAATGCTTGAAATGAGTCCAAGGTTCGCTATTGTTGCTCTCGTGCGACAGTTTGCCAGCGATCGACCTGCGTACCGTAGATAAATCTGATCGTCATCGCCACAATGCCTCAAAGATTATCAAATTGCCGACTAACATAATGGACTATATCGATACCTGCTCGAAAAAGACGAACCCGACCGTAAAATCTACCTCGCCATTCCTGAACAGACCTACACCACGCTCTTCGCCCGACCCGCCGTCAAAGGCTGGATTCAGAACGAACGTGTCAACCTGCTCGTTTCCAACCCGACACCCAAATCCTGCAATGGATAGACTCCTAGCCACCCGCACCGCGATCGTCACAACCCTGAATGAATACGCCCAACTTCACCGCCGCGATCGCGTCGAAACCGTTGCCCTCTGTGACCCCACAACCGATAACTACCTCCTGCTTAACATCGGCTGGAAACACAACCAGCGCATCCACGATATCGTCATTCACCTACGCATCATCAACCACCAAATCCAAGTCGAGTGGAACGGAACCGACACTCTGATTGACGACCTCATCGATCGCGGCATCCCCGCAACCGACTTCATCACCTCTCAACTCGAACCCCAGCTCGAACCCCAACCCGCCGAACGGGTTTGAGGCTCTCTCGCACCATTCGTCTGGGATGCGCAACATATCGTATCGTGCCATCCCAGGCAAGCTGCCCGTGCTACGAACTCAGCGCCGCCGTCAGCTCACGCATCGCGATCGCAATTTGCTGAGAAATAAACGGAATCACCGCCTCGCTTTTACTTTGCGCCTCCCCTTCCGTAAACACCACCAGCTCATAGGGCAGTGCGTCCGGCAACTCCACATAGGCCGCATCATGCCGTACCTGGCTCATCCAGCCCGCCTTCGACCACACCCCCGCCTCTAACGGCAAGCCATCACCAATAAACCCCGTCACCTGATTTTCCGGATCAGCCGCCAGCACCTGCGGGCGTCGATCGCGCTTCATATATCCCATGATCTCGCTACAGGCTTGGGACGACACCGCCACCCCACCGACGATGCTATGCAGCAAACGTGCCACCGCATTCGTCGTCAGCTTATTGCGATTTTCCAGCATCGATCCCACAAACGCCCGCTCACGACCATAAGCCCCATCACCCCAGGTTTTTTGATTCACGTTAATCGTGTTGAACTCCGGCCAGCCCAGTTGTTTGAAGTAACGATTAACGATGTTGCGCTGTTGTTTCCAAGTCTCGAAGGGATCAGGCGGCAGTTCGGGGCCACTGGTTGTACCGGTGAGAACATCAACGATCAAACTCGTCGCGTCATTGCTGGAATCGACGATCATGTCACGCATCGCGCGATCGAGTTCCGGGCTACGCTGCGCCATACCGCCATGAAACCACTCGTACAGCGCCACCGCATAGAACAGCTTGACCACACTCGCTGGATAGATCGCCTCGACTCCGCGATACTGAAATCCACGTGTTGATGCTTCCAAAACTCTTCCGAACTGAGAGCTCCTCCGGTGTTCACCGCCAATGGTGGCTCATAGATAATCCAGGTTAGAGCCAGTTGATTTTGGGCAAGCTGGGGGAATTGCTCCCAGGTGGCCTGAAGGATCAGGTCGCCAATTTCTGTGAGTTGCGCGTCTTTCCGAAAAAAGGTCATGAGTCGAGGTTCAGGATTCAGATTTAAAGATCGTTAGGAAAGATCGTTAGGCGGAAGAGCCGTCAGAGTCTCAGGTTTTGAAGGTTATCCAATTGATAGCGTACAGTCGGTGAGAACAATTCGAGTTCAGGGTTGGAGCAACGTTTGAGGACACCGGAGAGCAAGACACGACTTAGACGCTCAATATGGCGAATCCATCAGATCCCATCTTGTGTCGTACCACCGATTCCTGTTAGGATCGTATCGGAGCTTTATGTTTTCTTAAGCCTTGAGGCGCGTCAATGAACAGTGCTCGCCTTGATTCTGCTGTTGTAGCGTATCAGTGTTTGACGGATTTAAACCTGTACGATACACCCGACTGTCAAAAACTCGCCACCCAGGCGGCTGCGGGTCGTTACCTGTTTATCCTGAGTCATGATATCTCGACGCAGGAAGAGGATGCCCTAGCGGTACAGCTTTGGGAAGATGATTATCCGGGGTGGCTGGCGAAATGTGACTTTGATCGCCTGATCCCCGTCTCACATCTGCCGGAGCCGCCGACGTTATCCCGATCGCGCATTATTCAAGCCATTCCGGCAGCAGTCGCATTCACCTATCGGGCGATGGTGGTGCATCGCTATTACCTTTGGGGCGGCACGGTGGCGCCGAACTATGACTGTTCGGGGTTGATGCAGGCGGCGTTTCGATCGGCGGGAGTTTGGTTACCGCGCGATGCTTATCAGCAAGAGGGATTTCTTGATCCGGTGAAGTGGGCGGTGGTTAAGCGCGGCGATCTGGTATTTTTTGGGACGGCGAATCGTGCGACGCATGTGGGGCTTTATCTCGGGCAGGGTCGCTATATCCATAGTTCTGGATCGGAGGAGGGGCGTAATGGCATTGCGATCGATGTGTTATCCGAAGCGGGCGATCGGGTGAGCCGTCATTACTTTTCGCAGTTGCGCGGCTTTGGACGGATTAACTATAGCTATAAGCCGGTGGGACGCAAGTTTGAGGCGATCGTCGAAAGTGCGCACACGGGTTTGCATTTTCGTGATTTTTTTTAACACTTGGCTCATGATACGGTAGTACCCTTTTGGTTAGGGACATTAAAAA
>JAAUPN010000038.1 GCA_012033105.1 Coleofasciculaceae cyanobacterium RL_1_1
TTGTAGCTTGCTAATCTCTTTCATGAGGGGGCTGAGTTTGGTTTGTGGTTATTCCACTCATCCCCCTCTTTCACTGAGCTGTCAATCCCCCTCCGTCACGTGGCTACAGACGGTCGCCTCCATTTTTGTCCCCGTACTGAGGTTCTAGCGCCTTGGTTTCTAGCATCTTTCCAGAACATCTTTACCAGAACCTAATTTGAATAAACACGATTGGATCGAACAACTCTCGCTGGTCAAACATATCGAGGGCGGCTACTTTGCCGAAACCTATCGCGCGACGGAGATGATCCCAACCGCCCGTGATGGCTCGGATCGATCGACGATGACTTCGATCTATTACCTGCTGACCGACGATCGCCCGATCGATCATCTGCACCAAAATCAATCGGATATCGTCCACTATTTCCACGCCGGTTCACCGATCACGTATCTGCTGATCGCCCCCGATGGCACGCTGTCCCGCGTCAAGCTTGGCCTGGATTTGAGCCAGGGCGAAACGCCACAGCTTTGTGTACCGGGTGGTTATTGGAAAGCGGCGGTGTTGGAGGCGGGCGAGTATGGCTTGATCGGTGAGGCGGTCGCGCCCGGTTTTGACTATCGGGATATGACGATCGCCCAAGCCAGTGAGATCCGGACTCAGTTTCCCGATCTCTGGAACGATTTGGCCGCCTATGTTCGGGCTTGATGGATGTTAAGCCAGTCTTACGATCGCACCTCTACCAGCGTCTTCGTTACCTTTGGCGCGATCGGCGCACTCAACGCTTCCTCCAACGGCGCACGACCCAAACGCTCCTCCAGAATGTTCATCACCTCACGCCCAAAATCATTCGGGTTCCGCTGCCACGCCTCCAGACACACATTGCCGAAAAACGATCCCAGCGGCTCCGGATTCCACAGCAGTTTTCGTGCTGTCCAGGGCATCATGCTCATCGGGTTATAACCGGGCTTGAGGATGTCATTCTCGAAGGCGAAATCTTCCAGGTGCGTATGGGGTTGCAAACCGATAAAGAAAATCGCCGGCTCGACTTTATCCTGACCGAAGATGGCTTCAAGCTCGCGATGATAGGCGATCGTCTGGCGAATGGTCTCGTAGGTTTCGTCGATCACGTTAAAGGAATAGTTCACCGATACCAGATCATTAAAACCGGCCGCTTTGAGGTCGCGGCAGTTTTGCAACACTACGCGCAGGTTATAGCCCATCCGCATTTTACGCACGAGTTCCTGGGAACCACTCGTAATCCCGATCTCGAAATAATTCATCCCCGTCCGTGCCATCAGGTCGCACAGCTCTGGTGTCAGGTTGTCGGCACGAATGTAGGCCGCCCAATGAATGTCGTCCATACCGGAATCGACGATTTTTTGCAACAGCTCGATCGTGTCCTGGATATAGCGCCGCGCCGGGATGAACTGTGCATCGGTAAACCAGAAGTTGCGGATACCGCGATCGTAAAGCTGACGCATTTCGGCGATCACCTCATCCGCCGGATTAATCCGCACCTGCTTGCCTTCGATCACCGTGTAAATGCAGTAGCAGCAGTTATGAGGACAGCCGCGCTTGGTTTGAACCCCCAGGTAAAAGTCGCGATCCTGTAAGTAATAGTCAAACTCCGGCCAGATGCGAGTGATGTAGTCGTAGTTGCAGGCGCTTTTCTCGATCGAGGCCGGGGCTTCGTGGATGAGCCGCTCCCGTGGCTGGGTTGCACCGACGATGTAGCAGCGTTCGCGATCAAGCGACTCGTTCCGAATCAGCGCTTCGAGCAACGTTTCACCCTCACCCACCGAGACGATCGACCCCTGCGGCAAACTCTTCGCCAACTGCTCATAAAACACACTGACCGCACCGCCACCCACCACGGTCTTCGCCTGGGGATTATAACGACGCGCCCGCTTCAGTCCTCGGCGAATTAGCCCAGTATTGCGCCACAGTTCACCATAAAACGAAATCGCCAGCCGCAAACCACCAAATGCACCACGCAGCTTAATCAGCGGATTGCTTGCGTAGTAAAACTCAAAGGCATTTTGCAGCGGATTGCCGCCACGCCCACCCACAGGCGCGTAAATCTGGATATCACGCCAGGAAAAGATGAGTAAATCCGGACGGAAGGCATCGACACAATCATCCAGCGCACGGTTAAAGTCGAGCGGCGGCACTGTTCCCAGATCGAAGATTTTCTGCTCGATCGCCGGAAATAGCTTATGAACGTGATCGGATAGGTAGACGACACCGATCGGAAAGATCGGATTACAGGGCAAGCGGACGTAGAGAACACGCTCGATACGATCAGCCATTGTTAAAACAAATTTACATATCTTTACTCAAATGATAGCACTTTCAGCCTCACCCCGGCGGCGTTGCACCATCAGGATTACCCGCCGAAAATGTCCCGGAGATGGGACGCAGTGCCAGCTAAACCCACCAAACCCGCCAAACCCATCGAGCTTCAAGGAGGGGAGATCGCACGACGAACCTCCGGCCTTTAGCCCTAAGTGATGTTGTCTAGCCTTTGGGAAGCAGATCATCTAGCTCTTCAAGAATTTGAATCATGCCTTGGTATTTCACCTAATATTGAGTTCATTTTTGTGATCCTCGTAATGCAGTTTTGCCAGAAGCTGGCCAGTCGCGTATCCGTGATTACATTTAACTTCAAACATGATGAACACGCGATGCAAGCCGCCATGATGTAAGTAAGGTGTTTTACAGGCTTTAATGATCTCCAATCACACGTGATCTCCTTAGATTGTCAAAATATTAAGAAAAGGTGATCGTCAAAACCTGTCGCGCTTCAGGAGGTCAGCCGTCTAAAAACTTGGCAGATCCTTGAGCTTTATATTTTGTCGCTACCCTTTGACACGTCAAGATAAACGCAAAAGCTCTGTATGCAAGGATTTCATTGCGATCGCCCTGACGGAGATTCGCCACAAAAGAAGCGCTTGGTAGCACGGTTTACAACAGACTGGGATCACACAATGTTAGTCTAAAACTCAACAATAAAAATATCTCGAAACTCACTCTCGCTCTACATAAATATCATGTCGCAAATTCTTGATCCCCTGCCAAAAGACGGTACATCGGTCATTCTCTGCTGCTACGTCAACGCCACAAGTCAGATTCAAGTATCACGAATTACAAATGTCCCAAATTGGTACTTTGAACGTGTGGTTTTTCCCGGTCAGCGACTGATGTTTGAAGCGCCGCCGTCAGCACAGATCGAAATTCACAGTGGCATGATGGCGAGTGCAATTCTCTCTGACACGATTCCGTGTGAGCGTTTGCGAATTGATGGTATAGAAGATGTTGTCTCAACCGCCGATTGCGGGCCAACGGATACACTTTCGGAGGAGAGTGCGCAGAGTTCAGATTCTGCTGTTGCTCGTGAACCGGCTCTGGCTTCCCGTGCGCAGCCGACCTAGGCTCACACCAGAGTCCAGATGCATCAGCCTAGATACATTGCAATTATTTCAATGTTTCGTTCTTTACATTACTTCACAGAATAGGCCGGGTGTTCGTTTAAGATCTGGGGAGACTCTCCGGTACTCTCCTTGGATCTCCCGTCTTTTTTGTGGTTGTGGCGAGCGGCGGCCTGGTCAATGGGCTTTACGATCGCAGCCTATATTTTATTAGCTTTGTCTGGCCTGTGGCTGGGTTGGCGTGCGCGTGTTGCGGATGCTTCGACGGATTTAGGCGATCCTGCCGATCCGGAGGTTCAGCAGGGTTTGCGTGTTGTCCACCTGATCCTCGGCGCGGCGATCATCTTCTTGGTGTTGTTTCTCTTGGCGATCGGCCTGGTCGGGACGCTGGGACATTTTGGCTCGCTTATCCAGTCGCCTCATTTTGCGGCGGGATTGATTGTGGTGGGTTTAACGATCGCAGCAGCCATCACAGGACTGCGCATTTCACCCGATCGGCGCTATTCCCGAGCGATTCACCGCACGATCGACGTTGCACTCTGTATCGCGCTGGTTATCGTGACTTACACCGGTTGGGATGTGGTGCAAAAGTATTTGCCACCCGGTTAGGATGATCAAATCAGGATGATTCAATCCAGACCGTTGAATAGAGCTAAATTTGCAATCTATCAGATCGTCAGGCTGTCTGACTGGTGATTTTTTAGGCTTTTTAGGGTTTCACAGGTCTTAAGTGCCTTGAGGCTCTGGACTGCGCTGGCTGATGGGTAAAGTGATCGTGACCTCAGTACCGCTGTCCGGCGATGATTCAATCTGAATTGTGCCGTTGTGTTGCACGGTGATGATGCGCTCGGCGATCGAGAGTCCTAATCCTTTATTTTGTCCGATCGGCTTGGTTGTAAAAAAGGGATCGAAGATTTTCGCTTGAAGTTCGGGGGTCATGCCTTTGCCGGTGTCGCGAACCGAAATCGAGATCTGGTTTGCGTCGATTTGTCGGGTTTGTAAGGTTATTTTTGGCGTGATTGCGGATTGAGCGCGATCGGAATCAGTGCCAAAGGATTCGATCGCGTTCAGCAAAAGATTGAGCAGTGCTTGGTTGAGCTGACCGGGGTAACACTCTAAAGGGGGAAGTTCGTCGTAGTCGCGTTCGACGTTGATGGTCGAATGATGTTGGGTTGCTTCGAGGCGATAACCCAGCAGCAGGAGGGCGTTATCCATTCCGTCATGGATGTTGACGGGCTTGAGTTCGGCTTCGTCGAGTCGGGCGAAATTGCGCAGTGACAGGACGATATCGCGTACCCGTTCTGCACCGATGCGAATGGAACCGCAAACTTTCGGCAGGTCTTCGAGTAGAAATGCGAGTTCTTCAGGATCGGGGGGTTCGTAGGTGCTTGAGGGGTTGTGTAGATCGAGCGATCGCGGAGTGGAGCGCTGCGTTGCATCAGCGCTCTCGCTGGCGTCGTTGGGTGTTGTGACCTTGGTTCGCCGATCGTCGTGATAGTAGGCGATCGCGCTGAGGAGATCCTGGGCGCAGTCATTGACGTAGGTGATATTGCCGTAAATAAAGTTGATCGGATTATTGATTTCGTGGGCAATTCCGGCGACGAGCTGACCCAGGCTCGACATTTTTTCGCTGTGGACAAGCTGAAGCTGTGTGCGCTGAAGTTCGCTGATACCGGAGTCGATCTGATTCACCATGGTGACGAAAGCATGGGCGACATCTCCCAATTCATCATCGCGACAAAGCTGCACTGAGGAAAACTCAGGGGGGTGAGTATCCGGATCATTGTGTTTAAACACGTCCCCCGCTGTCAGCAGATCTTGGCGCAGTGCCAGGATGGGAGCGATTAACAGCCGATCTAAAACAATGATGGTCGAGGCCGTAACCACGATCGAAATGATCAGCACCAGACCCGCAATCCGGGCAATATACCAAAGATATTCCGTCCTCACCCAGCGAGCATCATGGCGCAACACGATGGTTTCATAGCTCAGATAGTTCGACATATCCCACTCAGCATCGTAGCGATAGGTATAGCGATCGAGCTTACGGGCTTTGCTGCCGTTAAAGCGTTGGATTTCCGGCCATTG
Organism: Coleofasciculaceae cyanobacterium RL_1_1; assembly: GCA_012033105.1. Taxonomy (GTDB): domain Bacteria; phylum Cyanobacteriota; class Cyanobacteriia; order Cyanobacteriales; family Geitlerinemataceae; genus RDYZ01. The sequence continues at coordinate 5,497 of JAAUPN010000038.1, forward strand.
CAGCGCGGGGGGTTCACCAAAGTGGGCGATTAAACGACCCTGGATGTCATACACCGCGCCTCCCATAATGTTCGAGTCCGGTAGCTTCGGCAAACTGAGTAGGAGGGAGAGCAATTGGTCTTGATTGCGGTTTAGCTCCGGCTCGGCGAGAAATAAGCCGGTCACTTTTGAGGAGGAAACTTCTTCGAGGCGATCGAGTAGTTCTTGCTCGCGTCGGTAGACCGAGGGAATCAGGATAATGGTTTCGATCGCCACAATACTCAGGAAGATGGCCGTAACAATTTTCTGAGATAGACGCGCACGAAATAGATAGGGGATGTGTTGAATGTAGGTGTGCATAGGGTACTCGGCGCGGGTCAAGCGATCGTTTTATTGTTGTACAGGATCTTTAGATATTCTTCAGAATTGAGCTGTCAGATTCCGAATATACGGTCATTGGGGGTTTACCTGTAAGTCCTGTAAGCGTTGTGACATTGTTGTGACTGTTGTGACATTTACGATCGGCAATCAGTAACCCGCTCGCACTCGCCACCACCACCGATCGCAGAACCCTTCAATCATCCTTAATACCCATCTGAACCGCGTCCACCCGAGGTTTTCGATACAATATGGTCGCCCAACCTTTTACTCCGCGCCATTTCCTGCCTTATGACGCCGCCACCCATTCAGCCCCTCGCGCCCGCCGTTCCCTCTACCCCGTTACCCGATCGCGATCAGTTCCAGATCTCGCCCCTCGTACGGATCACACTCCTCGGCCTCTATATCAGCCTAACCATTCCGCTGCCCTTTTTAGCGCAGTTGACCGCCGCGCCAGTTCCACCGTGGGCGTTGGCGATCGGTTTGGTGTTGGGTTTGGTGATTTTAGTCGGTGTGCTGAGTGAACAAGTCACGGTTGATATGGAAGGAATTACGGTGGGCTATCCAGCTTGGATTCGTGGGTGGCGATCGGGCTGGTCGCTACCCTGGTCGGAGATTACGGCGCTCAAACCTCGAACGACAGGTCAGGGCGGTTTGGTCTATTACTTCGTCACAAAAGCCCGCGATCGCGCTTATTTATTGCCGATGCGTGTGGTTGGGTTCGCACGATTGGTGCGATACGTCGAAGCGAAAACGGCGATCAATACGCGCGATGTCAAACCCTTGGCGCAACCGTGGATGTATCTAATTTTACTGGGTTGCACGTTGGTATTGCTGGCCTTCGATAGTTGGACGATCGGTGTGGCGCTTTCGTTAGGGACGGTTTAGTTAATTCCCAATTCCCAATTCCCCATTCTCAATTCTCGATTCTCAGCAATACATCCTCACTGCGTAACTCTGACAACGTTGCACAGCCCGTACACAGCATCACGGTTTGCAGCTCTGCGATCGTCGCGCGGATCGTCTCATCTAGTGCCTCTGGTGACGCATCTGCCGCCTTCAGAAACGGTGATGCCATCCCGGCTAAATCGGCTCCCAAGGCGATCGCGATCGCCACATCCAGCCCCGTCCGCAAACCACCCGACGCAATCAGCGGCACATCCGCCGACACCGATCGCACCTGCTGCAAACAATCCGCCGTCGGGAGACCCCAATCGGCAAACGTTTCGCCCAGGCGACGCTGAATCGGATCGATCGCCCGACCGCTCTCCACCTTTGCCCAGGACGTACCGCCCGCCCCCGCCACATCGATCGCCGCCACCCCAACGTCCAACAATCGCCGCGCCATCACTCCTGAAATTCCGTTCCCGACCTCCTTGGCGATCACCGGAACCGGTAACGCCTCACACAACGCCGCAATCTGATCAAACAACCGCGAAAAATTGCGATCGCCCCGTGTTTGCACACACTCTTGTAACGGATTCAGATGCAAAATCAGCGCGTCAGCTTCAATGCTCTCCACCGCTTGACGGCACTGATCCACACCGTAGCCAAAATTCAACTGCACCGCGCCAATATTCGCCAACAGCACGATATCCGGCGCCACTGATCGCACCGCAAAGCTCGCATTTAACTCCGGATTTTCGATCGCCACCCGCTGCGATCCCACCCCCATCGCCAGCCCATAACGCTGTGCCGCCTCCGCCAGCCGAAAATTCACCAGCTTCGCCCGCTCCGTCCCGCCCGTCATCGACGAGATCAGCAGCGGTGCGCCCAACGGCTTACCGAGCCGCGATCCCAGAAAAGACGTTGCGATCGTAATCTCATCAAAATTCAGCTCCGGCAAACACTGATGATTGAACCGAAAGCGCTCAAACCCCGTGGTAACGTCCCGACAATTCACATCATCCTCAAGGCAAATTTTTAAATGGTCTGCCTTGCGAGCTTGGGTCTCATGCGTGAAATTTGCGGTTGTCATAGATTTATCAGCTTCTCAGCCAGAATATACCGATCGTTAATTACGGAGCTGTAACAAAACGACATAAAGATCGACACGAAACGTGAAAACTCGCAATTAAAAGTGAGATATCGTAGTGTCTTGACGTGTTTTGACTTTAGCGTGTCTCGCCAGTTTTTCGACTGGTGGCAGACTCATTTCAACGCCGTGGCGACCTAGCCCTGTCCCCTTATCTTTCGAGGGCTATTTTTAGGCGGGTCGCCCCTCACTCACCTATTTTTCGCACCGCGCATGATTATTATTGACGATAAATCGATCGTAAAAGATTACTTCAACACAACGGGTTTCGATCGCTGGCGGCGCATCTACGGTGAGGGCGATGTCAACAAAGTCCAGCTCGACATTCGCGAAGGCCACCAGCAAACTGTTGATAAAGTCCTAGCTTGGTTGGCCGCCGATGGCAATCTCGCTCAAATTTCGGTTTGTGATGCCGGTTGTGGCGTCGGTAGCCTGAGCATTCCCCTCGCCAAAGCAGGCGCGACCGTGTTCGGTAGCGATATCTCCGAAATGATGGTGCAGGAAGCACAGGAACGCGCTGCCGCTGAACTGACCTCAGCGAGCAAGGTACAATTCGCCGCTCAGGATCTCGAAACGATTACGGGTAAATATCACACCGTCGTTTGTCTCGATGTGTTAATCCACTATCCCGACGATAAAATTGAGGGCATGATTAGCGGTCTTTGCCAGTTAGCCGAGTCGCGAATTATTCTGAGTTTTGCGCCCAAAACAGCCATGCTAACCCTACTCAAAAAGGTCGGTGAACTCTTCCCCGGGCCGAGCAAAACCACACGAGCTTATCAGCATAAAGAGGCTGAAATCGTGCGGATTTTTGAGAAAAATGGTTTTAAGGTCAAGCGTGATGAAATGACTAGCACCAGTTTTTATTACTCGCGTTTGCTCGAAGCGGTTCGTTAGGTTACGACTGCGTTTGCTCGTTTCAGCATTTGATTCTTTGATCGTTAAATCTCGATTATCGAAGCCTGGATCATTCAATTAATTGCGTTCCTCAGAAAAGAAGTAAGGTTGCTCGATCGAGCCACCTTACTTCTTTTTTATGTGTTTTTATGTGTTGTCATTTCGCCCTTTCCCATCAATAGCACCCCCCAAATCTACAGTAAGAACCCAGAGGGTGATTGCCCGAATATGGCTAAACAGAATCAGATGCTGCTATCTGATATAGCAAAAAACAATTAGGTTAGAACACTCTTGTCTAAGCTGAAAACCGCACTTCGACTCCGCTCAGTGCTCTCAGTTTTTTAAATGTGTCCTAACTCAATCATTTTTGCTATACAGGCTGATCAGCTAGTTTTGATCGCGTTTGCGCAGGACAGCAAAAGCACCAGCCACAAGACTTAGACCCAGGATCGTTGCAGGCTCAGGAACATCTTCCTTGCGGTGCATATAGACCACGGTGTCATTATGGTCGCCATCAGCGAAAGCTAAACCCGTGTGTCGGTCTTCAAAGGCAATGATCAGATCACCCGGATGAAACTTCTGACGTGGCGCAACTCCATCAAGTTGAAGATCAAATTTGGACTCGCCATCACCCTCAAAGATTTTCGCCATATCTTCGCTACTCGGGTTCAGAATACTTTGAGAATAGTAAGTATTATTCGTCTTTTTATTTTTCAGATAGAAGCCAAAGTTCGATCCGAAGCCTGCAAATAAATTAGTGGTATTACGGTGAATTTTGTTTTCTCCGGGAGTCCAACCAATGTCTGCGATCGACTCATCATCAGTTCCAAAGAGAGCCTTTTTGGTGAGAGTCTCTACGTCATACACCCCAAACACTGTATTTTCCGCATCACCGGCAATTTCAAATTCCAGCGCAAAGAGAGCTTTGAAATAGTCTGTCGAGTATGTCTCAGACCCTGAGTCAACAATATCCGGGCCGCTGACACGGAAACCGCAAGCTGGGTTGTTCAACAAGTCATCGAGGGACGCCTCGACAGTACCGGCACCCGAGTAAACCGTATCCCCATCGCAGGGATCAGCCAAGGCTTGCCCAGCGTTAAAGCCCAGTGTTCCAGCGGTGATGAAGCCAGCCGCGACGAGCTTTTTGAGCAAACCTGAGTTGATAGACATAATTGAAATCTCCTAGAAAATTGTTGATTCGTCAGCCGTGATTCCCGTGCCGATACCCAATACTCCTCGGGGTGAACCTGTGAAATTACGTATTCCGCAAATCCTGCTCGGCGTTTTTCCTGTGCTCTCATCATACGTGTAAACACTAGATGTGATCCGTGTTCAATACGTACTTCACGAAAACTTCATAAAAACCGAGAAGATCCTTTGCTGGAGCTTCATAAAGTAAGATTTATTCGTGCAGATGACGCCGGGGCGACATGACAGAATAGGGCTGTCTAGGCGAATGATGCCGAATTGCTTATAGGTCTATAACTGGTCTGTCTCTCACTTTTTTGGCTAGGTTTCTTTGCTGGCTTACTTTTGAAATCCGATTGATAACCTATGGATCACTTCCCGTCTTGATCGCAGGAAACACGATCACTTATCAGTGTGATGGAAGGCTAAAGCTCAGGTTTGACAGGCAATTAGGGAGATAACGGCAAGATTTTTACTGACTCAACCCAAACTGTGAATTTCGAGAAATTGTGGGTTAAATCGATATTTATTTTGGCGCTTGATCATCGATGTCATACCTGCTTGCTGGAATTTTGAAGATGAGCGGGTTGATGCTAATTGTTGCTGAATAGAATCCAGCTTGTGATTTCTGCGATTGAGCCGATCGCGCTGCCGTTCCACTTAACTGATATTGACCCATTGACAGCATAAATCAATAAAAATTAACAAAGATCCATGTTCGGAGCGCTGCTGATATACCGAGAATTTACGCAAGATGAAAGCGAGGCGCTAACGATGGACTACGGAGAACCGGGGAACAGCCTTGATTCGATTCGTGCGGGACGGATGATCTAGAATCGGTGGGGGTGTTGTATGGGATTGTGTTTAATTGTGTTTGACGGTCGTGTTCGACTCCAGTGAGGCAGAAGTACGTGGGTTTTGGTGACTCGACGGCAAAGAAAGGACGATCGCGCCATGCTCGTATGATCATGGCGGGTGTGATGGCGATGGTCTGTGGCCGCGTTGACTATGTGAGTGCTGCGGAGATCGCGTCTGCGACTCCCAAAGCTGCGCACCGAGAGGCACAGGCGGAACGATCGCGGCTAGGTCTCGATCCGGTTCGATGGATCGCCGCGTCTGACATGTCTGAGATAACGTCTAGCCCGATCGCACCGGCGATGCTGCATGTCGATCCTCGAACAGGTAATGATCGGACGGGTGATGGCAGCCTCGCGCAACCCTTTCAAACCCTGACTCATGCCCTTGATCGCGCTCGGTCTAATACGATCGTGGTGCTGGCGCCGGGACGATATAGCGAGGCAAGTGGCGAACAGTTTCCGATTCAGTTGCGATCGGGGGTGACGGTGTACGGTGAGCCGGATCGGCGTGGTGAGGGGATTGAGATTGTGGGCGGGGGCTGGCTGATGACGCCGACGGCGGGCGAGCAAAGTGTCACGATTTTGGGGTTTGATGGCGCGGGTTTAAGTGGGGTGACGGTGCGTAATCCGTCCGGCAGCGCGATTTGGGTGGCGGGAGGAATGCCTTGGATTGTGGGGAATACGATCGCGGAGAATGCCCGTCATGGCATCGTCGCCCATGACGGTACGCCCTACATTCTCAATAATCGGTTTGAGGATAATGACGGCTCGGATCTGGAGTTTTCCGATCGCGCGACGCCGCAGCTACAGGACAATCAGCTCGATCGTCGTAATGATCAATCGATCGGCTACTTCGCGATCGAAACGGGACAGGCGATCGCGGCGGCCAACCCACCGACCGCGTTGCGTGGCACCATCTCAGCCGCTCCCATCGCCCGACGCCCCGGCTCTTCGCCTCAGCCCCAAAACCGTCCCCAATTCCAGTCCAGCGAAATCATCGCTTGGCAAGGTGAAACGAGCTTCCCGCCGATTGTTACTCCGAGTGACTCCTTTGCGAGCCGCGATCCGATCCGACTTGATGCGACAATGGCGCGATCGTTACCGCTTGATCCCGATCTTGCCGCTCCGATCGACAACCGCGCCAACAGTGCGCTTTTCAGACAATACCGGTTCGTTTGATACCGATGTCCGATCAATTGCCCCATCGATCCCGACGAGAACCAGTGACCGACGTTTACCGGCAGCGCCCAATGTGCCAACTGATCGTCCCGCAATAGAGTCTGTTGCTAGCCTCCGCTCGAACGAAGTGGATTTAGCTACGAGTTCTGGTAATTCTAGTAATTCTAGTAATTCTGGGAACTCTACGGCGCCGATCGTCGCCTGGGGAACGCCCACACATTCCACCGTCGATTTCGCCAACACAGCAACAGCGCCCCGTACGGCTGCGACGACCCAGACCACTCAAGCCACATCCGGAACGCCCACCACCCTGCTACGTTGGGACGCGCTCGAACGCCCCAGCTCGACCCCAGCCACATCGAGCGAACTCCCCCCCCATCGTCAATCCTGCTGCAACACCGGCCAACCCGATCGCCCGTCCAAACTCGAACATTCCAAACTCGATCATCATTGCTGGCGAGACCGCTCTGTCCAGACCCGCTCCCGTTCCAATTCGTGCTTCCGTCGAACCGTTCGATCGCGCCAATCTCCCCCTTGCCTACGCACCGAGCAACGTCTCCCCAACCTGGCCGCAACCGCGCCCGACCAGCATCCCCGGCCTGATTCCACTGCCGGTTCCCGACCCCAATCCACCCATCGGCGAAGGTGGCACTTTGCCGCCGCCACCGTCCGTCACGGTCAACCTGAGCGAGATTCCGCCCGGTCTCTCTCTCTCGTCTGCCCCGCAACCGGCTCGCTATCGTGTGTTGGTTGACACGAGCGCCGGTCTTGACCGGGTTCTGGCGATCGCGGGAAGTGCGTTTACGACGCAGCTTAACGGGCGTGAGGCAATTCAGGCGGGGGTGTTCCGCGATCGATGGCGGGCGGATCAGCTTGTCAGTGATTTACAGGCTGAGGGTCTGACGGCCTGGATCGCCGAGTTGTAGCGCGGCGATTTGGGCTTGAGTTTGATCGCGATGGATGAATCGCGCTTCATGAAAAATCCTGTTTGGGTGAGTTTCACCTCACCCTGAATGATCTGAAACACCGACTAAAACGCCGTGAGCTGATCGAGACGGAGCCACATATTCGGCGTAGGAACTGCACCAAACTTTAACAGTGCGTAATCTCCCTCCAGTTCGAGGATTTCGCCCCGTGTTTCAAACAGATAGGACGGCAGCCGTGGATCGCTGGCCGTTGCCTCCACACTGTTTTCGAGCTGTTCGCGTACGACACGGACGAAAGAGCCACGCTTGAGCGGCGTGGGTTTCGGAGCTGCGGTAGGGTCTGCCATGATATTCAGAAAAAAGAACGGTATTGAGAGATTTAACCAAGGGTCTCGGTCTATTTTGCCTACCGACAGCACGATCGCCCGCGACGGTAGGCACGATCCATCGTACTGAATTCATCAACCTTTGGGCTGACACTGCGGACAAAAATGCGCCGATCGTCCTGCCAATCGAATCCGCTCGATCGAAGTTTGGCACACTGGGCAGGGTTGTCCCGTCCGGTTATAGACCCGCGCGATGCCGCCGTAGCGTCCATTGGTTCCGGTTACACCCACGAAGTCACTAAAGGTCGTGCCACCGAGGGCGATCGAATCTTTCAGCACGCACACCACATTGTCCCGCAGTCGTTCGATCTCCGCTGGCGTCAGGTCGCAGCAGAGTGTTGTTGATCGAATCCCACTGAGAAACAGCGCTTCATCGGCATAGATATTGCCAACGCCCGCGACGATCGCCTGATCGAGCAGCGCATTTTTGATCGGTCGTTTGCGGTGGGCTAAGGCCGTTGCGAAAGCGGCCACTGTGAATTCTGCCGAGAGTGGTTCGGGGCCGAGTTTGCGTAAGCCCGTCACGATCTCCGGCTCGGCGATTCCGGCGGGAATCCACCACATTTGCCCAAAGGTTCGTGTATCAACGAAACGCAACTCACGCTCAAGCGGGCGATCGTTGCGATCCGTGTCCTCCTCAGACGGATTGACCCGCGTGGCCGGATTCAACTCCACGAACAGACGAACGCGCGTGTGCTTCTGCAAGGGCGCAGCACGATCGCACCACAGCAACTGTCCCGTCATGCGCAAATGCACCCCAAACCCGCAAACCGTTCCATCCGCTCGGTCAAGATCCGCGAGCAAATACTTCCCCCGCCGTCGCCACTGGCGAAACGTCGCGCCCGATAATCCCGCCAAAAACGCTGCACCCGTCTCGGGATAGGCCACCGTCCGATCAAGCAACACCTCACCCCCGGCGATCCGATAGCCGATCGTGTTTGCTTCTAAACCCCGTCGCACCGTTTCCACTTCAGGCAATTCAGGCATGATCGTCAAGACCAAAAAATTTTAGAGACGAGTTAAACATCAAGCCTACAAAAATAAACGCGCAAGCCCAAAGCCGCGCGTTAACAAAAAAGCTGATTATTGCAAGCAAGGAGATGTATCTTAGCCGACGACTTCGAGTTCGTTTTCGGCAAAGTTGTTGGTGTTTACACCGCCAGCGGAACCGCTAAAACCGTTGTAGTTAACCGTTTCAAAACGGACAATGACGGGATAGATGATGCCGCTTTGATCGACAGTTGCTACCGTGCCAACTTCGCGATACCAGTAGGACTCTTTGCGGAGAACTCGCACTTTCGCGCCACGTTTAATAGACATAATTTACGTTTTCCGATGATTAATGAGGCTATCGATAAAATGCCAGGATAGTGGAGCGTTCGACCGATCGACATCGCGTCACTTGATCGCCATGAATCAGAACGATCGAGCCACACCGCGTGTGAACGGACGCAAACCCGCTCCCTGACCGCTGCCAAGGCATTAGTACCCAGATTACTACCGCATTCTCGCGATCGTCCGGTGAATCTCTTTAAGTTTTATTGCTTACACAGGTAGAGTGATTGTTGCGTTACTTCACAGGCATCCTATTCGCTGCCAATGACGTACTTTTGCCACTCGGGGTGTGACCCGCTGCGTAAGTACTTGCGAACTTCAAAAAATAGACTGCTATGGGGGCGACGCGGCGGATGCATGAGGGGCATCTCGGCTTCTTCCGGTGTACGACTTCCCTTTTTCACGTTGCAGCGCACACAGGCCGTCACCAAGTTCTCCCAGGTATCGCCGCCACGACGCGATCGCGGAAATACGTGATCGAGCGTCAAGTCATCGCCCGTACAGCCACAGTATTGACAGGTGTGACAATCACGAGCAAACACATTGCGTCGCGTGAGCGGAATTTCTTTATAGGGCAGCCGGACGTAATACCGCAGTCTAATGACGGTCGGAAGCGGCACATCCGGATAGATAAATCGCCCGTTGTGTTCAACCTGCTCAGCTTTTCCCTTAATCACGAGTACGATCGCCCGCTGCCAATTTGTAATGTTGAGCGGTTCGTAGGACGCGTTAAGGACTAGAACCTTACTCATGATCGTAAAGAGACGACGCGCTCTAGGGTTGTGTTTTCAAAGGTTAACACATCTTTTTTTATATCTCGAAATCACGTCGTCTACGTCAGCCTAAACCCAACCGGGTATCGCCCTCAGCTCACTCGGGTTCAACACGTATCACGACTTAGGGAGTAGCGATACCCGCAGCCGACACCGGAATATTTTCAATTAGCCCAGATTCTTTATTTCGACGGCAAAACGATTCAACGATACCGACCCGCACCTCTTGGTCGAAATGTGCTGCCGCCTCAACGTCGGTTTTCTGCTCGCACTCTTGCAGCGTTTCAAACGAGACCGTACCGTCCGTCACTTCGTCTACAGCTTGGTGACGATGAACCACACTGGCTAGCCCAAACGTCCCGAGCGCAAACATAAATGCAAACACCAACATGACACCACCGAGGTTTTGCATCTTCCCCATGTCTTGCACGATCTTTTCCCCGCAAAAATATTGAGATTGTAGACTGAAAGTCTCGACCTCACGTACACATCAGAATACCGGCTAGTGCGGACTCTCTCATGAAGATTACGTAAAAATTGGAGTGTTTCATGTGAAAACTACGTAAAACTCGTGATTGCGCAACGACCAAGCTGCGTGCTTATACGAATGGATTGGTGTGGATTTGAGATCAGTATGGAAGCGCCGAGTACGCAAATTCTGATCTCCTCCACGATCGCCCGTACCAAAATCACCCGCGTAAAATTAGGACAAACCTCGTAGACCCCGCAAAATCGGCCATGAACATCGCGATCGCCCAGCTTAACCCCACCGTCGGCGACCTCAGCGGCAACGCCGATCGCATTCTCGCCGCCGCCCAACGCGCCACCCAGGCTGCCACCGATTGCGCCCTCCTGCTGACCCCCGAACTGTCCATCTGCGGTTACCCTCCCCGAGACCTGCTGCTCGACCCCAGCTTCATCGACGCGATGGACGCCGCTGTTCGCGAACTTGCTCGCCGTTTGCCCGCCGATCTCGCGGTCTTGGTCGGCATGGCCGTCCGCAATCCCCACGCCGATCGCGAGGGTGGCAAGGCGTTGTTTAATAGCATTGCTCTGTTACAGCACGGCACGATCGCGAAAATCTTCCATAAACGTCTGCTGCCGACCTACGACGTATTTGATGAAAATCGCTACTTCGAGCCAGACCCAAACCTGGATGTAACGCGCAATATTTTTACGCTCAAGGCCGCTGGACAGACCCAGACGATCGGCGTGACCATTTGCGAAGATCTGTGGAATGACGAAGCCTTTTGGGGCAAACGCAACTATCGCGTCAATCCGATTGCCGACCTCGCCGCAGCGGGCGTGGATGCGATCGTCAATCTTTCCGCTTCGCCCTATACCCAGCGCAAACAGACGCTACGCGAAGCGATGTTAAGCGACGCCGCCCAGCGCTACGGTCTGCCGATTTTTTATGCCAACCAGGTGGGCGGCAACGATGATTTGATTTTTGATGGCAATAGCGTTGTGGTGGATGCTAGCGGCGCGATCGTTGCCCGTGCGGCTCACTGCCAAACCGACGCGATCCAGATTGCGATCGATGCACCGAGTCAAAACTTCACCCTGCGACCCGCGACGATCGCGCCCTATCCCGAGGACGATAACGCTGAAATTTGGGCGGCGCTGGTGTTAGGGGTTCAGGACTATGCGCGTAAATGTGGCTTCTCGCGAGCGGTTTTAGGACTCAGTGGTGGCATTGATTCGACTCTGGTAGCAGCGATCGCGGCGGAAGCCCTCGGTGCAAAAAATGTCCTCGGCGTGCTGATGTCGTCGCCCTACACTTCCCAAGCTTCCGTCGATGATGCGATCGCTCTGGCAGCCAACCTCGGAATTCAAACGCAAACCTTGCCGATCCTGCCCATGATGAACGGGTTTGACCAGTCATTAGACATCCTATTTGCGGGAACCGAACCGGGGATCGCGGAGGAAAATCTCCAGTCACGGATTCGCGGCACGCTGTTAATGGCGATCGCGAATAAATTTGGCTATCTGTTACTTTCCACGGGCAATAAATCCGAAGTCGCCGTCGGCTATTGCACGTTATATGGCGATATGAATGGCGGCTTGGCGGTGATTGCGGATGTGCCGAAAACGCGGGTGTATGCGCTGTGTGGGTGGATTAATCGCGATCGTGGCGGCGAAATCGTACCGCGCAACGTGATCGAAAAGCCCCCGAGCGCCGAATTGCGCCCCGATCAGCGTGACAGTGACTCCCTACCGGACTACGACACCCTCGACGACATTCTCGATCGCCTCGTCCATAGCCACCAATCCGCCGACCAAATCATCGCCGCCGGACACGATCGCGCCACCGTTGAACGTATCATCGCCCTCGTCACCCGTGCCGAGTTCAAACGCCGTCAGGCCGCTCCGGGTCTGAAAATCACCGATCGCGCCTTTGGGACGGGCTGGCGAATGCCGATCGCCGCGCGACGAACGATCTCACTGTAAAGTTTTCATCCTCTGAGCGGCAATCCAACCTTCGTCAACCCACGGGTCGGAATTGGAATGGATACTCTCGGAGTTGATGTTAGGCTACATCCCCTCACCCTAAATCCCCTCACACTGAATCCCCACAATCTCCCGAACGCTTGCATCTCAAGGCGCGATACAGGTTTTAGTAATAGGTCAAATAAAATTTGATGAACATCTGGAAACTCAAAGGTAGCCTTGTAGTTTAGTAAGGGTAAGACAATTGAAAAAATGGCATACGCGACCTCATCGCCTGACCCTTTTTCGACTATGACTCTCGCCCGATCCCTTCGGTTAACGGACAACGACAGCATTGTTGATCTTCCGATCATTCCCCCACGCGCATCGCATCTCAATCATGGCTAACCCATCCCCCGACCACGCTGATTCCGCTGCTAAAGCTCACGTTAAAGCTCAAGTCGAATTCGCCCTGCTCGATCGACTTCACCTTGAAGATGACTCCCCTTACGCTTGGCAGTCGCTCGAATTTCACCCACAGCTCGATCGCGAATTGTCGATCGATGATAGCGATCTGGACTGGACGGACGCAGCGATCGAAGCCGGAGCCACCCGATTTTTTCAGACACTCGATCGCCTCTGGGATCAAACCAACGTCGATCTCACCGAGGAGGCATCACCACTGACTCGTCTCCATCAACGCTTCGGAGATCGTGTACCAACAGACCTGCTGACCACCATCCTCGATCGAGCGGCGGCACTCACGGGCAAGGTGGAACGTAGTGGCCAAGCCGCGATCGCCCAATTGGTGAGCTGTGTGGATGGTTCGATTGTGGGTTGGTCGTCGGATGATTGGCGCACGATTGCGCGACCCTATGCCTTAGCGATGCGGGATCAGTCGGCGCGATCGACAGTCAGCGAAGATGTTGCCTGGGATGATCTGTCAAAAATCGAACGCGCCAAACTGAGCCTAGAAATCACCCTGGCCGCTCTGGAAGAATTGCAGTGTGATGATACTTCGATCGGCGACTAAGTCGTACTCTGGTTCAACGCACTCTGGCTCAATCCGCCGATGATGGCGTCGGCGGCGAATTCGATCGCAACAACCAATACGATTGCATCGTTCCCTTGCCCTTCACTTGGATCAGGCCACGCGGCTCAAACTCAAATCGGTCACGTAGCCGCTGATAGATAGCATCGGTCACCTGAATTCGATTCGGCTCGCCCGTCGATTCCATCCGGCTAGCAACATTCACCGTATCGCCCCACAGATCGTAGATAAACTTCTTGACACCAATCACACCCGCCACTACCGGCCCTGTGTTGATGCCGATCCGAATTTGCAACGGTAAGCCAATATTCTCGCGCATCTCATCCAGCTTCGAGAGCATGTCGAGCGCCATATTCGCCACTGCTTCCGCGTGATCCGTACAGGCGAGCGGAATTCCCCCCGCCACCATATAGGCATCGCCGATCGTCTTGATTTTTTCGAGTTTATGACGTTCCGCGAGGCGATCGAAGGTCGAAAAATTTCGTTGAGCATGTTCACCACCTGCGTCGGCGGGATTTGGGCGGACATGCCGGTAAATCCGACGATATCGGCAAACAAGACCGTCGCTTCATCGAACCGATCAGCGATCGAACCATCGATCGTCTTCAGGCGATCGACGATCGCCTGCGGCAAGATATTTAGCAATAACTGCTCCGTGCGTTGCTTCTCCGTTTGCAACGCCTGCTCGGCAATCTTGCGTTCTGTAATATCCTCAAACACCCCGAGAATCCCAATCACCCGACCCTCCTCATCGTGAATCGGCAACTTCTTCATGTCGATCCACATGCGCTTACCGGGCTTACCCGCCGTACGCTGCTTCTTGATCACCATATGAACCAGGCGATTATTGTCCACAATGGCGCGATCCTGCGCTTCAAAGGTGTCGGCCACACTGCGGGGCGAAAATAAATCGTAGTTGGTTTTACCGACGACCTCTTCCGGATGTTTGAGTTCTGTCGCCGCTGCCCAGTTTTGATTGCAGCCGCGAAAGATCAGGTCTGTATCTTTCCAAAACACCTGCTGCGGAATGTTATTGAGAATCAGGCGTAAATATTCTTCCTTTTCTTGTAACGCCTGCTCCGCTCGCTGTCGCTCTTGTACCTCCGCTTGGAGGCGTTCATTCTGTGCCGCAAGTTGTTTCTGAAGTCGTTGTAGGGTGAGGTGATTTTCGAGCCGCGCTAGGACTTCGGCAAACTGAAATGGCTTGGTGATGTAATCAACACCGCCCGCGCCAAAGGCTCGCACTTTATCCATCACCTCGTTGAGGGCGCTGATAAAAATGACTGGGATTTCCCGCGTTTTGGGATTGACCTTGAGACGCTGACACACTTCATAACCGTCCATTTCTGGCATGGTGATGTCCAGCAGGATGAGATCGGGCGTGGTCGATCGGGCGATCTCCAACGCTTCACGACCGCTAGAGGCGAGTTCTGTCGTGTACTGTTTGCGCGTTAGCATCCGCGAGAGCAGGCGCAGATTGTCGGGATTGTCATCGACGAGCAATAAACGTGCCTTCGGTGAGGCGAGCGTGGCTTCGGCCTTGCTGGATGCCGCTTGGGTTCGAGGGGTGTCGTTAGTTTCGTTGGTTACGTTGATTGTCTTGGATTCGATAGGTTGCTCTGAAGATGCTTTGGAGGCGGCTTCTTCCCGGTTCGGGGTGACGTATTCTGATGAATTGGCGGAATTCGTCATGAAACAAGAAGCAGCGTTTGAAAGATGAATGCTTTCGCAGTTCTAGAGATCGAGGGCAGTGTGCGATCGCAAGTTTGATCGCACTTTAATTGTTGAACGTCCACGATCAAACTATCTGAGCTGTGATAGATCGGACGAGCTGGAATAGGTACATCCTCAAACATCCTAAACACGTTGAACAAACACGTTAAACATTCTGCGGTTAAATCTTCGGAAATGCCCGTGATGTTACTTGATTGCACTGAACAGACCGATCAATAACATGAGTTGCGATCATCGTAGGTCGTGCAACGTGTCCAGACTGTACAGGCAATACAGGTTAGGCCAGGTCTGTGGGAGAATCCAGCGCCTGACATTTTCCTGATATTTCACCTGCTGCTCAACTAAGAATTTAGCTCACTTTCCCGGAGATTTCGGTCAGGGTTGTTTTAGCACGATCCTGACCTTGAATATTTTACGGATCTTGTTCCCTGGCTTTCGGCTGGTCTGACCTCCAATCGAGCGATCGGCTTAATCGGCAGCCGCGCCCCACCAGGCCAGGGCATAGTTCGGGGCTTTGACGCTCGATCGCTGGGCGAGGATAACCCGCAGCTTGTAGCGTCCGGTGCTGGGAATCGCCCGGAAAATATGCTCGACGCTGTCGATTTTGCTCTCCGATGACCAGACGGCATCCTCTAGCCGATCGCTGTCGATCGGCAAGAGATATAAATCTAGATCATCGAGATTGTGGCCGGTAAAGTCTTCGCCTTCATCGAAAACACCGTTACCGTTCGTATCGTTAAGATCGACCTGACGTGTCCAGGCCAAGGTTGCCGAGAAAAAGCTTCCGGCTTTCAGGGGTTCCGCGATCGGATAATCCTGCACCGTCCCCGCACTAGCGGAGGAACCGATCGAGCCGTAATCCCAACCGATCGCACCCGCCTCACGTCCGGCAGCGCTCGGCCCTGCGGCAAACTGTTGATACGCCCGATAGGCGTTGAGGTGTCCCGCGCCGATATCGTCTTCTAGCGGGATGGCGCGATCGCGGTAGGCACTGGACTCAGTCCACACCTGCCCCCACTTATCTTTGACGTTGCGAGTCATGCCCAAGGCCAAACCATCGCCGCGATCGGCCAGCTTATCCGCCGAATTCAGCAAGACCGCTCGCATTACTTCATGACGGCGGGCGTCAACACTCCAGCGACCCGCCGCAATTTGCCGATCGCCATATTCCTGCAACAGCGCCACCGTCGCCGTCACGTGGGGAGCCGCAAAGCTCGTCCCTGTACTTTCGTAGACATCGCCCCCCGCACTCACTAGCGACACATCCCGCCCCGGCGCTAAAAGACTAATCAAGCGTCGCCCGTCGGCGTTGGTTTCCAGCCCTACCAAGCCGCTGAAGGCTCCGTCAAACGCTCCTCCCAAACTGGAGGTATCCATCCGGCTGTAGACACCATCCACACGACGGCTGGAGGCGATCGTCATGCCATTAAACTGATCTGTCGGGATCGAAATACCGCCATAGCCCTGGTTGCCCGCGATCACGTACAGCACGTTATGAGCATTGGCCGACCAGTCCACGCAGAGCGTCAGCAGCGCATTGCCATCGAGTACCGCCTCGCGCCGTCGTGGATCGAGGGTCAGCGGTTCGCCAAAGCTGAAATTGATCGATCGCACATCCCCGCTATTTTGCTGCGCGACGGTTTGTGCGGCTAAACATTCTCGCGCTTGACGGCTCGCTCCAGACTCGAACACCGCGCCAGCGGAATAGAGCTGCGCACCGGGTGCAACTCCGATTCGTTGCTTCAAGCCGCTGATCATTACACTGGCGACACCTTGGGCGTGACCATCCAGCGCAGCTTCTGACCCCGCGCGGTCTTCGCCGACAAATACGCCCGCCGGATTTGTTGCCGGGTCTGCGGGGATTTTATCCAGGCCAAACACTGCCGGTCGTCCGATTTCGACCTGGCCGATCCCAATTTTGCGTCCGATGAGGTTGTATTCCTCGTGGAGACGGGCTGCGTCAATGCCATCGGCTTCGATCGAGACGGAGGAGGCCGCACTCCGCGATTCTCCGGTGACGATACAGCGATCGCACTGAGGACGGCGAATGTCAGGGGACGGAAAAAATGACGATCGAGTGATGACATAGACATGAAGCGGTGAGGGATGGGAGAAGTCGTCGAGCGAGGGGATCGCGGTGGTGATCGGTTGCTGTGGTTTTGGGGTGGATCGCGATCGGAAGGGATGATCCTTGCGGCGATCAGTGAAGCGCTACCGCAATCTTAGCGAGAACCTTTACAAACCGCCGAAGCCACGGATTCTTTGGAGATCGATCGAGCCATTGACCATTCTGGGGGGTGGGTCTCAAGCCCCGGACTTTGAGTCCGCATCTTGCCTCTATTTTGTTAGAATATACCAAGTCGCCGGGGGATACTCGGAGACTCAAAACGAACGTGGAGGGCGCATCAGACTAGCTTGCTAGCAATGCCCGTTGAAGCGTTAAGCCACAAAGTAGAGCAGCAGCCTAGCCTGTTCGCCTAGCTTTAGAATCCTCGGACTTTAAGTCCGGGGAGCATGTCAAAGCCAGGGTTTGATAAACTTTTATCGCTTCAGGAGACATACCCTCTAGCAGTGTTGGATACGTCCTGCACTGTTACGGTCAGTCGGTGAATGAAGAATCCCCGTACCTTCAGGTCGGGGAGTGTCAAAAACGAAACTGTAGCAAAAATAACAAAGAGGTAGGAGAGGCAGCGGTATGGCAAGCACAAAAAAAACAGTTATTTCCCCGTCCATTTTGTCGGCAGACTTTAGCCGACTCGGCGAAGAAATTCAGGCTGTGGATCAAGCAGGCGCGGATTGGATTCACGTGGACGTGATGGACGGTCGCTTCGTTCCCAACATCACGATCGGCCCGATGATCGTTAAAGCAATTCGTCCGCTGACCGATAAACCCCTCGATGTTCACCTGATGATCGTCGAGCCGGAAAAATACGTCGAAGATTTCGCCAAAGCGGGCGCAGACATCATCTCCATCCACGTTGAGCACAACGCTTCGCCGCACCTACACCGCACCCTCGGTCAAATCCGCGAACTCGGCAAGCAAGCCGGTGTCGTCCTCAACCCCGGCACGCCCCTCAGCATGATCGAGCATGTTCTCGACCTGTGCGACCTCGTGTTGCTTATGAGCGTCAACCCTGGTTTTGGCGGCCAAAGCTTCATCCCGTCGGCGGTGGACAAGGTGCGTCAACTGCGGGATATGTGTGATGCTCGCGGTCTCGATCCGTGGATCGAGGTTGATGGTGGTCTCAAGGTGAATAACACCTGGGAAGTGCTCGAAGCGGGTGCTAACGCGATCGTGGCGGGTTCGGCGGTGTTTAACGCGCCGGATTACGCAGAAGCGATCGAAGGCATTCGTAACAGCACCCGCCCTGCGACGAAAGAGCTGGCTGCGGTTTAAGGATTCGTTATGGGCGACGTTTCGACCCGATCACGGCTCGATCGCGGTTGTCTTGGTTCACGTTACAGATCACTCCTGAATCGAGTTTGAGTCGAGCTTAAATCGAGACGTGTGATGCTGTATCCGTTGCTTTGAGAGGTTGATCAAAATCAACCTCTTTTTTTGTGGGTCGATCCGCCATCAAGGGAAATTTTCCGCTGCATCCCGTCAGGTGCTCCAGCATTTCGCGTGCGCAGCGTTACGGGAATAGATCGGAAGCCTGAAAGCCCCGTGATTTCAATCCGGGGATGAAAGGCGACTCGTGCGGCTTTAGCCGCCTTTACCCAAGTAGGTAATACTGATGATCTGCTGGATGTATGCCTAAAGTCACCACAACACTAAAGCTAAAGTTCCATGACCTGAACCAAGTCAAGGCTGACTTATTTGCTGAAATGACGGCTGAATGCACGTCACTGGCAAATGAGTTGCTTAGTGTTCCGTTGGCTGAACGACGCAAGCTAACGACGGCCAAGGTTGTGACCTG
>JAAUPN010000213.1 GCA_012033105.1 Coleofasciculaceae cyanobacterium RL_1_1
AGATTGACTTTGTTCTGCTTAGTCAAAAACCGCGTTTCGACTCCGCTCAACGCTCTCAATATGTTCTAAATATAGCAATCACCGATTAAGCTAGGACGCATCAAAAACTGAGAGCACTGAGCGGAATCGTTGGCGTAGCCTTCGCGAAGCGAATAGTACGGTTTTCAGTTTAGACGAGAGTGTCCTAATCTAATCGCTACCTACTATATGATTGAACCGACCATATTATTAATACTAATAGATTTGACCAAATTAGCAAGTTTTAATCATTCATCTAAAATTCAAACTCTTGGGACATCAACGCTTATTTAATTGTATTTTTGTGCCGCAGGGAGCGGAGTTTGCAGCGGTACAGCGAGGATTGCGCGATGTACCGGCCAGCGATCGCCCCGAAGTGGTCGCCATTCCCGCCGGGTTAACCCCTGCGGATCGTTTCTTTCGTACATATAAACCAGCGCACGATCGACAGACCTGCCCTCAATCCGAATGCGTCGATATGGTTAGACCCGTATTACTGGGTCTCTGCGGCAGCGTCTCCCCAGAACTGCCGATCGGGACAGCGATCGCCTACCACTCCAGCCGCCGTCAAACTCAGCCCGAGGAGTGTTACCCGCTCCGTCCACCCAGTGCGCTGCTCAACCTTCCGGAGCTACATCACACGCCGGTTTCAGCGCTCAATGTAGACCTTGCCGTTTGCACCGTGGCGGACAAGCAGGCGATCGCGCGAGACTTTCGGGGTTTTAAAATTGCGGTAATTGATATGGAAAGTGTCGCCCTGTTGCGCCGATTTCCCGAGGCGGCGATCGTGCGTGTGGTGAGCGATGATCTGACGGGGAATATTCCGGATTTGTCCCGTGCGTTTGACGATCGCGGCAATCTGCAACCGCTGGCGCTGGCGGCGGCGTTTGCTCGCGAGCCGATCGCGGCGGCTCGGTTAATTCGCGGCTCGTTGCTGGCTCTGAATCAATTAACGATCGTCACACGAGCGATCGTGAGATCCTAGCGATCGGCGGATTGTGTCTCCCCGTCACTACAGAACGAACTGATCATGACTGACCCTGCTACTTCTCCTGCTACTTCCCCCGCTTCCGCCCCCGCCTCCTCAAATCTGTGGGCTGCTAAACCCTGGTGGTGTCAACCTTGGTCGATCGTGCTGACGGGAATTATCATCATGGGCGGTAGTTGGCTACTATTTCAGACGCTCTGGCTCACCCTTCCGGTGATCGGCGCGATCGCTCTGTGGTGGTGGTATTTCCTCTGGGTTGTCCCGCGTTTTTATGCAGCGCAAGCGACGGAACAGACGACGGAATAGATAGCAGGAAATTAAGACCTTTGAGGTTTCTAAAACCTCAAAGGTCTAGCACTGATGTTTATTCGCAGAGCTTATTTAAATTCGGCCTACTTTACTTGCCCGCCGATCGACCCACACCGACATAACGCATACCCGCCGCTGCAATGACGCTTGGATCGAGGAAATTACGACCATCGATCATCAGCGGATTATGCATCAGCTTCGCCATTTTGCCGTAGTCGAGATCGAGGAACTGCTTCCAATCCGTCACCAAGACCAGCGCATCACAATGATCCGCCAAACGCTCGGGATCGGTCTCCACATCGACACCGGTTAAGCCAAACCGCATTCCTGTTTGGGAGACGATCGGGTCAAAGGCTTTCACCTTTGCGCCGAGGCGGTTGAGGTTTTCGATCAGGAGCAACGACGGAGCATCACGCATATCGTCGGTGTCGGGCTTGAAGGTCAGACCCAGTAAGCCGATGACTTTGCCCTTGAGGATTTTCAGCTCTTGCTGGAGCTTTTCGAGCGCGAGCAACCGCTGACGGCTGTTAACCTCGACAGCGGCTTTGAGTAACTGGGCATCGTAGCCGTAGTCATCGGCGGTGTGGACGAGTGCCGACACATCTTTCGGGAAACAGGAGCCACCCCAGCCGATCCCCGCTTGCAGGAACTTGTTACCAATCCGTGAGTCGAGGCCAATTCCTTCGGCAACTTGGGTCACGTCAGCGCCGACCCGATCGCAGATATTAGCCACTTCGTTAATGAAGCTGATCTTCGTCGCCAGGAACGAGTTCGCTGCATATTTGATCATTTCCGCTGAGTTCAGGTCAGTTTTGACCACGGGAACCGGCGGCAAGGTTTTGTCATCGCCGTGTACGCGCGTCACGATCGGCTCATATAGCTCTTCCATCAGGTCGAGAGCGCGGGAGTTGTTGCTCCCGAGGACGATGCGAATCAGGGTTAAACGTGTCGAAAATCGCCGATCCTTCGCGGAGAAATTCGGGGTTACTGACCACATCAAACTCGGCGGCAATCTCACTTGAATCGCTCTGAGTTTTCTTGCGTTCCGCGATGCCATCGAGGACGATCATCCGCACCCAGTCGCCGGAGCCGATCGGCACGGTGGACTTGTTGACAATGACTTTGTAGCCATCGGTGAGGTGTTCGCCAATGCCGCGAGCGACCGCTTCGACGTAGCGTGTGTCGCTCTCGCCCGTCGGTAGCGGCGGCGTTCCCACGGCAATGAACATAATGTCAGCGTGGGAAACCCCCGAGGCGAGATCCGAGGTGAACTCCAGTGTTCCCGCCTCGATCGCGCTGGTCATCACTTCCGATAAACCAGGCTCATAGATGGGCGATCGACCCGCCTGCATCATCTTGACTTTTTCTTCGTTGTTGTCCACACAAATCACGTGATGACCTGTGTAGGCAAGACAAGCGCCCGTGACGAGACCAACGTAGCCAGTACCAATAACACAAACACGCATAGGTATTTCAATCCTTGATGACTTGATTAGATGACTTGATTAATCGATCAATCGCTAGACCATACTGCTTGGAACATACAGAAACAGTGAAGACCGAAAAGACGGGAAAAATTGACCGACAAGACACACTGACGGTAACCGTGGCTACAGTTTTCGTAGGCGTAGCGCTCGGTCTGTCTTGAGTTTAGGGTGCGATTAAACGATCGCGGAAATCCGCGATCGTTTTTTCCAGCCCTTCTTTCAGCTCGATCGTTGGCTCCCACCCCAGCCAAGTTTTAGCACGGGTGATGTCCGGCTGACGCTGGGTTGGATCGTCTTGCGGTAAGGGTTCAAACACAATTTCGGCGTCTGGATTGACCATGCGCTGGATGGTTTCCGCTAACTGAAGGATGGTGTACTCGCCGGGGTTACCGATATTGACCGGGCCGAGGTGTTCGTCATTTTCCATCAGGCGCATCATGCCCTCGATCAGATCAGAGGCGTAACAAAAACTCCGGGTTTGGCTGCCGTCGCCGTAAACTGTGAGTGGGATACCTTTCAGCGCTTGCACGATAAAATTACTGACCACGCGCCCGTCATTTTCGAGCATCCGAGGGCCGTAGGTGTTGAAGATTCGCATGACGCGGATATCCACGCCGTTTTGACGGTGGTAGTCAAAGGCGAGGGTTTCGGCGACGCGCTTGCCTTCGTCGTAGCAACTGCGAATGCCGATCGTGTTGACGTTGCCGCGATACGCTTCGGGCTGCGGATGGACATCCGGATCACCGTAGACCTCCGAGGTCGAGGCCAGCAGAAATCGCGCTTTCACCCGTTTGGCCAGCCCCAACATATTCAGTGTCCCGAGGACGTTGGTTTTGATGGTTTTAACGGGATTGTATTGATAGTGAACGGGCGAGGCGGGACAGGCAAGGTGATAGATCCGATCGCATTCGAGGCGAATCGGCTCGGTGACATCATGGCGGATGAGTTCAAACTTGTGGTGACCGATCCAATGATCAATATTGCGCTTTGTACCCGTAAAGAAGTTGTCGAGACAGAGGACGTCGTGTCCTTGTTCCATCAGTCGATCGATGAGGTGAGAGCCGAGAAAGCCCGCTCCCCCCGTGACCAAAATTTTCATAGCAGTTGATTGCTCGAACGTATCGGAAGCGTGGGTGGATCTGAGGTTGCGCCAGTGAGCCGGTCACGTCAGCGCGAAAAGCTGGCGTAGCGGGTATCACTGACCAAACGGTTGTCTGTCGTGGTTCTACGGTATCTTGCAAAAGAGAAAAGTGTCTATTGCCTAACTCCACGGTCTTAACCCGTCTCTCGGGACAATCGGTTACGGTTAGATCGGGATCAGAATGTTCTGGTCAATTATCATCCACTATCAGTCCCCTCAATTCCTCTCGATCATTCATTGATCCAACCGCCATGCCGAGTGCGCGATCGCCTCACGAGACCGAAGACAGGCTTAACCCGAACATCCATAGCACGACGAGCCATCAGCCCAGTGCGCCTAATCCCAGTACCAGAACTCGATTACGGGTCAGATCGGGACGAGATACACGCCAGGGACGGAGTGCAACCATGTTCTTGGCGCAGATCTTCAGACTGGGATTCGGGATCGTATTTTGGGTGACGATCATCTTTGGGTGGCAAACTCCGATCGCACCGATCGCGAATGCAGCTCCCCTAACCTGTCGTCTTTATGATGACCATGATGTGTGTATCGATCGCATCAAGCGCAGCGCCAAAAACTATTGGGAATATCGCGTCAGCTTAACCATTGATGGCCAAAAGCAGCCCGAAGACGTGCTGGACTGTCGCCATTACCAACGGATCGATCGGGATGGATTCATCGACCCGTTTAAACCCAACGATGTCGGGCGCTTTGTGTGTCGGTATTTCAATCACCGGGATTGGCGGTGAACCGTTAGCAGAAATATCGAGTCCGGCCACTGGAACCGATTTCTGGAATATATTTCTTCATTAAGTGATTCCATTAACCTTCATCAGCAGATGACGTTTTACCGCTAAGATCGGGAACTATGGCAAGCCTCGATATTCTCGGAACTCCCCACGCCTACACCCTGAGCGAAGCGAGACCGAATCAACCCGTTTTTGTGTTTCTCCATGGTTGGCTACTGAGCCGCCACTATTGGCAGCCGCTCGTTGAGCAACTGTCACCCGATTTTCAGTGCTTAACCTACGATTTGTCCGGCTTTGGGGAATCTCAACCGATCGCCAAAGATGACCCCGAGCGGGATTATTCACCGCGCTATTACGCCCTCGAACTCCAAAGCCTGTTAACAGAACTCCAGATCGATCGCGCGTGGCTCGTCGGTCACTCCCTCGGTGGGACGATCGCTCTGTGGACGGCGCGTCAGTGTCCAGAGCGGGTCTGTGGTGTCACTTGCGTCAACGCAGGCGGCGGAATTTACCTGGCGGAGGAGTTCGATCGCTTTCGATCGGCAGGCTCGAAAATGTTGCAGTGGCGTCCGGGGTGGTTGCAATACCTGTTTGGCTTGGATTGGTTATTTGCGCGGGCGAATGTGGCAAGTGCGATCGATCGACGCTGGGGCAGTCAGCGCCTCAAGGATTTTCTGATTGCGGATGAGACTGCTGCTCGGGGTACGCTGCTCGATTCAACCACCGAAGATGAGTGCATAAATTGCCGCAAGTGGTGGCAGGACTCAGCCAACCGGCGTACTTTATCGCAGGGCTGCAAGATACGATTATGCCGCCGAAATATGTCCATCACCTCGCGAGCTTTCATCCCGATTTTCAGCAGTGCGGCGCAAATACGATCGAACTCGATCGCTGTGGTCATTTCGCCATGATCGAACAAACCGAGCAGGTCGCCGCTCATTTACGAGAAATGAGCGATAAATACGCCGCCTATTTTGATTAATTCTTGGTATGGTCTCGGGTGAAACCGAAATCTTAAAACCGTTGGGATTTGCACCATGCCTCACGCGCGTCAGCCTGAAACCATTGCCAGCATAACGCCCAATCACCAGAAGATTAAGCTGCTGGTACTCGATATTGATGGGACGATCGCCGGTCGATCCAATGTCGTGAGTGAGCCGGTGAAACGGGCGGTGCAAGCGGTGCAAGCCCGAGGGATTCGCGTCGCGATCGCCACCGGACGGATGTATCGATCGGCGAAACGGTTCCATCGCGAGATTGGCTCCGATTTGCCGCTGATTTGCTACCAAGGCGCTTGGATCGCCGAACCGGACACCGACACCCGCCTACGCCATACACCACTATCACAGTCAATCGCCCTTGAATTGATCGACCTCTTGGCAGACCCAGAATGGTCATCACTGTCGGTTCATTGCTATGTTGATGATCGCCTCATCGTCAACGACTTCGGCGCCGACACGCAAGCCTACGTTGCGCGATCGCAGATCCAGCCCGAAATCATCCCCGATCTGGCGACCTTCATCGCCCAAAATATACCGACCAAACTCCTCGCCCTCAGCGCCGACACCGATCGCATCACCCGCCTCCTACACCACGTCCGCGATCGCTACCACCCCGACGACCTCTACCTCACCACCTCAACCCCCTACTTCTTCGAGGCCACCCACCCCCAGGCGAACAAAGGAACCGCCGTGCAATACCTCACAGAAGAATATCTCGGCTTGAGTGCGGATCAGGTCATGGCGATCGGTGACAACTACAACGATCTCGAAATGCTGATCTATGCGGGGATTGGGGTCGCGATGGGGGGATGCGCCGGACGGGGTGAGCGATCGCGCGGATTGGGTTGCGCCATCAGTCGAAGCGGATGGCGCGGCGGTGGCGATCGAGCGATTCATCCTCAATCAGGATGCGCCGGAAGATTGGGATCGCGATCAAATCGCAGTGTAAGACGCTCGAAACTCGGTGCAAGACCTCGTTCAATTCAAGACATCTTCATCCAGGGTGACCACTTCTCCACCGAAGAAATTCGCAAGCTGTTGCGCAGCATTGGTAATCTCCGATTCATCCCACTGACGGACTGAGGTGGAGCCGAGCGGGGTGTTGCCAACGCTGCCTACTGGTGGTGTGGCTTCTGGTGGTATAGCGAGCGGTGTAGCTGGTAATGGAGCCGGTGGTTGCGAGATTGGCAATGGGGAAGGTGCGGGAGCTGCGGGAGGCTACGGGAGCTACGGGAACTGTTGGCGGTGTGGAAATGGGGAACTGCGGGAGCCGGTGCAGAGGTGGGTGGGCCGGGCTGGGACTGACACCGATCTCGGTGGCTGAGGACTCGGAGGGCTAATCGGGACAGGGGCGGGATAAGCCGGAGCTGTGGGGGGCGAGGCTGCAAAGGGTGTGGCAGGAGCAGCGGGAACAGAAAACGGCGGTGCTGGA
>JAAUPN010000039.1 GCA_012033105.1 Coleofasciculaceae cyanobacterium RL_1_1
TTGCGGCGATCGTTGCTCGTCTGCGTGATATAGCAGCTAAGTAGCCCAAGCTAAAAAATGACGGTTTGCTTGAAGCCAGAGGGTCAATGAGCACTGAGCGTAGTCGTTGGCGTAGCCTTCGTGCAGCGAATAGTGCGATCTTACGCTGAAGCACGATTTATTTTCTTGGTCTACTTAGCGATTAGATTAGGACACTCTCGTCTAAACTGAAAACCGCACTTCGACTCCGCTCAGTGCTCGAATCCCGGCCTTCTCGATTCATGCAAGAGGTCTATTGGACGCAGAGCGTAGGAACGATAGGTCGATAGGTGAGGTATAGAGGGAGTCAAAAAATAAAAAAGGCGCTACGCGCCAAGCAGAGGGAAAGAGGGAAAAAGAGAAAAGTGTACATTAAGTTCTGGGGAGAACCACACGAAAACCAATATTGAAATCACGGAAGTCGCGCGCGGTGTTGCTCCGACTCGCCGAACGGCAGTTCCTCGGATAGTTGATCCACGAACCGCCGCGCAGCAGCTTGTATTCTGTACCGTTATCTATCCAGGCTGTGCCGTCGGTGGGTGCGCCGTTGTAGTTGTTGTGCCAACTGTCTTCACACCATTCGTACACATTGCCATGCATGTCATACAACCCCCAAGCATTCGGCGGAAAACTGCCGACATCGATGGTTTGCTCTCGATACACTCCTTTTTTGCCGTTGCCGTAGGTGTAGTTGCCGTCGTAATTGGCGATATCGGTGTTTAAGGTGGCTCCAAAGGCGAAGGGTGTTGTTGTTCCAGCTCGACAGGCGTATTCCCACTGGGCTTCGCTGGGCAGTCGGTAAGCTTTGCCCGTGGCTTGGGACAGTCGCGTACAAAATTCCTGGGCATCATCCCAACTGACGCGCTCAACGGGGCGATTATCACCTTTAAACCTAGATGGATCGGCGTTTAAGCTTTGGTTGATTTGAGGCAGTTGGGCGACGGCTCGCCACTGGGCTTGGGTGACGGTGAATTTTCCCAGGAAAAAGTCAGACACGCTGACCTCGTGTTGCGGGCTTTCGTTGTCACTTCGTGATTCTTCCCCGTCTGGAGAACCCATCCAAAATCGACCGCCAGGAATCGCGACCATTTCAATGCCGATGCCATTCACCCGCTCCGTGAAATATTCCGGCTCAATGATTTGCCGCTTCACAATCTTTCCGCGCTGATCCACCTGTACAGTTTCCGCCCGAAAGCGGCTCAAACCCAACCCCACAGACACAGGACGCGCTGGTGTAACAACTTTTGGGGGTGGCTGTCCACCACCTGATCGCCCCAACCCCAAATCACTCAAAAACTCTGCCACCGTCGCCGATCGCTCCCGAATCTCGATCGCCATACCCCGGACGATCGCCCGACTCACCCGATCAGAAATTGACCCATTATGCTGACGCGGCTCAGTCAATGGCACACCCAGCAAACGAAACTCCGCCGGAAATGGATTTTGCGCCGTTAGCAACGCATACAACGTCGCCGCCAAACCATACACATCCGTATACGCTCCGGGCTTCACCTGCCCTTCCCGCCCTCGCCGAAACTGCTCCGGTGCAGCATAGGCGGGCGTGCCTGCATTGGTAAACGTCTGCGTTACCCCAAACTCCAACTCTCGCGCCAAACCAAAGTCAATCAACACCACTTCATTTTGATTCGCCGATCGCCGCATGATGTTCAACGGCTTGACATCCCGGTGCAACATCTGGCGATCGTGCAACAGCGCCAACGCCTCACCCACCTGCTGAATGTAGCGCAGCGCGATCAACTCTTTAAACGGCTGACCCCGCTGCTGCAAACATTCGGCTAAATTGTCACCCTGAACAAACTCCATCACCATTCCCAACACACCACCGGATTCGACCACCTCGAACACTTCGACAATATGGCGATGCTGAAACTTCGCCAGCTTCATCGCCTCGTTGATGAACTTAATTTGTTCCTGTTGAAAGCGATCGCTTGCAATGCGGGTCGGATTCAACGTTTTAATTGCCACCGTGCGCTTTTGCCTGAGATCTGTCGCTTGGTAGAGAATGCCAAAACCGCCGCCATCAAATTGGCGATCGATCCGGTACGTGTCGTTGAGGACTAAACCAGGTTGCCAAAGCATTGATACACGAAGAGGGGGGTGAGTCGGATCGTCCCCGACATGCGCTGGGTCCGGGCGATATGTTTAACCATAGGTCATTATCGCTCATTGAATTGACCTACGGGGAATGAGACCTCTGAGGTTTTAGAAACCTCTGAGGTCTGGGGGGGTTTACTGAGGTTTTGGATCAGTTGATCGCCTGCAATAACGCCAACTTCAAGGCTTCCGCCGAACTAAAACCGATCGTCGGCGTGTCCTGCACCGCTCGATCGATCACCGTCGCCAACTGGGACGGAATCCGAGGCTGGCGATCGCGAATCGGGATCGGCGCAGATTGCAAAATCACCATCAACGGATCAGCCTTGCCGCGAAAATCACGCGGCGGCTCCCCCGTCAGCATGAAATACAAGGTCGCCGCCGCCGCCCACACATCCACCTCCGGGCGGGCATACTGAAAATCCAACATCTGCTGACGAGGCATAAATAACGGCGTCCCGGCCATCTCTCCCGCGATCGTTAAACCACTCAGCCCCGCCAGATCAAACGCCTTCGCTAGCCCAAAATCAGCAACCTTGGCCTTCAGCTTGCCTCGATCCTGCATCAGCAAAATATTGTGCGGCTTGATATCTCGATGCACCACACCCGTCACCTTGACCTTGCGACCCAGGGCATTGTGTTGCTCAAACTCGGTGCGGTGGGCATAGTGCAAGCCATCGAGAATCTGTAGCGTCAGGTCGATCGCCAACTCCACCGGCAACGACCCCCCCTGTGCCACCACAAAATCCGCCAAATTCCCGGCGCTGCAATACTCCAGCGTGAAGAAAAAGACCGTCGTGACCCAGCTTGATTTATAGGAGCCAAATTCTAGCAGGCGGGCAATGTGGGGATGGCGTAACGCTTGGTTGACCTTTACCTCCCGGAGAAAGCGATCGACATTCGCTTGACCCGCTGCTACCTGGGGCAACATCAGCTTGAGCGCCACAAACTCGCCGGTTTTACGGTGCTTGGCGAGGAACACCTCACCAAATCCGCCCTTGCCGATCGACCGCACCACGTCGTAGCCGCGAATCGCCTTCAGGTTTAACTCACCGCCATTGACCTGATTTAACAACTGCTGCAACCATTGCCGCAAATTGGGCGGTGGCGCTTGCGGTGAACTGTCTTGGAAGGCGGGTGCAACCAGATCCGTTTTGGCTTCGTTGGCAAATTCGATCGCAAACACCGTTTTTCCGAGCTGAATGAGATCGCCGTGGTTTAACATGCACTCGGGATAGGCTTGCTTTCGGCCTTGGCTGGCACTGAGATCCACCGGACGCTGACCGATTTTGCGACCGTTGACGTAGGTTCCGTTCCGACTGCCAAAGTCGCGGATGCAGGCTTGGGGTGGATTGACGTTAGGGTTGAGGTCAAGTAGGCAGTGGAAGCGAGAAATGCTGCGATGATCGTCATCGTCGGGAAGTTGGATGTGGCAGGCATCGCTCCGTCCGATCAGGGCGGTGGTGCGATCGGGAAAGCGGTAGATTGCTCCGTTGTGCTTACCAGCGATCGGTTTGAGATCAATATGCATCGGGAAGTTTGGGCGTTGATTTCGGAGGGCTGATCTCAATTTAGTCGAACTGACGCAGACCTCTGAGGTCTTGGCAAAATCCTGTGGCTTGAGCAACCCAGCATTGAGACCTCAGAAGTCTTGGCCGTAACATCTCCGCGAATGGCCTGCCGCCCCGCACCCCTACAAACTAGCCCACAACCCCGCCATCCAAGCCTCCGACCCAAACCGCCCCGCCAACAACCCCGCCACACTCAAATCCGCATCCAACCCCTCCCAGTGCAGCCCATCCCCCGCAGGCGTCACCTCCACCTCCGCCAACTCCGCCGCACTGCCCCCCGCAATCCCCTGCGCGATCCGCACCGGGAACGAAAACACCGCCCCACTGCGTAACTCCACCACAATCCGCTGCCCCGCCGCGTCATACGCCGCCGACACCGCACGCGGCTCCGTGAACGCGTTCAACTCCGCTGCCCGCCGCGCTCGCTCTAGCTGTGCCTCGAAGTCACGATCGTCAATGTTTCGCTCAGTCATAAAACTCCCTCCATTTGTCCAACAAATACGCCTGATTCTCGAAAACGAGCTTCAGCGCCTGCTTCGCTGTCTTATTTATCCATCGTCAGAACTTCCATCGGCCAAGGCAACTGCTCTCCATCGCCTAAAGCAATCTTGGCCTGTCCTCCCGCCTTGAAAACATGAACGTGTGGCGGATCGTGGTCGTTAAAATAAAGGCGAACCGCAAACCCATCCTGGCGCAAAATTGTTGGCATTTTAATCGATGCAGACTTTCATCTTATTCACGCTACTCGATCGCGCCTGCCGCCGCCTCACCCCCTGGCTCAACAACCCCAACGGCGGCGCAACCGACGACCAACGCGCCGTCTGCAACCTGCCACCCCGTAAAACAAGCCCCCAGCGATGACCACCGCCGCAACCTTCTACTGTCCTCACCTTAACGCCAACATCACCCTCTCCCGATCCCGCGCTCAACATATCATCGAGCAACATCCACACACCTGGCCGGACTTCCGCACCGAAATCGCTGCAACCCTCGCAAACCCCGATCGAATCTTCCCAAGTAAAAGTGACCCCGAAGCCCAACAATTTGTCAAATGGTTCAATACGATCAGGACAGGCCGTTACATGATTGTTATCGTCGTCAGCCAAAACGACCTTGATCGACATTGGATCATCACGGCCTACACCATGCGAAAACTCCCGAAACACAAACAGTACAGAACATGATGAACGGACTGACCATCAACTACGATCGCGAAGGCGACATCCTGTTTATTCACAAATGCCCCCCCTACGGCGAACAGGAAATGGAAGAACTCGATGATGAAATCCTCGTGCGCCTCAACCCCGAAACCGACACGATCGAAGCGATCGAGATCTTCTTCTTCTCCAAACGTCTCGATAACCCGTTCACCTTGCCGATCGTGGCCGATCTCCAGCTTCCCCAACCCGCAATGCTTGATGCCTGATTGACGCGAAATTCAACCCGGCTCAAATCGCCCAAGCCACCACCATGATTGCCCACCCCGATCGCACCTATCTCACCCCCGACGACTACCTCACCCACGAAGCCAACTCGCCCATCAAACACGAATATCACGACGGCGAAATCTTCGCCATGGCCGGAGCCAGCGACGAACACGCCACGATCGCCGCAAACCTCACCGCACTGCTGCTACCGATCGCCCGTCAACAAGGCTGTCGCGTCTACAGCAACCTACGGCTTATACAACACCCAGCCCCCCGACGTGACAAACTGATTCGCCCGCCAAAACTCACCGTAGCTAATCAGTTGATGCGCCGCCGACTTCGGACAACCCGCCTGATTTTCCTCACCCAGACACAGCGCCGCCCACTCGTTATGCACCGTCGCACTCCCCGGCGCGATCGGCTCCGTCCGTGCGTCCACCTTCGCAAACCGCTGATACATCCCATTCAGCCCATTTACCTGATCCGCCGTCAGTGACACCACCTCGAACACCTGCACCGGCAACGGCGCACTGGGATACTGAAGCACGCGATCGACCACCGGCATCGGCTCTTCATTCATCGGTGCGGACTCCTGACCCTCTCGTAACACCGGCGCACCATTCGCCGCCACCGGAGCCGCCGGAGCTTTTACCGTACCTGGCCCATCCGGATCAGCCCACACGCTTTTCAACGAATCACGACAAACCCCGTCCGCCAAATTGCAGTACAGCTCCGGACAGTTCAGCGACGCCCACAGGTTCGCCTCCTCGGGATAGAAAAAATCGCCGCCAATCCCAGGGCCACGCGGCAACAGCACGTTACAAACATGGGTACGATCGCCCGTGATTTCCAGCGCCCCGACGGTGTAGGTATAAACCGGGTCAGACGGTGTAGCAGTTGCGGCAGGCGCGGCAGGAGCAGCGGCATCCGGGGCTAGGGGAAGCACTCCGCCCGTGTTCGTCGCGGAGGAGGTCGGCGGCTGACTGACGTTACAGGCCGTCATCAAGCTGGCGATCGCACTGACGGAAACCAGAGATAGGGGACGGATTAACCCGGTCAACCGCAGCGATCGTCTCGCCTGAGTCTGGGGCGATCGTTGAACTTGTACCGGCAGATCCTGTACTCGAACCGACATGATTACCATCCTGTAGGCTATCGCCCCACTCTACACACCGTAATCTAGATAAAATCCAGACAAAATCCAGATAATTGGCTTTATCTTACCCTGAGTTTGGGTTAAGCCTGATCTTATTCCGAGGCGCTATATCGAAATGAGAAAAAGAAGCGTTCTCGATACACCATTGTACTCTGTTCAAATCAAATAGTAACCCGTGATTTGTTTAGAACATTCACTGAGATCATTGAGCGGAGCCAGAGGGCAGTTTTCAGCGTAGATCGTCCTAATTTGAGCGCGGGAGAGTGTCGTGTAAGACACAATATATTGATGTATTTCGGTTACTAAATTTTAAATATTTTTAACATTTTATCCTACCTCAATTTCAAGTCGATTCCAAGTCAATTCTGAGTTAATCATATTCAATGGACTCCAACCATTTAACAAATTCAAGAGTGTAGTCAGAGGCACTGTCACGGGTTAAATGGGACGTATCAAACGTCTGAAGCTGGGCGGGATGGGAGTATTGAAATCCCGGTTGCTTGAGATATTTGGCGATCGCTTGCAGGCGATCAGGGCAAAACCGATCGTGGGGGATATAGGTGAACAGCAGCGTGACGTTAGGGTTAATTCGAGCCAGCCGATCGCGCCAATAGTCGATGTTTTTACGTTCTTCAGCATTAAGCGATTGGCGACATTCGGGATCATCCACCATCGCGATCGATGTAACATTATTAAGTTGGGCGTGGGTTTCAAATAGTTCTGTTGCCCAAAATCCCGTCGCTTTACGTCGAACTAATAAATAATTGGGTAAAAGGTAATGATTAAAATCACGAGGAGTAGCCCAAGCAATCAGACGATTTAAGCTATTTAATAATGAGAATTGAAGCGTTTGGGCTAGACGATGACGTTGGAAGGCGATCGTACCATGCCCCGCTACGACATCCTGTGTACAATGCGAAAACTTTCGGCGAAATATATTGAGATCAAGATTAATGATCAGCATCGCAGGTTTGACTTGATATCGTTCGAGTAATTCAACCCCAAACCCAAGATTTTCATTACAGCCAAAGCTCAGGTTATAGACCTTCAAATTACGACGTTTGAACTCTGAAATTAACAGCGATTGATCGTAGCCAAACTGTGCGCGACTGCTACCGAGAAACACCACATCCGCTGCACGTAAAGGCTCAATGATTCCATCGTTATTGTGCCAAAACTGATACGGCTCGCGATAGCCAAATGCATCAAACCCGACCACCCCGTGACCACGATCGAGCAACTCGCGTACCTGCTGGACATCCCGACGTGGCGCGATCGATACCCGCCAGCCCAGCCCACCACCACTCGAATCGACCCCGATTAATAATGACACCACACCGTAGACGATCGCACCCGTCAGAGAAAATATCCACCAGTAGCGGCAGTAACGTGATCGTGTCATAGCTGGTGGTGTTCGAGCCAGCGCGTCAGGTCATCACGTAGGCGATCGGGTTGCTCCCAGGGGAACAGATGGGCGGCGTTGTCGTAGCAGATCCAGTGGCTATTCGGTAAGCGATCGGCGGTGCGCTGGCTGGCGGTGGCGCAGATGTGGCGATCGTCGGTGGCGGCGATCACAAGGCTGGGGCAGGCGATCGCGGCGAGGTCAGCTTCGCGATCGTAGCGCTGACGAATGGCGGTGTTCAGGGCGGTGTTAGCCGGTTGGCTGGTTTGGAGGTAGGCCGCGACACCGTACAGGCCGATGTTGCGGTAGGCGGTGGCGGTGTGTTGCGAAATCAGGTAGCGGAACAGTGATCGCTGACCGATCGCCGGTAAAAACGGTGCGGCGGGCAATACAACGCTGGTCAATCCGGCGATCGCGGTTAAGCCCAATTCCAGCGGTGAGACGGTGGGGTGATTGCTATAGGGACGGGCGGCAGTGGCGATCAGAGCCAGTCCGTTGACGCGATCGGGGCAACGCAAGGCCAGCTCGATCGCCAAGATGCCACCCAATGACCAACCAACGATCGTGCAGCGTTCAACCTCTAACCGATCCAGCAGTGACACTAAATCATCAATATGTGTCGTCATTGGGAAGGGTTCGCGCGTGTTGCTTTGGCCGTAGCCGCGCAGATCGGGGGCGATCGTCTGGTAGCGATCGCGCAGGGGAGCCATGACGGGATCGAAGCACGCGCCGGTTCCGGGGTGGCCGTGCAGACAGAGCAGGGGGTTACCGGTTCCGGCGATCGTGGTGTGGATCGTTTGGCCGTCGGGGGTGGTGTGTTGAAGGGTGAGTGCGATCAAAATTCAAAGGACTGGTTGCCTCAAAATCCTATTACAACCATTAGCGGGTTTGGAAATTATTTTGCACCATGGTTTTTGGGACGCGGGCGGCAGCTCGATCGAGTTCGGCAACCTCGCCCGCATCGAGCGACCAGCCCAACGCGCCGATATTTTGCTCGGCTTGCGATACGGTTTTCGCGCCGGGGATGGGAATTGCACCTTTCGCAATGCACCAATTTAACGCAACCTGAGCCATCGTTTTTTGTCGCGATCGCGCGATCGCCTCAACACAAGCGAGCAACGGCCTTGCACCGGGCAAAATTTGCCGACAGAGGAAACCGCGCAAACCGTCGGGATAGTTGCCATCGTTATACTTACCGGTGAGCAACCCTAGGGCTAGAGGACTATAGGCGATTAGCTTAATGCCCAATTCGTCGCACACGTCTTTAACGCCCAACTCCGTAACGGGGTAGGTCGAGAGGAGGGAATATTGCACCTGAAGCGAGGCGATCGCGATGCCACGATCGGCAAAGCGTCGGTACACCTGTCGCAGCCGTTTCGCCCCGAAATTCGACAAACCGACCCCCCGCGCCTGTCCCACTTCCACGAGATCCATCAATCCATCCAGTAACGCGCCCTCCTGCCAGGGGAAATAGTTCGCCGTTGACCAGTGGAGTTGCACGAGATCGATCGCGCCGAGACGCTGGGCGGAGGCGGCTCCGGCGGCGACCATCGAGCGGCGGGTGAGACGCCAGGGAAAGGGGGCGAGTTTGGTGGCGAGGCAGAGGTGCGATCGATCGACCGATCGAGCCGCGAAATAATCGCGAGCAAACTGACCCAGTAAGGATTCGCTACGACCGCTGAGTTTGCCCGTGCCGTAGGAGTCGCCGGTATCGAATAGCGTCACCCCGGCGGCCATGCAGCGATCGAACACGCGCTGGAGTTCGGCGTCCATGCCTTCGTCATAATTCCACAGCAGGCGATTGCCCCACGCCCAGGTTCCACAGCCCATCGTGGGAAAAATCAGCGGCGATCGAGTAGTAGCGGCGGGAGTCGAGCTTGACATGATGAAAACGGAGAGAAAGCTTTGAGCAAGGGGATCAAGACCGGTGCGCCCGTCAGCTTAACTCAATCAGGACTTACGCAAAATATCGAAACTCGTAGGGGCGTCATGGCAATGCGCCCACGGTCTCACCCAGTTCTAGTTGGTTGGTTCAGTGTGTCAGTCTTGTCAATAAGGATCGACAGTTTCGCCCGATCGTTGCGAGTGCGATCGATCATCCGTGATCTCAATCACGAGTAACGCCCCGTAAACATCACGCTGTTTCTCGCGTAAACTCACGCCTCCAGGTACACAAGCATCACGGTAACTTCATACAAAACCAACGATACTCAGTGTTAACCCGCAGAACAAATACGTAAAAATCCTGGGACGCTCTATCCTTCCTGCCAACATCATGCACTCTCTTCTGACGCTAACAACCGGTCTTTTTCTCTCTGCCTGCACCTGTATCGATCTTGCGCCCGCCCAAGCTACAGTTAATGTCTCCAGTGATTTTGTGGTGGAAGCGATGGCACAGTCGCATCACCCAGCCCCAAAACCGACGGTGATCGTTGCACTGATGTTGTTCGGGTCGGTTGTATTGCTGAGTCAACATGATCAGGACGAAGAAGGCTGCTAAGTGTGCTGATAGGCCACAGAGTCGCGCCAGAGTTGCCCCCAGGATAGGGTCACGATGGAACTACGGAATCCCAACCAACACGATCGCACCACAAAATCACGAGCATAATCGAGACGAAGAGATGAGACCCGGTAGTTTTTTTACCCGCACCTCGCGCAACGGTGCAGCCGCGAGCTGGACGTAGAATCACGCGGTGCGCTTGAGGTGAACGCCGCGCTCTGGGGTGAGATTGACCCCACGACGGACAGGACGCTCCGGCTGGTCATCGGCATACTCAACGGCAAATTCGCGCAGGATAGTCGCAACCACAAGGCGCAACTCAAAGACGGCGAGCGCTTCACCGAGACAGCGCCGCACGCCGCCACCAAAGGGAATGAATTCGTAGGGGCTGTACTGACGATCGAGGAAGCGATCGGGGTTAAACCGCAGCGGATCGGGATAGACCTTCGGGTTGCGGTGGGCGATGTAAATACAAGCGTAGACGTTCGCATTGGCTGGAACCGGGTAGCCGAGGATTTCGGTGGCTTCGGTGGTGCGACGCGGCACACTCATCATGGCGCTGGGATAGAGGCGCAGCGCTTCATTACAGACGGCGGTGAGATAGGGCCGGCGGGCAAGATCGGCGGGGTCAGTTTGGACAGCGGGATCGCGCAGTTCGGCCACAAGACGATCGCGTACGTCCGCATCCTGAGCAATCCAGTACATCGCCCAGGCGACGGAATTTGCGGTGGTTTCATGACCGGCAATCAGCAGGGTGATCAGCTCGTCGTGTAGCTCGTCCTCTTCCATCGCGTTGCCGTCTTCATCCCGTGCTGTCAGCATCAGGCTGAGAATATCGGTTCTACTCGGATCAGGCTGGGCGCGACGGGCGCGAATTTCGTAGGAGCGCTTTCAGCCGATCGCGGGTTTGTTTAAACCGCGACCAGGGACGAATCAGGCCAAAGTCGCGTTGCAGTGCGGGCAAAAATAGAGCCGCTAGGAAGAATTTCGATTGAAAACTAGCGGTGAGGTCAACGATCGCGGCGGCAATTTGGCGGCTACGATCGCTGTCATCGAGTCCAAACACGGTTTGTAAAATCACATCCAGCGCGATCGACTGAGCTAGCTCGCGCATCACGAAAACCTGACCGATCGGCTGATCGGCGAGCTGCTGCCGCGTGAGCTGACAAATCGTGTCGCCATAGGCTCGCATTCGATCGCCATGAAATGGCGGCATCAACAGTTTGCGCTCGCGGCGGTGGCGATCGCCTTCCAGAGAAAAGATCGAGTGATCGCCCACAACGGGCTGCAACAGACGGTTACAGGGTGCGGCGAACTGTTTAGCATCGTTATTAAACAGTTGCTTGAGTCCGTCGGGATGACTGACCAGCAACACCGTCGGCGCGGTTCCAATTACGGGCGCGTAGGCCAGGTCGGGCGCTACTTGAGCGAGGGTTTCGAGGTATTGAGCGGGCGAGAGAATATAGCTCAGTTTTTGCCAAAAACGTGGGGAGTTGAGGCGGGGATAAATCGACGGCGAAACAGGCTCAGAGGTGGGGGGCATGGCATTTCAAGAGGGAGAAGGCGATCGCGAAGGCATTCTATAGTTTCACGAGTTTCACGCGGATTGTTGAGCAAACACGTAACACAAGCATCCTGCTTGTCCGAGAGCAAGCTAGAAGCTTGCGCTACGCAAAAACGGCATGTTGTCCTAACTAGAAAGCGAAAGCATTCTAGCAGCGGAATCTAGCGCATTCCTGGCTCCGAAGTGGCTCAGGACAGCAAATAGTGATTGCAGGAAATAATGATTTCAGGCCGGGCGAACGGGGTTAATCCGGAAATCGCCGCACAATCACGCCAGAAATCACGTCAGAATAGGAACGGGGTTAACTGAGCGTGTTCAATAATTCAAGTTCATCGATCCAGACTCATCATTAGGAGTGCCGTGTTGTGTGGCAGCGTTTTCAACAGCAGTATCTCGATCTCGTGCGTCGTCATCCATTGCGTAGTCCCGTGCGAAATTTGCGCCGATCGCACGTGATCGCCCTTGCCATCGCCAGTGTCTGCGCCCTTGCCCTCGGCGCTGCCGTTTCCCTGGTTGAAACCGGACGCGATCGCCCGACCGATCGCGCCTTGAACGGATCGGTGATCCCCGAAGCCCTCAGCGATAACCCAGACACGCGCATCGAAGCCCTCACCACGATCGCCAATGGTGCGAACTCCGCCGATCGATCCCGCGCTCGTTACCTGCTGGCGCTCAACGCAATTGAAACCGGTCAACCAGAAGCCGCGATCGACCATCTCAACGAACTCGATCAAGACTATCCCCTACTCGCCGACTGGATACTCTGGCAACGCGCCCGCGCCCAGCGAGCCTTAGATGAACCCGAAGCCGAACGCCAAACCCTCGAACAACTAGTTAACGAATACGGCGATCGCCCCGTCGCCGCCGAAGCACTCTACGAACTGGGCAACGGCGACACCGCCAACTCCGAAGCCTGGAACACCCTGCTCGAACGCTTCCCCACCCATCCTCGCGCGGCAGACGCTGCCATGGCACAACTCACCGCGATCAGCCCCGATCAACCCGCTGCCCTACCCGCCCTGCGCGTCCTGATCCGTCACCATTACCGATCCGATATCGTCCAGTGGCTCGATCGCGCCGTCACTTCCCACAACGCCCAACTCACCCCCGATGACTGGCAGCACATCGCCTTTGGCTACTGGGAAGAACTGGAATATCGTAAGGCCGGACTCGCCTACGCCCAGACTCCCAGCAACGCTCAAAACCGTTACCGTCAAGCCCGATCGCTCCAAATCGGCGGCGAGAGAAACGGCGCGATCGCCGCCTACCGCAATGCGATCGCCGCCTATCCCAAAGCGCCCGAAACCGCAATGAGTTTGCTCTATCTGTCGCGTCTGGTTCCTGAAAAAGACGCGATGGCCTTACTCGACCAGGCGATCGCCGATTTTCCCGACCAAGCCGCCGAAGCCCTCTACGATCGCGCCTTACTCCTCGAAAAACTCAACAGCCAAACCTCCGCACAGCAAGCCAAACAATCGATCCTGACCCAATACGGCCAATCGGAAACCGCCGCCACCCTACGCTGGAAAAACGCGAAACAGGCCGCAAAAAGCGGGGATGCCCAAAAGGCGATCGCCTGGGCGCAAGAGATTGTGGACGAACAACCCGACAGTGAGCTTGCCCCCGAAGCGCTGTTTTGGGTCGGCAAATGGCAAACGAAGATCGGCGGTTCGGACACAGCCAAGGCGACGTTTACCGAGGTTTTGCGGCGTTATCCGTGGTCGTACTATGCCTGGCGATCGGCGGCATTGCTGGGCTGGGATGTGGGCGACTTTACGACCGTGCGCGATCGCGTCTCACAGATCGATCCCCCTGTCGAGCGATTCACGCTGCCCGCCGGTTCCGAGTCACTCAGCGAACTGTACGCCCTCGGTCTCGATCGCGATGCCTGGTCACAGTGGCAAGTGGAATTCGAGACGGTGCAAACGCCAAGCTTTGAGGATCAGTACACCGACGGCATTTTACGCACCGCTGTAGGGGACTATCTCGACGGTCTGTTTATGTTGACGAGTCTGGATCAGTTTGACGAGCCGGGCGATCGCGATAAATTCCGCGAAGTTCACCAAAGCGATCGCTACTGGCTGGCGTTATTCCCCTTTCCCTATCGCGGCGTCGTCACCCTGGCTGCCCAACGTCGCCAGCTCGATCCGCTCTTGGTGATCGGGCTGATCCGGCAGGAGTCGCGGTTTGTCAGCGATATTCGATCAGTGGCGGATGCGGTGGGGTTAATGCAAGTGTTGCCGAGTACGGCGGACTGGATCGCGGCGGAAAAGGGTGAAGCTGCGCCGATCGATCTAGTCGATCCGAGCGATAACGTGCGGCTCGGGACGCTGTATTTGCAATACGTTCACGACCAGTGGGATAACAACTCGATGCTGGCGGTGGCAAGCTACAATGCGGGGCCGGGAAATGTGGAGGGCTGGCTCGATGAGTTTGGCTTGAGTGATCCCGATGAGTTTGTCGAAAAAATTCCGTTTGATGAAACTCGGGGCTATGTGTCGTCGGTGTTTGGCAATTATTGGAATTACATGCGGCTCTATGATCCACGTGTGCGATCGATGTTAGACGCGCTGTAGTGGCGCGACTCACCTAAAAGTGTTGTATCGTTCCCACGCTCTGCATAGGAACGATACAACGATCCACGAATCAAACCGGTTGTGGTAGGCGATGCCCACTCTACGTCTTAGCGGTTGCCAAACGTGGTCTGGAAGGCTGGACGCGCCTGGAGGTTTTGGGCGTAGCGCTTGATGTTCAAGTGCTGTTCCAGCGAGAGACCAAACATCAACGGGCCATAGTAGAGCATCGCACCCAGGGCTACGTCAGCGGCAGAAAATTCCGCTCCCAGCAAAAACTCGCGATCGCCCAGAACCGTTTCGAGCGAATCGAGCAAGCGGGGAACCGCCGTCTCGCGTACGGCTTCCATCGCCAAGGCCGAACCAAAGGTCGAGTTGGCAAAATCAATCCATTGATCGATCAGCGCACGGGCTTCGATCTCCGTCACACCGCCATATTTAGCTGCGAGATAACCCAGAATTGCGCCGGACTCCCAGAGGGTGAAGTCGCCATCGACGATCGCTGGGACTTTGCCGATGGGATTAATGTCGGTATAGGGAGCCTGTCGATGTTCACCGGCCTGCATGTCGAGCAATATAAATTCGTAATCGATGCCGAGTTCTTCGAGATACCACTTGACCACTGAGGCGCGACTGCGAGCGCCGCCGTAGAGTTTGAGCATGGCTGTAGAAAGATTATGAAGGATGATGTGATTGCCGAAGCGGACACAAGGTAAGGCATGATCGCGATCGCGCCGCTTTGATCGGTCTTAGCGTTCAGTGTTTCACCCTGTGGCCGAGTCGAGCAACTTCGGTTGTGGGTCTAGGGGCAAAATCCTGACGCCTTTAGATTGAGGAGGATGTCAACGAACAATCATAGACCGATCGTACCTCTGTCCTCTGGGTGCTATCCCAAGCTTGAGGAACCGGGCTAGTCTAATCAGTAGGGAAGGGGCATGATCGCAGCGGCGATCACAACCGGAGCTGGGCAATCTAGTTGATGAGATCGATGGATCGATCCACGGAAATTGAGGTGCGGTATGGCAAATCTAAGTCAGCAGTTGGCGCTTGCATCGCTGATTGCGATCAATTTATGGGGCTGCACGTCGGGTCAACCCTCTGCCGTTTCAACGACGAAGGCTGAAGCGGCAGGTGGGAAAACCGCCGCGATCGCCCAGCCCGCCGAGCCGATCGTCAATGCCAAGCGTACCGTAGCGCTGTCCTCGCTAGCGGCGGATATTTTGTATCAGCTTGATCCTGACAAGTTGGTCGGTGTCGCCCACGATCGCAATGTTGCCCAACATGCCGATCTGAGCCAATATCAAAACATTGGTGACGGGCGCGAGTTTGATGTCAAAGCGATCATTGATCTGCGTCCCGATCTGGTGGTGGGGATCGCGGGGGTACATGAGCGCATTTTGGCGCAACTTGAAGAGGCCGGAATTCCCATCCAACGCTATCGTCTCGACAGTTGGGAGAGCCTGTTTACCACGATCGAAGATCTCGCCCGTGCCACCAGCACCGACCCCACACCGCTGCTCGATCGCTATGCCGCTCTACGTTCGGCTTCAACGCCCGAGGATGCCGAACGGTCTGACCGTGTAGAGGATGCCGATAATCACACCGATGATTCTGAGCAAGTGAGCCATTCAGCAGCGCTAGACAATGCCGATCGCGCCGCAGCCATCACGCCAACCGAAGACACCGAACCCGAAACAGCGAACGCGCCAGCGACGACGGATGAGACAACGGATACGATAACAGACACGACGAAAACGACGGTATCC
The DNA here is from genome assembly GCA_012033105.1 of Coleofasciculaceae cyanobacterium RL_1_1. Lineage (GTDB taxonomy): Bacteria > Cyanobacteriota > Cyanobacteriia > Cyanobacteriales > Geitlerinemataceae > RDYZ01. Next base: position 16,093 of record JAAUPN010000039.1, read on the forward strand.
GAAGCGTTAAAAGAATCCGGTGAGTCCAAGAGATCGGCCAGTGAATCGGCCAGCGACACCTCCACGGATAACCCCGATCGCAGCTCAACTCTAATCCTCGCCAGTCGCGATCCTTTATTTTCCCTCAACCGCAAAAGCTGGGGCGGCAGCGCGATCGAACCCTTTACCCACAATATCGCCGCTGACCTGGATGAACAGCGATCGGCAGCGGGTTATGTCACCCTAGCGCCCGAGGCCATCCTCAAGGCTGATCCCGATACCATCCTCATTGTCGAAACACCGGGTAGCACGGCTCCGATCGCCGAGTTTGAATCCCTGCCCTTTTGGCAAGATCTACGCGCCGTCAAAAACGATCGGTTTTCCTCGTGGACTACTACGGCCTCGTCAAGCCCGCAACCCTCGCCGACATCGACACCACGATCGAGCAACTCACGGATATTTTCGACATGCCCCAGCGCACCGCTCGCGAAATCCAGCCAAATGGGATTAATGAACGCGATGTTTCCATCACTCACCGTCCCCGATCTACCCAACGCCCCGCTAGCTAATTGCCCAACTGTTCTGCAATTAGCCTAGGGCGAATCGCTTCGAGTTCTTCTGTACGGCTCCGATCGCCCACCTTCTTCCAGCAAACCCACCCATAGCTCCCCCACCTTGGCTGCTCAATGCTTGACTCCCTGATCCGTCCATTGCCCGTACTCACCGTCATTACACAATTCGGCGGGATCGTCGCCGTGCCGCTGTTGGCGTTGTCATTACTGTCGCTGTCCGCGATCGGTGAACGCTGCTGGTTTTGGTGGCAGATTACTCGCCGACAAGATCCGATCGTGCGTCAAGCCCTGAAAACGATCCAAGCCAATGGCCCCGCAGCCACCGATCTGCTACGCCAAAACCTCAACCTACCGATCGCCCGCGTTTTCCTCGAAGCCCTCGAACTCGATCGACCCACCCCCAGTGAATTTGCCCTCGCCCTCGAAACCGCCGCCCGCGCTGAACTCGTCACCTTCCGCCGCTTCAGCACCCTATTCGAGACGATCGTCACCACCGCCCCGCTCCTCGGTCTCCTGGGAACCGTCCTCGGCCTCATCCAAAGTTTTGGCGGGCTTCAGTTGGGTGACCCGACCCAAAACGATCCCACCGCCATTACCGCAGGCATCGGCATCGCCCTCTCATCGACGGTATTTGGCCTGGTGGTGGCGATCGTCACACTCTTCTTTGCCAATGGATTTCGGAGTCTCTATCGTCGTCAGCGAGCCAACCTCGAAGAATATGGCGGACGCCTTGAACTCATTTATCGGCGGTATTGTCGTCAATATCCAACCACTACAGCCGCTACACCCGAACAACTGTCAAGCCAAATTAAGCTAATGTCATAACTCTCCCGGAGAATGTCACATAATTTGTCACACAAATTACGTCATCAAAGCACAAATCCAGGGTGAATCGGTGGGACGCATCAATTAAGATAAGAAATCTCGAAAGAACGATTTAAGATTTTCGCGATCGTCTTTTCTTCCCCCCCCCTCGATTTCTGGCGCTGTGCAGTATCCGCTTGCAGCGCCAGAATCAATCCGAACTTCGACCCGCCCCAGGGGAATGCCTTGATCGCATTCGCCTTGAACGGCTCGATCGCCATAAATCCCAAATATTCCGACCGTTTATCGATCGAAGGAGAACACTTTGGTTTCCTCGCTAATTAAAACCACCAAATCCGAAGAAATCTTTGCCGCAGCCCAAAAGCTGATGCCCGGTGGGGTCAGCTCACCCGTCCGCGCCTTTAAATCCGTCGGCGGTCAGCCCATCGTCTTCGATCGCGTCGAAGGCGCTTACGCCTACGATGTGGATGGCAACCGCTACATCGACTACATCGGCACCTGGGGTCCCGCCATCTGCGGCCACGCCCACCCCCAAGTGATCAGCGCCCTACACGACGCCCTCGGCAAAGGCACCAGCTTCGGCGCACCGAGCGCCCTCGAAAACGTCCTCGCCGAAATGGTGATCGACGCCGTTCCTAGCGTCGAAATGGTGCGCTTCGTCAACTCCGGTACCGAAGCCTGTATGTCCGTGCTACGCCTAATGCGAGCCTTCACCGGACGGGAAAAAATCGTCAAATTTGAAGGTTGCTACCACGGTCACGCCGATATGTTCCTGGTGAAAGCCGGTTCCGGTGTCGCTACCCTCGGTTTACCGGATTCCCCCGGTGTCCCGAAATCCGCCACCGCCTCGACCCTAACCGCCCCTTATAACGACCTCGAAGCCGTTAAACAGCTCTTCGCGGAAAACCCCGATGATATCGCCGGTGTCATCCTCGAACCCGTCGTCGGTAACTCCGGCTTCATTATTCCCGATGCCGGTTTCCTCGAAGGGTTGCGCGAAATCACCAAAGAATACGGCTCGCTGCTGATCTTTGATGAAGTGATGACGGGCTTCCGAATTGCCTACGGTGGCGCTCAGGAAAAATTTGGTGTGACTCCCGATTTGACGACGATGGGTAAAGTGATCGGTGGTGGCTTGCCCGTGGGTGCGTACGGTGGCCGTGCGGACATCATGAATATGGTCGCACCGGCGGGGCCGATGTACCAAGCCGGTACACTGTCGGGCAACCCGCTCGCGATGACGGCGGGGATCGAAACGCTCAAAATCCTGCAACAGCCGGGAACTTACGAGGAACTCGATCGCCTGACCACCAAACTCGCAGACGGTTTGCTGACCGTCGCGAAAGAAACCGGTCATGCAGCCTGTGGCGGTCATCTCAGCGCGATGTTTGGGCTTTTCTTCACCGCAGGCCCGGTGCATAACTTCGAGGATGCGAAACAATCCGATACGGAGAAATTCGCGAAATTCCATCGCGGAATGCTCGAACATGGTGTGTACCTTGCACCCTCGCAGTATGAAGCGGGCTTTACGTCCTTGGCTCACACCGATGCGGATATTGAGGCAACCCTCGCCGCTGCCCGCACGGTGCTATCCGAAATCAAATAGTTCATTTGGGGCGCGACGCGATCGCGCCCAATCACTCAAAAAGCCCTGCCATCCTATTACAAGCTGGCAGGGCTTTTGGGTTGCATACGTTGAAACACAGAACCGATGCAAACCCTCAAGGCTAGCTCGCGGGTGTATCCAGCACGCTGGCATCTGGGATCAAATCAAGAAACGCATCGAACTCCGTCAGGCTTTGGCGAAACTCCGCGCGAGCCGCCACGACATTTTTATCCTGCGCCGCCTTGTCAATATCTTCGAGGTGCGCGAAGACCTCACGGGCTTGAGCCAGCGCAGCTTTACGCTCCGACGGCAGCAAGAGATTTTGTGAGACAAGACTCATCGTTTGGCGAATGGAACCCAAAGGGCCGCGAATGAAGTTACGAACATACGTCCAGTCTTCCTTCTCGATTAACCCGCTGAGTTCCGTACGGGTGCGGTCTTCCACGGCAGACAGAGACGCCGCATAACCAGACAGTTGCTCAATTTGAGCAGCAGTATATTTCGGGGGCTCTTTCACTGTGGGGCTGCCACAGCTAACCAGGGCGATCGTGATGATGGCGAGGAGACCGGATAAAAGCGAACGGTAGCGTGACATGGGAGTAATTTCGTTAAAAACGTAAACGCTAAAGAGCGGGATGATCGTTCCTATCTTATCGCTTAGGGTGAGCTAGACATAAACCCTTATCCTGCAAAGGCTTCAGGGATGCACTCTCGAACCAAGAGCTTCATCATCAGGGCTGGCATCAACTCTCGTCGCAAGTCAGCCAGGGTCGACGATCTAGCATCTCGTGGCGTTAATTGGATACACCCCGGCAGGAACCGGCTTGCGGTTTTGGAGTGTGGCGAGATTACCGGTCTATGTGCCGGATTGATCTCATCTCGTTTTAGGTTGGCCATCCTGCCACACGTCAAGCCTGGGCGATCGCTAGCAATCATTCTCAGAAAAAGAAAGACGTACGATTTTCCTTCGTTAACTATTTTAGAATTACTGGCCTTGATCAAACTCGAATTTCGGGCTTGTAACGCAAACAGATTGCTGCGATCGGGAGTCAATCACAGATCACGGCAATCCGTAGAATCGGCCACCCATTTCTTTGATCACTGGTATCGCTCGCGATCATTTTGTTCGACCCATCTCCCTTTGACTTTGCGAGAACTCTCGTCAATCTTTTTGCGATCGATTGTTGGCACACCCAAGGATCAGCCGCAATCAGATCTTTGACAGTACCCTTCATCCACAAGGCTCAATCCTATTTCAATCTCAAAGCTTTCTTTGGTCTCAAGCTCAAAAAACTCAATCTAAAGCGACAAAACACCAAAAAACATCATTAAATTTCACGAGACCTACTATCAGTATGATTCACGTAAAGTTACAATTAGATATACAAACCCTGCGGGCTCCATGTAAGGCGACCTCTCCAAAAACTTACGATGATAGATGATACTCTTTCAGTCCTCGATTCTAGTGAATCACCGATCGCAGATTTACCAGATCGTAATATACGAGTCCAGCAATTAAGAGACCTAATTGATAGCCTTCATATTGCTGATGAAATTTCAGGGCGGGGTTACCTCGTTAGCAGTTCCGAACTTGCAGCGCTGATCGACATCAATGCGAGTGCAGTGACCAGCCGTGGTGACCACTGGGTTTGGCGAAACTGGGTCGTATCACGTGTTCGACGCGAAGGCAACCAGATTTTATGGCAACTAGAGCGCGTTGATTAATCCGTAAACTAGGCGTTTTTCTGGATCAAAAAAAACTAAATTCATTTGAACATCCCTGCTAAATAAATTATTTATTAGCAGTTAAAACATATTTTTGAGGATGATAAACTATCTCTATACCTCTACTTGAAGTTTAGCTTGAACACGTCGAGAGAAAGAGTATTTACGGTCAGGAATTAAAGTGTTAAGACCTATGCAATAAAGCAACACTTTCTCTTGACGTTAGCAAATATAAAAATGAATATTCTGGCTCATATAGTTTGAGCGTGTTGCTAACAAAAAACATAAATCGTCTTGAATATTTAAAAAATTAGTCTGACATGCTCGAATTTTGCTTTCCGTAGGGTGAACCCTACTCTCATTGACGTAAACGAATATAATGAGACCTCGCTAAAGGTGATGATGTCCGTGAATAACCTTGGGTTATTGCTAGGTTTAAACGGGGTTTTATGATCGATGCCATTCAATTCATTGAAGTTTCTAAGGATTTTCGGCTCATTTCGCGGTTATGCGTCCCTTTATGAGCGTGCTTGATATGAGGACGCTAATCGAGTCGCGCTGCCAACTTGGTCTGAGGTTGAGGGCGTTCTCGGCGCGATCCGTTGGCTTTTGAGGTTTACAGCCCTGAGGCTTCGGTTTTCGTTATTTTTGAAACGATGGCGAAAACGCTCTCTTCTGTGGCAACCTTAAATCTATGCATCAATTACTGATGATTCGACACGATCTTTAAGCGAGACCCATGCAAACCTTGTCGGCTCCAACTAACCCGACCGCGTCCGGCTCCGATAGTACTGACGCGATCGCCTTTGATACGACGATCCATCGCCGTAAGACCCGCCCGGTTCGTGTGGGCGCTGTGACGGTCGGCGGTGGTCATCCCGTCGTTGTCCAGTCGATGATTAATGAAGACACGATGGATATCGATGGCTCCGTCGCGGGGATTCGTCGGCTCCACGAAATCGGCTGTGAAATTGTTCGTGTGACGGTTCCGAGCATGGCGCACGCGAAGGCGTTGGCGGAGATTAAAACGAAGCTGCGGGAAACCTATCAGGATGTGCCGCTGGTGGCAGATGTGCATCACAATGGCATGAAGATCGCCCTTGAGGTGGCGAAGCATGTGGATAAGGTGCGGATCAATCCGGGGTTGTACGTGTTTGAGAAGCCGTCGGCGGATCGGACGGAATATACACAGGCAGAGTTTGAGGCGATCGGTCAGAAAATCCGTGAAACCTTAGAGCCGTTGGTGGTTTCGCTGCGCGACCAGGGCAAGGCGATGCGGATTGGGGTGAATCATGGCTCGCTAGCGGAGCGGATGCTGTTTACCTACGGTGATACGCCGGAGGGGATGGTGGAATCGGCGATCGAGTTTATCCACATCTGTGAGTCGCTCGATTTTCGCAATATCGTCATTTCGCTCAAGGCGTCGCGCGTGCCGGTGATGCTGGCGGCGTATCGTCTAATGGTGAAGCGGATGGATGAGCTGGGGATGGATTACCCACTACATTTGGGCGTGACTGAGGCGGGCTGATGGTGAGTAGTGGGTCGGATTAAGTCTACGGCGGGGATCGGTACGCTGCTGGCTGATGGGATCGGCGATACGATTCGGGTGTCGTTGACGGAAGCGCCGGAGAAGGAAATTCCGGTATGCTACAGCATTTTGCAGGCTTTGGGTCTGCGCAAGACGATGGTGGAGTATGTGGCCTGCCCGTCCTGTGGTCGGACACTGTTTAATCTGGAGGAGGTGCTACACAAGGTGCGCGAGGCGACGAAGCATCTCACGGGTCTGGATATTGCGGTGATGGGCTGCATTGTCAATGGGCCGGGTGAGATGGCGGATGCGGATTACGGCTATGTGGGCAAGCAGCCGGGATTTATTTCGCTGTATCGTGGCCGTGAGGAAATCCTCAAGGTTCCCGAAGAGCAGGGGGTTGAGGCGTTGATCAATCTGATTAAGTCGGACGATCGCTGGGTTGATCCCGAGTAAGTTCGCGTAATCCTCCGTTTTTAGAAGTCCGAGTTCTGCGAGAACCCGGACTTCTGTGTTTTGACTCGGCTCATACGAAATCCGCTTGGGCATAATCTTAGATCGTCTTAAGATCGTTGCTCTAGGTAGACACCGCACTTCGACTCCGCTCAGTGCTCATAAGTATTTTTGTATTTTTCTCATACAGAACCGGATTTCGTATAAGGGGTCGCCTCGGGCCAGCCGTAGCGTTTGAGGTCGATCCGATCGCGATCGTCAAACGTCACCCCTTCCGCTTCCAATAATGCCCGCTGCAAATAATCCGACCCCTCGCGTAACACCGAGTGGGAAATTTCGCCCTTGGCATTAATCACCCGCTGCCAGGGAATTTCAGCATCATCCGTTGCAATCTGGAACAGGGCATAGCCCACCAGTCGCGCCTTACCGGCGAGTCCGGCCAGTTCGGCGACGCGCCCGTAGGTGGTGACGCGACCGGGTGGAATTTGGCGAACGATCGCGTAGATTTGATTGTAGGTGGTGTCGCTCATGGTGCAGTCTGGGTCAAACTTGGCGTCACAGGCCAGGGTACGATTGGGGGATTCGATCAGGGGAAGACCGGCAGTTGGAGTGATGCGAAAGTCTTCTCGGGTCTGGGTTTCGGGGTTGGTTTGGGACAGGATGGTCAGGTCGTATTGACCGTTGGCGGTGTAGGTCGTGTCGCTTCGCTGGAGGCTGCGATCGCGAAGATGTGGGGTCGCGATCAGGATCGTTGTGGCGGTGACGGTGGAACGATCGTGATTTAGGTGGAGGGTACTGGTGGCGATCGTGATCACCACTGCGATCACCACCAGCCAACGGGTTTTACGAGTCATACGATCCGTGTGTTTCATCGATCGTTCCTGGGGTGATTTCCGTGTTTCAGATTTAACATACGCTGTTGACGGTGGATGATATCGCTGCGATCGTCACGAGCCTAACGGGCTTGACCAACCAGACAAGCATTTTGTAGGTAACCCTCCTAAGATGGAAAATGTTACCCATTGTCGAGGGATCGGTGGGTTGGCTGAATGACAGGATCTCTGCATGATGATCGGCGCAATCTCAGCCCATTGTCTGATCCCAAGACCGGCTCAAAACAGCGGAATCAGTCAATGATGTCTGCGCACTCGGTCTGATAACGATCAGTTTTCGACCTCCTTAGCTAGGTATGCCCATGAATGCAAGACGCCCGATGCTGCAACCGGGAGACGGTATCGAATACCCGGAATATGCCGATGATGTCAAATTTCTAGAGCAATTTCTTCAGGATATTAAGCTCCTCCCGCCCACCCGACCGAATGAGGGAAGGTTCGATATTGTGGT
>JAAUPN010000040.1 GCA_012033105.1 Coleofasciculaceae cyanobacterium RL_1_1
AGACCTACACGGTAAATGCGCCCTGATCACCGGGGCGAGTAGCGGCATTGGTCGCGACACTGCGATCGCCCTTGCAAAACTCGGAGTTAATCTCATACTCGTGAGCCGATCGCTAGAAAAACTCGCCGCCGTCGCCGAGGAAGCGAAAACCTGCGCGTTAACGCGGACATCTATTCGATCGATTTATCCCAGGTCGCCACCGTACGCGACCAGATCGCCGCGATCGCTGAACATCAACCGATCGACATCCTGATCAACAATGCCGGAATAGCCTACACCGGCAACCTCGACACCATGCCGCTCGACGATTGGCAAACCCTGATGAACCTGAACGTGACCAGCGTTTTTCAATGCGTTCAGGCCGTATTACCCACCCTGCGTCAACGTGGCGGCGCGATCGTCAACATCGTTTCTGTCGCCGGTCAGCAAGTGTTTCCCGGTTGGGTCGGCTACTGCACCAGCAAATTTGCACTGATGGCACTCTCGCGGGGAATCGCCGCCGAGGAACGCGCCAACGGCATTCGCGTCACGGCAGTGTGTCCCGGTTCGGTCAACACATCGCTGTGGGATACCGAAACCGTGAATGCTGACTTTGATCGCACGGTGATGCTAACACCCGAAACGGTTGCTGAGACCATCATTCATGTTCTCTCACTACCGGCATCTGCTGTTGTTGAAGAAATCACCGTGATGCCCAGTGCGGGCGTGTTGTAGCGCTATAACGAAAAATTCGCCTCAAACAGCTCGCGTGTGATCGGGTAGGGAACCTCTAACCCCTCACCGCCGAGCAGCGTTAAAGGTTCACCCGCGATCGACAACCAAACCGGCGTTGATTCCTCGCCCGCCGTCACGGTATACACCACCTGCGCCAATCGCCCTTGCATCGAGGCACTCCCGCCCCCCAGGGTAAACTCCGACGATAGATCGAGATGAATACCATCCACCTGACGATCGATCTGATTTACCGTCACACCGTTAGGGATTGCTTGAACCGCATCCTGGGGACCGGACGACGACAACAGGCGATCCAACGCCGTCGCGATCACGATCTCCGGTGAAATCGACTCCGCAGCGATCGCCTTTGAACCGAGATCCACCGTCTCCGATCGAGGTATCAGCTCGAAGCCTGTACCGGTATCTTGCAACCAGTAGGTCACGATGGTTACTTGACGATCTTGCGCCTCACCGTTGTTGATCGGTGAATTTTGATCGCTGGGGATCGGGGAAACCGGCGTCTCGCTCGTCGGTTTGTTCGTCGGGTCGATCGCAGACGGTATCGCTTGAGCCTCGACACCAGCTTCAATGCGGCGCGACACCCCCAGCGCTGCGATCGCGCCAAACACAACGAGGACACCACAAACGATCGCCGTCATCAGCGTCGAGCGATCGCGGTTGGGTAATTCGGGACGGTCTGAAGTCATAGGATAATTCTGCGGCAATCCTTCTTAAATATAAAATCTCAGTAACGTCCAGATTACTGATTAATTTGCCATCATTTCTGAGCAAACTAGACCCCGATCATATGGACATCTGCCTCTAAACCACGCAGCTCGCAACGTCAAGATCTGTATTTTTTATACTTTTTTAAGTATTTTCTTCATTTAAGTATAGAAATCAATACAAGCTTTAAGCCTTGAGATCGAAACGAAACCTCTACGGTTTGAGTTCAAGATGTTAGAGGCCATTGTAAGAACTTGATCCGACTTTTAACGATGTCGAGATAACAATGTGATCGAGCCGCATGGAACTACAAATTGAAACAAAAGCTAAGGAATAAAAGATTAAGCAAGCGAGTAGCAGGCGTTACAGACTCATGACAGTTAGGTTGTTAATCTTACCCTAAGCCACTTGACAAACAGGACTGAAGCTACTGTGAATCCATCTTGTATTCAAATTGTTGAGGCAAATCCTCAACTTCGCTCACTCCTCGGCTGGCACTTGCAGCAAACGGGTTATAGCGTTTGTCAGTCCCCGAGTTTGCGTCATGCTCGTGAGTTGTGTATGCAGCGAAAGCCCTTGCTGGTCATGCTGGATGTGGATTTGCCCGATGGTAACGGTCTCGAATTTTGCAAGTGGCTGAAGCAATACGATTGCGCGATCATGATCGTGTCCGCTCGCTGTGCGGAAAGTGATATTGTTGCCGGACTCCAAGCCGGAGCCGATGACTACATTCGTAAGCCGTTTGGAATGCAGGAGCTGCTAGCAAGAGTTGAAGCGGTTGCACGACGTCAGAAAAATCCAAGCCCAACGTCACAGTTGACCTACGGCCCGCTGGAAATTGATCTGGTACAGCGCCGAGTCAAGGTGCAAGATCAGCTCATTGAATTAACACCTCAAGAATTTAGCTTGCTTTACGTTTTAGCCCAATCCGAAGGGATACCGCTCACTCGATCGGAGCTATTAAAACGAGCTTGGCCGGACGCGATCGATAATCCTCGGACGATCGATACCCACGTGCTGTCACTCCGCAAAAAAATCGAATTTGACCCACGCCAGCCCGCCTTTATTCAGACCGTTCGGAACGTTGGCTATCGCTTTAATGTTCCTCCCACCCAAGCGTTTGTCACTGAAGAGTACGTGACAGAACACCTGCCGATCGCGGTCTCGTCCTCCTAGAGTCACGGGTGTTTTTAAGCCTCGTTAAGAATCAAGCCGGACTAGACGAATTTCCGTGCGTTGATTGCGGGTATCGGCTGGGGGAATATTCGGTAGCGTTTCGCTGTAGCCTTTGCCTTCTGCGATAATTTTGCGACTGACGCCACGCGATTGTAGGTACGCGACAACGGCTTGGGCGCGTTGCTGGCTCAAGGTTTGGTTAAGCTGGGCGGCACCGGTTTGGGAGGTATGACCAATCACCCGAATGGCAACGGTATCGGTGTTAAATTCGCCGATTTCTGTGGCGAGCCAATCGAGGGTTTGGAGACTGTCCGGTGTCAGTTGAGCCGAGCCGGTGGAGAATTTCACTTCGCCGCGTACGTTGAGGTTGCCGATTGCGGTGGCCGTTTGTACTTCCTGGCGTACGGCTTCGGGGTTGACCTGTGCCGTTTCAGCGGCGATCGGCTGTCCTCGTAAGACAGCGGCAAGCTTGGGGTTGTCGGCTTCGATGAGGCCAATGAGCGTTTCCGTATTGGTGACCGCTTCACGGATAAACTGCGGGGAATAGAGCGTGTTTGGCTCAGAGGGTGGGGCATTCATTTTACCGGCTAGGGTCAGGATTGCACCGGTCGCCTGGAGGCGCTGCGTGAGGGTTCCATCCTGCATCCACTGGTCAGCTTCGATCAAGGTAAAAAATCGATCCCGTTTAACACCAGCTCTGCATCCTCGGCGGAAAGGTTTCCATCGGCCTGGATTTGCGCTTTCAGACGGGCGTTATTTTGGGTATTGCTATCCATGTGACGATAGTAGGCCGTCAAGAGTTGGGCGATCGCGTCTGGATTTTCGGCGATCGTGCGATCCGAGGCCACAAGCACATCAATGATCGTATTCGGCGTATCGTTACTCGACAGCACGACCGTATGACCCTGACGTTTGGCTTGGGTCACGAACGGCTCCCAGAGAACGGCCACCGCGATCGGCTGGTTCGGATCTTGGAGCAAAGCCCAGGCATCCGAGGCTTCAGCCACGCCCATGACCTGAAAACGACCCAGATCAAACCCTTCAAACTGGACACTTAACACACGCGCAAGGTATTCGCTGGGCGTGTCTTCAGCATAGGTAATCGTCGGTGTGACCCCAGAAGCGGACAGGGTTTTGAGATCGTTGAGTGAACGGAGCTGAGGATATTTGGGCGTATTGAGGACGACGGCATCAGCACCGATCGTCCGGTCAATCAAAGCAATGATCTGACCCTGGGGTTGATGTTGCAAGAAGCGATCGATCGTCGTCACAAGCAGATCCGCGTCTCCGCGATCGAGCTGCGCCGCTCGCTCCCCTTGATCGAACACATCCTCATACACCAAGCGCAAGCCTGACTCGGCCAACAGTGCCTGAAAATCACCATCGCGAAAGGTACTGTAGCCGCTAAAGGTGTCGCCGAGCAGCACTAAATCTTCTGCGTCACCTCCCGCCGTCGATCGCAATCCATTCAGACCGGCGATCGGCGGGGGCGTCCAACGTCCCGACTTCAACAGCCAGTTGGCCGCCGCCGCGATCGCAACCAGGAAAAGAATATAGACGATCGGTGGAAAGCCTTTTTTCGCCATCGTCTGCCCGCGAAAGTCGCGCCGTAAAAGAGGAATTTCGTACACAGATCAGATTGAATGATCCTTCTTCCATCGTAATCCTGTGAACCGATATTGATTGTGTATGGCTCGTGGATTAACCGTCAGATTGACGCTCCGTGATTCATCCTCATTCAACACAGGACTTGCAATCACCACCAAACACAAATCACAGCCACACCAACCTACGGGGACTCCCCATCATTCCAAGTATCCCAAGCAAAATCACGGGAAAAATCCGCAAAACCATCTTTAACCCAGTCATCGCTGAAGAGACGATCGAGATCGATCAATACCTCCGGAGTGGGATAGGACTCTAGAAGTTCGAGCGCATTGATTACCCCATCTTCACCGGCTATCAGCAACGCACCACGTAGGGACGTGATCGTCGCAACGCGAGGCCGATTATGAATCACTTGACCCACAACAAACAGCAAGTCTTCGCCGATTTGTGAATGCAAGGCGCGATCAAACTCCACGAGATCGATCGCAACGGAATCGGTCAGCGAGCGGCATACATCGTCCGTGTCCACCGAGAGCAGCGTCAGCATTGCGCTTAATTCATGGGCTTCCTCGGGCAGGGTTCCGGTTTCGCAAAGCTGCGCCAAGTGATGAATTGCCACGGTGCGAGCCAAGCTGCCATAGGTCAGGGTGAGGTATTCAGCGCTTTGGCTTGGGCGTATTGCCAGCAAGAGCGTCGCAACGGTAGTTATCGAGGTTGTGACCAGTAATGAGATAAAACTGCAAGGAGTGGTCGCTCTCTGGGGTTGATGCTGGTAACCGCGATCGGAGTCTGGATCTTTGGACTGTAATAAATAGCGAATCATGCAGTAACTTTTAAGTCCTGATTACATGAATTTTGAATCGAGAATGCCTGAAGAATCGCTCTTAATCACATCAAAACCAAGGATAAATCAATGAATTTAGCGGAGTTCTGATAAGCCATTGAGATCAAATTTTTGGAGCCAGAGATTACGATCGTTTGCGGTAAAACTATCGTCAACAGAAATAACCTTGACCTGAAATCGATCGTTAACCAACAGTGCCGTTTGCTTGCTACCGATCGTCATAGATGGATATCCCGCGATCGTCTCCGTGACATTGGCAAATTTTTGAGCCGCCGCCGGTGTACTAATCGTGTCAGAAATGGCTAATTTTGCCACCTCAACGCCGTCTTGTTTAAGTTTCGCTTCTACAAAACCATCTTTTTCTTGGGTATAGACCCGCTCAAACCCAGCTTGAGACTCCGGGAAAAAGGCATTAAAGCTACTACCCGAAAGGGCAGCATCAGAGACAGCGTCTGTTTGTTCGATTTCACTGGGGGGTCGAAATCGTCGAAGATGGGGTGCTAGGTGGGGCGGGAGCCTTGGTTGCACATCCGGTCAAAACAAGCGTGAGACTCAGGAATAGTGCGAGGGTGGCGGTACGCAAAGATGTATGGCGAAGCATTATTAGAAAAGGAGGAATTTTAAATTAATCCTAGCATTGCTATTTCTATCATCACGAGTCGCTGTAGACGAAGGCGACGCGAATGACTCCACCCAACACTCCAGATTCCACTGAAAATTGACCCACACGGATTGATGTGAGCTATCTCAGAATTACGATCAAAGCATGAACAAATCTGGATGCAAAGTTAGCGTTGAAATCTTGCCCCAAGATAATATTTGCGCACCAGAGGGTTGGCATATAGCTCGTCTGGGCTACCCGAGGCGAAGATTTCTCCTTCACGCATGATGTAGGCACGATCGACGATTTCGAGGGTCTCGCGGACGTTGTGATCGGTAATGAGGATGCCGATATTGCGACGGCGTAGGTCAACGATCGACTGTTGTAGGTCGGCGATCGCGATCGGATCAACGCCCGCAAAAGGTTCATCAAGGAGCAGAAAATACGGCTCGCCGTGACCCGAGGCGAGCGATCGGGCGATTTCGGTACGACGGCGTTCTCCCCCGGAAATTTGACGGCCAAAACTTGAGGCCACCGTTTCTAGACGAAATTCTCGTAGTAAGCGATCAAGTCGCTGGGTGCGATCGCGGCTAGGCACGCCCGTTTGCTCAAACACCAACATCAGATTGTCCCGCACGGACAGGTTCCGAAAAATGCTCGGTTCCTGGGAAAGATAACCGATCCCGAGGTGCGATCGCTCATGCATAGGCTTGTGGCTAATGTCTTGATCATCAAGTAAAACCTTGCCGCGATCGGGAGCGATCAAACCGGTCACCACTCCGAAGGTGGTTGTTTTCCCCGCACCATTTGGCCCCAGTAGCCCCACCACCTCACCCTGGGAGATTGCCATATTGACGCGGTTGACAACGGTACGCTGACTGTAGGATTTCTGGACGTTTTCAAGAACGATTTTCATCGAGCAGGCTCACCATCGCGGACGATCGGATTAAGAGAAAAGATGAGGAGATGACGAATTTAAGAATTTAAGAATTTAGAAATTCAGGAGTTTAGAAATTCCGAGATGCAGAAACTTAAGGATTTAGAGCCGGTGGTTTTGGTGCAGACGGGATCGGTTGTTCAGCATCCGCCGGGACAAGATAGATCGATTCCACTTGACGGTTGGGCAGCGGTTCGGCCACGAATCGGCCTTCATCGATCAGATAAACAACCACTTCGCCACGAATACTGTTGCCATCTTGTAAGACGAACACATTACCCGTCAGCACCAGACGCCGTTCGTTACTGAAATATTGGGCTTGGTCGGACGTTCCCGTTACGTTTCGAGCCGGATAGTCAATCTGAACATTACCGCGTGCGGTGACAATCCCGGTGCGTGCATCAGCTTCTTGGACATCGGCGCGGACGGTGAGCGGGGTTCTCGCGCCGACTTGAGAGTAGGTCGGTAAGGTCGGTACAATCGTACCGATGCTCGCAAGGGGCAGAGCAAGGGCGAGCAGTAGGCGAGCCTTGGCAAACTTTGAGATGACGTTCATCGAAGAGACCTCCACGATCGAGGCGAGAAATTGACGTCTGAGCTCACGCTGGCGATCGGCTAACAATAGGTAACGTAACTACTCCACATCGTATCAAGATGTCGATACATCTCACGCCACAATGTGACACCTATCTAGACCGACACACGCTTAATCCGGGGGAGCGATCGCCCAACCTCCGATTCAGCAACGGATTCATCGACCAAGCCATATTCTCGGGCAACCTGATTGACCCCGGATTCTCCCGCCTGCTGGACGATCGCCAGCATCTCGGTGCTGCGATCAATGAGGGCATCGACATCAATACCCGCATAATCAGACGGATACTGACCCAAGCGACTCATGCCCTCGCCAAGCAAAATGGCACAGCCTCGCCAGTTGAAATTACTGAGGTGATAGCAGGCCACAGCAATTTGTAAGATGCCCTGATAAAACTTTTTCTCTAGGCCATAACATTCCAGCCAGATCGCTTCCAGCGTATCGTGACAATCATAAAATTGACCAGCGTTAAACTGTTCAACCCCTTGCCAAAATTCAGGCGGAAGCTCGTCGTAGGCACTCATAAATTTTCGGACGACAGAATAGAAGTTTGACCCATCCTCGCATTATTTTATGGTGCGTCTCAACGAACAAGGCGATCGGTTGTTTCTCGACCGATCGCCTTGTTCGTTGGGCTTGAGTTTGTATTACGTCGGACTGTCGATCAACCCACCAACCTTAATTGAACAAGGCCATGACATCGCTACCCGCTTCGGTATTGCAGGCATAGAGATCGTCTTGGGCGATCGAGGCAAATCCAGGACAAGTGCCATAGGTGCAAGCTGACGCGGCCATGTATCGATCGTAATCAACATCTTTCATGCAGTTCGCGATGTCTTCTGCATCTGCCAGCGAGCCACCTTTCGCCGGAACCTGTGCCATGCACACCAGAGTTACCTTGACGCCTGCCGCACCGATCGCACAGCCAATATCTGCCGTACAGCCCTCTTTAGAAATCACACCGAAGCCGTGGGGAAGTTCGTCACTGCCAGATTTTACCGCTGCACCTGCATCATTCAGATAATCGACCTTGGATGGATCTTGCAAGAGGTCGAGGGCGGAAACACCCACTTCCATCGACAACATCATCATCATCATGCCCTGCATTTCATCAGCAGCAATGTTCGCCGATCCACTATCACCGCCAAAGTCATCGTACAGATCACTAAGCTGTGAATTGGCGTCAATCGTGGCCTTATCATCACCCGAGCCGAAAATGGTAGCGGTTGCGGGAACGGCGATCGCACCAGCAATGAGCAGTGAAACAGAGGTGAAGGCGGTTAGGAGTTGTTTTTTCATGGAACGACGGGCGAAAAATGGAGGATGGATAGCTAGATAGTGTTTGAGTGTTCAACAATGAACGCTAGAGCGACTTAAAGACGAGTAAAACCGATCTCGTCAGCACAGCGGATGTCAACGCGATCATCAATTAAGAAGCTGATCGACCTAAAGTTGCGCCAGGAAATTAAACCACTACCTACTTCTATACTATTCGGCTTCCCGAGACTCGACATTGAAGAGTTCGTAAAGTAGCCCTTTGAATTGATCCAGGTCGCTCTATTTTTTTGCCAAGTTTGTGTGTGTATATTCTGAAATAGTCGGGTAGTTTTACGGGGTTTGGGTGACGATTATGCGATCGTCTCGATCAGCTTGAGCGCGATCGCGGTAATGTTGCGAGCATCATCGATGCCGCGATGGTGGGTTCCGTGGAGGGATAGGCCAAGGTGTTCTAGAGCAGGGATCAGAGGCCAGGAACGATGCGGATCGATCGTGGTGGCGAAGACCTGCTTTAGGTTGAGATGTTCCCCTGAAAAGGGGTAGGCCACACGGTGAAAGGCGCAGTCTTGCTTGAACTGGTGTTTATCGTACGCACCCCAGGAGGCGAAGCGAACCGGGTGAGGTTGGGTCGCGAGCCAGGTCAGCATTTCCTGAAGAACCAGCGGAAAGGTCGGTGCGGTATCCACATCGGCCTGGGTAATGGTGGTGAGCTGATGACAGTAGGGCGTGAGTTGGGGGTGGCGTACAGGTCGCACAAAGCGTTGGAATTCGGAGATCACCCGCCGATCGCGTAAGTCCAGGATGACCGCACCGATTTCGATGATTTCCATCTGTCGTCGGGAAATGCTGCGATCGTCGCAACAGGTCGCCTCTAAATCGATGACGAGGATGTAACGCTCATGAATTTGCATGACTGGGTTTTCCTCCAGAAACCCGGATCGACGGGGTAAATTTTGGCTTAACGCTCTACAAGCGGAATGCCTTGCACCTCACCGGAACCGGCGATGATTGTGCCGATACGCCATGCCCCGATCGAGGTCGCTTGCAGTGCCGCCAAGGTCGCCTCAACGCGATCGGGCGCGACAAAGACAATAAAGCCGAGACCCATATTAAAGGTGTCGAACATATTGGCCGGTGTGACCTCGCCCGCAGCGGCAATCCAGCGAAAAATGGCGGGAGGTGTCCAACCTTCGGGGTCGAGTTGGACGGCTTGGCCTTCACCGAAACAACGCGGTAGATTTTCCGGTAGGCCGCCGCCGGTGATATGTGCCATCGCGTGAATGTCGATCGCAGCGGCTTCGATCGCCTGAACGGCCTCGACGTAAATTTGGGTAGGCGCAATCAAAGCATCACCGAGGCTGATACCGCCAAGCATCTCCGGGGTATCACTGAGGCTGTAGCCGCCGCGATCAATGATGGAGCGAACCAAGCTAAACCCGTTGCTATGCACGCCAGTACTGGCTAAACCGATCGCCACATCTCCGATTGCCAGCTTCGATCCATCCAGTAACGCACTCTTTTCCGCAATCCCGACACAAAATCCTGCCATGTCATACTCGCCCGGCGGATAAAATCCCGGCATTTCCGCCGTCTCACCTCCAAGCAACGCACAGCCCGCTTGCTTGCAACCTGCCGCAACACCGCGCACCACCGCTTCGAGGCAATCCGAATCGAGCTTACCTGTCGCTAAATAATCCAGAAAATAGAGCGGTTCTGCCCCGGAGGTGAGGACATCATTGGCACACATCGCCACGAGATCGATACCGACGGTGTCGTGCTGATTCAACTGTTGCGCTAGCTTCAGCTTCGTACCCACGCCATCTGTACCCGAGACTAAAACGGGCTGCGTGTACCCCGTCGGCAGCTCAAAACAGCCGCCAAAGCTACCTAAGCCACCTAAAACTCCGGGTCGATAGGTTCCCTGGACAAGGTCGCGAATGCGATCGACGAACGCACGCCCCGCCGCAATATCCACACCAGCTTCACGATAGTCCATAGAAAATTCGACCTCCTCGGTTCGATATTTGGGGTTGTCTTCAGTTTGTCAGGACTTACGCAACTGACGCAAAATGGTTAGCCCTCAAGTCACTCGCATCGCCCTGAACACAAGAACAGGAGTGACTCGCTTAGACCTCGAACTTCTGCGTAAGTCCTATCGATTTTAAGAGCCTAAATTAAGGGTCTCAAAACCGTGTTCAAGAGAACCCTGGATGCAGGCCGAATTTTAGCGCGAAACGCTGACGATACCGAGACCCCAAACGGATGAGGTATTCAACCTTATCGAGCCTATTGTATTTTTTTATGTTACGAAATCCGGACATAAAAACTCACCACTGTCAAAGCTCTCGATCTCTGAGTTGGCGGTCGATCGAGGCGATACCCCTCTCTACGGGGAAGAGTCTTATTCCGGCGTCGGAGAGGCTCGACCGCCAAACTCCATAAAACTTCATGCTATTCTGTTGCAGCTTCAAGCAATCCACATGAACCCGGTATGAGTTTAGATTCCTTAAATCCCTTGTTATCAAAGGATTTGAGGCGCTCTGAGACGTTCAATTTGTGACTCGATTCGCGGTTTTTCCGCTACGGGTTTACCTACGAACTCAACTCAGCAATCTCGGCTCTCCCCCCGATTTCGCGATCGCTCGTCAGGATGCGAATTGGGGTTAGTAAGTGAAATACTTACCCACTACATGAACGAACATTTCTGGAGCGGCGCGATCGCCGCTGTCTTCGTCTCCATCCCGATGCAGATCGCAACCGCAAGTACGGTTGAACTCAGCAACGGTTCTGAATTCGAGAGTACGACGGATCGCCCAGCCCTAGTTAGCCTCGACAACCGAGAAAGTGTCGTCAGCGCTGAAGCAGCGCCGCTCTTAGCTCGTGTCACCCAGGCGGCTCTACAGCAGTCTTCTCCGGACTTGCCTCCCCTGCAACATTCCAGTCAATTTCTACTCGACGCGACCGGCAATCTTGCCTACGTCGATCGCTCTGACCACAGCGACAACGAGCCTGCCCGAGAAGAGATTGTCTATCAAGCGGGTGAAGCGTCTTGGTATGGCCCCGGTTTTGACGGGAATTACACCGCAAACGGCGAAATTTTCAATCAGTACGGCATTAGTGCCGCGCATCCGAGTCTTCCTTTCAATACGATCGTGCGCGTCACCAATCTAGATAACGGTCGTAGTCTCAACGTCCGAATTAACGATCGCGGCCCATTTGCCGGACATCGAATTCTTGACCTTTCGCGTGGTGCGGCGGAGGAACTCGGGGTGGTGTCCAGTGGTGTGGCCTATGTTGAAATCTCGATCGTTGATTAAATTGAGTCAACAGTTGTGATTGACCACGATCAAAGCCCCTGTTTAACCCTATCTGCTATGTGTAGGTGACACCAAAGACTACGCATAGCGGGCGAGCTTCCCGAGGTTTGATGATCTGACGTGCCTAGTACATGTATGACCGGACTATATAGTGCAAACATCTGTACGTAGTAACGCCATGCTGACTCCGCCGCCTCTGCCTCTAATCTGGGAGACCCCCGCGACACTGCGTGCTTGGCGACGCCAGCAGGTGGGGCCGATCGGCTTTGTGCCGACTATGGGAAATTTGCACGCGGGTCATGCCAGTTTGATCGAACGGGCGCGGGCTGAGAATGCGATCATCGTCGTCAGTATTTTCGTCAATCCGCTGCAATTTGCACCGACGGAAGACTTCGATCGCTATCCTCAAACCTTTGAGGCCGATCTCGAACTCTGCCAAACCCTGGGTGTTGATGCGATTTTTCTGCCAACTCCCCAAGCTTTGGGGCTGGCAGCACGGGCGGGAGGAGATGTGGCGAAAACGGCCGTGATCCCGCCGCAATCGATGACGGCGGTGATGTGTGGCCGATCGCGTCCGGGTCATTTCGATGGAGTGACCACGATCGTCACGAAGCTGTTTAACCTGGTTCAGCCGATCGGGCTTACTTTGGTTGCAAAGATGCGCAGCAGCTCGCAATTTTGCAAACGATGGTGCGAGATCTCGATATTCCTGTTGAGATCTGCCCTTGTCCGATCGTCCGGGAAGCATCGGGATTGGCCTATAGTTCGCGCAATCAGTATTTAAGTAAAACTGAGCGTGAGCAAGCGGCGGTTTTATTTGAGGCATTGCAGCAAGCCGCAGCAGCGGTGACGGCGGGCGATCGCGATCGTCAGACAATTATTGATCTGGTGCGATCGCACTGTGCTACCGTGACCGAACTCGACCTAGACTATGTCGAACTGGTTGATCCGGTCTCGCTCCTACCGGTTGAGCAGATCGACCACCATGCTTTACTTGCCCTGGCCGCTCGCCTTGGTACTACCCGACTCATTGACAACATCGTGCTACAAACTCGCTCCCCCATTATCGCGATCGACGGCCCTGCTGGCGCTGGCAAATCCACCGTTACCCGTGCGATCGCCGATCGTCTCGGTTTGCTCTATCTCGATACCGGGGCGATGTATCGCGCGGTCACCTGGTTGGTGATGGAGACCGGAATTGCGCTGGATGACGAAGTGGCGATCGCCGAGTTAGTTGCGACCTGCGATTTGGATATGCAACCCCAGGGCGATGGTGGCTGCGTTGTGACAATGAACAGCATGGACATTACGGCAGCGATTCGGACGCCAGAGGTGACGGCGAATGTTTCGACGGTTGCGGCTCAAAAAGCGGTGCGCGAGTCTCTGGTGAAACAACAGCAGGCGTTTGGCGATCGCGGTGGTCTAGTGGCTGAGGGACGCGACATGGGAACCTGCGTTTTTCCCCACGCGGAGGTCAAGATCTTTTTAACGGCGACACCGGCTGAACGCGCCCGCCGCCGTGCCTGCGATTTGTCGGCTCAGGGCTACGAGGTCGATCTGGCTCAACTCGAAGCGGACATCATCGAGCGCGATCGCCAGGACAGTACACGGGAAATTGCGCCGCTGTCCAAGGCCGATGATGCGATCGAACTGGTGACGGACGGGATGACGATCGAGGCGGTGATCGAGCAAATTATTGACTATACTCGCAACGATCATCTATCCAGCTAGTCGTTTCAGAGCGCGGCACACCACCTAGTCAGGACTGACGCAAGGGGTGTTAGAAGTCCGACTTCTCACATTGTTTTGAAAGTGAGAACGATGACGTTTCGTTTAGAAGTCGGACTTCTGCGTAAGTCCTGCTAGTTTGAAAATCAGCCACCCATCAGAGCCTGAGCAAGACCGATGTAGAGCGGAATACAGAGGGCGATCGCCACCGGTGTACCAACGGCGGTAGACGCACCCACATAAGCAGAAGGGTTGGCCGAGGGGATACCTGCACGTAACGTCGGAGGCCCCGAGATATCCGAGCTGGAGGACGCGATCACGGCCAGGATGACGACACCACCGGGGCTGAATCCCGTAGCGTAGTGAGCCACCATACCGAGACCGAAGGCGATCAGACCATGAACCAGCGGTGCGATAAAAGCGTAGACCGCGTACCACTGAGCCACCTTACGCAGTTCATTAATCCGAGCCGTCGCTTCCATACCCATGACGAGCATCAGAATCGAAAGTAAACCACGGAAGAGGGGTTCAAAGAAGCTTTCGTAAACACTTTCCGGGCGGGTGAAGATACCCAAAGCGAGACCGAGCAGCAATGCCGTCAGGGCAGAACCTTGGAGACTTTCCTTGACGATCGGCCAGATTTCGACTTTTTGCGATTTCGTACCGCGCTGTTGGTTGAAATACTCTTGCTTGGTGCTGGGGTACTCCGACTCGTCGTTATACCCACCAGCAGTAATCGGTTGCTTAGTGAACGCCTCTTGTTTACGGAGAGTCTCATCGAGCGCAATCCGTTGTTTGCTGACATGAATGCTCGCTAAGACGATCGCCGTCACCAGTGCCGGGATATCCATAAACGGATAGAGCGCCGCCGACCAAGCCTCGTACTGCATGTTTTGCTGTTCGAGTAGCGTCAGAGATGCGGCGAGGGTCGAGCCACTGACCGCACCGAAGAGACCACCGGTGGCCAGTGCATCCACTGTTTTGACACCGGGAAGTTTGGCTAACGTATATTGGGCAATAAAGACGATTAAGATCCCCATCGTCACGGCGAACACCGCAGGCAACAGCATCTCTGCTAAGTTAGCCTCACGAATAGCAATTCCACCCTTCAAGCCGACTTTAATCAGCAGCATGAAGACGATGAACTTATAGATCGAATCTGGAATTTGCAGTTGGCTATTGAGGGCAGCAATAATCCCACCACCAATGAGAAAGCCGAGAGTTGGGGACTGTAATTGCGAGATAAAGCGCGTTAAGAAATCAGATAAGAAATCCACGTTGTAATTCCTCCTTAGGTCAGAGAGTTGGGGGCGGGACGATCGGTCAATAACAGGTCAATGGTCTCGAAGCGTGAGGGCTAGTTCGACGCATTCGGGTGAGTCACGAGTTGATTCGCGACCCCATGATCTACAGATGCCGGTGCGTTGTGTGCCGGAGGGCAATCGTTGCACTCTGGCGATCGCAAACGATTATGCGAATCAGCTATGACTCGTTGGCCATGGTGGATGACGGTCAACGTTCACCAGCAAGTGGTTCGTAAAATCCGAGCGATACATCCGGGCGAGCGTTGTCAGGACTTGGCCTTAGAACGGGATCGATTGATTGATAAGACCGGTAGAAGTCTCGCAGGATATCGACAAAATGTTCTGAACAAACCCGCGAGCGAATTTAGGTAAATACCTCCTTGAACCTCCTCTAGCGAGGAGTCGTGATTGTTGTTCGTGAGCGTTGAAGAGCTAAAGAAAGTAGAGATAAAGCGCTTTATCTCTACAGCACAGGTGTTACGTAAAGACCTATCGATAGGCTGTTCAGAGGTTGTCATTCCCTGAAAGGACTGAAAGGTGTTGCTGTTCGGTAACATCAACATTTTTCATAGGCTAAAGCCTATTAAGACCTAAATCTCCATGCGCTTAAGTCTATCCTTAAACGCGCCGAAAGTTGCGATCGCCACCCATAAATCCGCTAAGTAATGTCAAATTCAAATCATAAGTTTTCCTTTTGTTTTTAGGGGAGATGTATTTCTTTGTTGGAGTTCATGGCGATCGCGGAGTTTTCCTGTCCCGTTGCGCCACGGTCGATCGCATATTGCGCAGCGCCAGATGTGCGATCGCCGGAAAACCGCCCGATGGCGAATCTTGCTTGCACCACAAACCCACCGAAAGCACGTCATTCCACGTGTGAATCACATTCATTGCGCTTCACACGTGGAATGACAGTCATGCATGACAGCCCCTAGCGATCGCCGAGCTAGTCGATCGACAGTTCGGGGAGAGTGGTCGTGGTGTTGGGTTCTGGTGTTGTAGACGGATGGTGACGCATTGGGGTAGACCAACCCATTGCCACGAAGAGACCCAGCACGCAGCCCAGCACAAAAATCCAGGCGTGAGACGAATCGATTACGCAGAGCAAGCGGCGATCGCTGTTATAGATCTGCACAAGCCAGCCTTCGCTGATGTTGTCAAATTTGGTTCGCAGTTTCGTTGATTCAAACTCATTCATGGTGTCCGCTCCATAACGATTGGCTGTATGTGACGATGGCGGGTCTAGACTCGCCGCTACGGAAACACCTGTTGAATAATCACCTGTGCCTGGAGATTCCTGGGGAGAGGCGCGGTAGCTCAAACCGACCATTGATGTCGAATCGTGAAGACAAACATCAATGCATTCTCTCTAGGGATATCGTTGAGTTTATCCTGAGATTCCCTACGGCTGCCACGCTCCACGAAAGTCCATACATCACAATTCTCGAAATTGATGGATAAGCTAGGCTTTTTAAACTTCGGGTAGAGATGCCCGCTTGAGGTTCGCACTCAGTCGAGCTATGGCAGTTTGAGAAAGATCACGAAAAGTCTCTGATCAAAACACTGGAGTTGTGAGAATTTGTCTGTGGTGGCAAAACCCGCCAAACCCTTGATATACCAGCCTGATAAGGCTTTAGATGTTGATGGTTACACCACTGGTTTGCTGGGTATCAATACCTCAAAATGTCCGAGTCTCCGCCGTGCATTATCGCGATTTTCGGAGCTGAAATCATCGTTATGGCCTAGCAGAGATGCGTGTCTTTTTATATGAGACTTTCGTTAGTCTAATTCAATCTTTCTCCACCAAGGGTAGTGAATTCGCTAGTCTTTATCATAGACTTAAAGATATGGTTCGGGCTGAACCATAGGTTTTTGCCTTGAATTGTCACATTACAGAATGCGTTAAGAGGTAACACACATGTCCCAGAAAGTCAGCAAGCTCGTCATTGTCACGGAAAAATTGCTGCTGAAGAAGATCGCCAAGATCATCGACAAGGCCGGAGCTACCGGTTACACGGTCATGGCCACTGGGGGCAAAGGCAGTCGCAACGTGCGATCGTCGGGGCAACCCAGCGTTGGCGATACGTTTGCGAATGTCAAGATTGAGGTGCTGACCGCCGATCGGGATATGGCTCTGGCGATTTCTGACGAGGTCGCCGCGCAATTTTTCGATAATTACTCGGGTATCACCTATATCTGTGATGCGGAAGTATTGCACGCACATACGTTCTAATTCCCAGCCCTAGTCATTCTCGTTGAACGATCGCAATCAACGGCTGCCCGCTTTCGATCGCATGGCCTGGGTCGCGAGGGTTTTACCGAAGTCCCAGGCCGCACCGGGAATTCGATGGGCATCGGCCACTACATCAGTGACAGCGTCCACAATCCAGCGTCGATCGTCCTCGGTCAAAATCAACGGTGGAATAAATTTCACCACATTCATGCCATAGCCCGCGACCTGAGATAGGATGCGATGACGGGTAAATAGCGGCACCGTAATAATCTGCGAGAACAGTCCGCGATTTGCCGTCTCTAGCATTTTCCAGGCCACCTTAAGACGCAGACTCTCCGGTTTGCCAAACTCCAGCGCCATCATCATGCCCTTGCCGCGTACTGCTTTGAGGCAATCGTATTGCGCGACGAGGGGCTGCAAATCTTCCACTATTTGATGACCCATTGTTGCTGCATGATCGATCCAGCCCTCTGCCTCAAGCACCTCTAGGGTGGCAAGCCCCGCCGCCATCGCCAGGTTGTTTTTACCAAAGGTGCTGCCGTGGACAACGGCGCGATCCATCCGGTTGAAAACCTTGTCAAAAATCCACGATCGACAGGCCACTGCCCCAACCGGAACCAAACCGCCCGACAGCGCCTTCGCCATGCACAGCAAATCCGGCTCGACGCCAAAATGGTTGACTGCCCACCATTTGCCGGTACGTCCTAGCCCGGTTTGCACCTCATCGGCGATCAGTAAACTGCCGTATTTACGACACAATGCGAGCGCGTCCGGCAAGTAGTTGGGCTGGGGAATGTTCACGCCGTGACCCTGGATGGGTTCGGTGATGAAGGCGGCAACGTCTTTGCGAGCTAGGGCGCGATCGAGTGCGGCTAAATCGCCGAACGGCACTTCGATAAAGTCCGGCAAGAAGGGGCCAAAGCCCGCTCGAAAATGGGCGTCCCCGGTGGCGGAGAGTGAACCCATCGTGAGGCCGTGATAGCCGCCATGACAGTAGACGATTTTCGATCGTCCAGTGGCGCAGCGGCTGAATTTGATCGCGGCTTCGACGCTTTCCGTGCCGGAGTTGGCGAAAAAGAGGCGATCGAGTCCGGGTGGGGTGAGGGTTTGGAGTTTCTCGGCGAGTAGCCCGGAGAGAACCGACACATCGAGCTGCACGAGGTTCGGCAAATCGGCGGCAAGCACATCCTGGAGTGCTTGCACGACCGTAGGATGGTTGCGTCCCACAACAAAAACACCGAAGCCGCTGAGTAAATCCAGATAACGATCGCCGTGATCGTCAAATAGATACGCACCTTTGGCTTTGACGTAGTGGCGATCAAAGCCGATGGTCTTCAGAACGTTAACCATCTGGGGGTTCAGGTACTGCTCGTGTAGCGCAAAATTGTCCTGTTGTCGCTGGGCGATCTGATCCAGAATGTTCATGGCGTTGAAGGTGTGCGGCGTTGGGCGTCGCGCGATCGGTGAGTCGTTGAAGTGTTCGATCGTTAGATCGGGATGGTCGTTCGATCGGCAGATCGAAGTTCAACCACTTTAGCGATATTTTTAGGACTGGATCGGCTTTTGGGCGCGATTCCGGTAAGGTCGATCGCGATCCCATACGACACACTTTTTACCGTGAGAAATTTCGCAGCGACTGCCCCACCCAGCAATTCCCCTGCTAGACAACGCCCAACCCTACAACTTGGCCTCGCCGTGTGGTCATTCCCTGGCTGGATCGGCGACTTCTACCCCAAAGGCAGCACCTCCAAAACCTTTCTTGACCTTTACGGTCAGCGCTTGACCACGGTTGAAGGTAACACCACGTTTTACTCTGTGCCTAGCGCGGAGACGATCGCCCGCTGGGTCGATCGCACCCCGGAGAATTTCGAGTTTTGCCTCAAGCTGCATCGCGATATCACCCATGCGGGCTTACTCGTGCCGCAAATTGAGCGTGCTCGACAGTTTTATGCGACGATCGCCGGACTGGGCGATCGCCTTGGGGTCAGCTTCCTGCAACTGCCGCCCCGCTACGGGCCCGCTTCCCTGCGCGATCTCGAAACCTTTCTCACCGCATGGCCACGCGATCACGCCCCGATCGCCGTCGAAGTCCGTCACCCGGCCTGGTTCCAGGCCGATCGCGCCGCCGCGCTCAACGCCATGCTCGATCGGCTCCACGTCGGGCGCGTCTTGCTCGACACCCGCCCAATCTACAGCACCGACGACGATCCACAACAACACTCAAAACGCAAAAAACCCCAATTGCCGCTCCAGCCGATCGTAATTGGTGACTACGCTTTTGTCCGGTTTATCAGTCATCCCGACGTTGAGGTAAATCTGCCGTTTTTGCGGGAATGGGTCGATCGCGTCGGGGACTGGCTCGCCGCCGGGAAACGGGTTTATTTTTCGTGCATTGCCCGCTCGAAGGACATTCGCCCCACACTGCGCGACAATTTCACGCCCTGCTGACCGACGCGGGCATCGATGTACCACCCCTCGCTTGGCCTGCGATCGCCGAGCCGATCGTCGAACCCTCACAGTTACGTTTGTTTTGACCACCCAAAACTCAAAGCAAGCCGATGAGCACTGAGCGGAGTCGAAGTGCGGTTTTCACCCAAGCTGAAGATCGCGTTTCGACTTCGCTCAACGCTCATTGATGTTTTGAATCGTAACCCACACGACTGACCCGCGACTCATTCAGCCGTGTTAGCCAACCCTCAAAATATTTGCGATTGGCGTGCAGTTCTTGCGGATCGCGCGTTGCGATCGGGTAGGGAGCCAAGCCCCAAATCGCCGCCGTCGTCACACAAAACATCGACTTTTGAAAACTTTCGCAAATCTTCACCAGCAAATCGCCCCGTCCCCGTGTACCACCGTCATACAGCACACTCAGATAATCCGGCAAATGTCGTGCCATATCCTGCATTAACTGCGTTGGCGGAATCCCCGCCCCACCCACCGGCAACGGGTCAGCATACAACGCCCCGTAGGCAAATTCGCTCTGATTTCCCGAAATTTGAAACGCCTGAGCATTAAACGAGATCGTCCCGAAAAAGGGCGCACCCCGAAAGAAAATCGCCTCAACATACGGAACCGCAGCATCCATGAGGAAGGTAAAGTCACAGGATTTTGGGATGAGGTCGTACTCTTTGCCTGCGATCGATAGCGTGTAGTCAATCGGCTCGGCGGCATCCTTAACCAAGCCCGCCAAGATAAATTCCGACACGGCCTGCACCGATCGCACCTCGCCCGTATCGTAGGCATCACTGAGTGTGAGGAAAATATCGCTCATAATCGTCCAAAATTGGCCGAGGTTGCGATAGTACGCCTGTTGCCGCGCCTGTTCCGTGAACAAATCGGGGAGTAGTTGATGGATGGTCAACATTAGCGGATTGCCGTCAAACCAGGCGCGAATCGCTCGATCGGCATTCGCAACAAAGTCTGGTGAGTCGAGATATTCGCTGAACTTCGTATCGTGACCATGCCATAACATCCCTTTCATGCAGTATTCGGCATACTCAAAATTGATGCGATCGTGCATCAAATGACGCCACAATTTGCCAAGGGAAATCTCACCCTCAAAAAATTTAAAAATAGGAAATGGCGATACAAACTGCCGCGCGGCGATATCTTTCAAAACGCGCGAATATTCACCCAGAACCACACCGT
Organism: Coleofasciculaceae cyanobacterium RL_1_1; assembly: GCA_012033105.1. Classification (GTDB taxonomy): domain Bacteria; phylum Cyanobacteriota; class Cyanobacteriia; order Cyanobacteriales; family Geitlerinemataceae; genus RDYZ01. The sequence continues at coordinate 20,707 of JAAUPN010000040.1, forward strand.
AACTTTTCAGAATGCCGACGACTTCCAGCAAATTAGCATCACTTTCGGCGAGGAGTGCCTGACCCTGTTCAAGACGATGAACCAGTTCGACGTGGATATGGGCGGAGGGAGTAGGAGCAGAGCTAACCATAAGCCTAATGTTAGTTTTTTAAGTTTATTTTTAAGTGAAGTAACCCAGAGCAAAGATTGAATCGATCACAGGAGGCGAGATTGTTGAGGTTTCCAAAATCTCAATAATCCGAAGTTAATTAGCAGAGGATAAAGATCCGATAGGAACCGCATCATGTAACAGCGTGCTATCGAGTACATCACTTTGTAGTGCAATACCAGGCACGATCGTCGCGATTTGCACCTTACTCCAATCGAGGAATAGGGATGGCTGAATGCCGTAGACGATGAGTAAACCCGCGATCGCAAATGCCGGTAGGGTCTCGAACCATTTCACCGGTGGCAGATGATCAAAGCGATCGGGCAAACGTCCGAAAAAGACACGGTTGATCATTAATAGGAAATACACCGCCGTCAAACCTGTACCCACGAGACAGGCCAAAGTTTGCACAGGATAGACCAAGAAACTACCGCGAAACACCATAAATTCGGCGATGAAACCCATCATCCCTGGCAGTCCTGAACTCGCCATCACACCGAGGATAATCAGCGACCCGACAACCGGCAAACCTCGCTCTGGGTTAAGCAAACCGCGCAATATATTTAAATCTCGCGTGCCGGTTTTCTTGGCGACGATTCCCACAAGTAAAAACAACAGCGCCGAGATTAAACCGTGGGCGATCATCTGCGCTTCTGCACCGAGCAAACTGAGTTCGGTTCCCGCCGCCGCCGCGAGTAGGATGTAGCCCATGTGCGCGATCGAGGAATAGGCGACCATCTTTTTCATGTCCTGCTGTGAGATGGCGGCAAACGCACCGTAGAGGGCACTCACAGCCGCCAATGTCGCCAGCCACGGCGCAATTTCTAGCCATGCTTCGGGAAACATCCCGACGCCAAACCGCAACAAACCATAGGTTCCGAGCTTGAGCAACACACCCGCAAGCAAGACGGAAACGGGCGTTGAAGCTTCAACGTGAGCATCGGGGAGCCAGGTATGAAAGGGGAAAATGGGAATTTTAATTGCGAGACCTACCAGCAGCGTAACCAGTAAGACGACCTGTGTGCCGAGCGTGAGCGATGATCCCAGGCCACTGGTATAACTAAAGCTCGATGCATCGGTCAGCCATGCAACCCCGAGGAACGAGGCCAAAATAGCCACCCCAGACACTGCCGTATAGAGCAAAAACTTGGTTGCGGCATAGCTGCGCTGTGAGCCGCCCCAGATTGCGATGAGGAAGTAAAGCGGGATTAATTCGAGTTCGTAGAACAGGAAAAGAGGATCAGATCCTGGGCGACAAAAGCGCCGACCACACCAGCATTGAGCAGAAACATCATGCTGTAGTAGAAACGAGGCCGATCGAGGGTCGAGGAGGTACAGCCGATCGCCACCAACATCAAAAAGCCGTTGAGTACCAGCAGCGGCAATGACAGGCCATCAACGCCGAGGGAGTAGCTGACTCCCAGGATTTCCAGCCAAGCGCGATGCTCGACAAACTGAAAGCCAGGGTTACTTAGGTCAAATTGCCATGCGATCGCCAGGGTCAGCGCGAATAAAATGCCACTCACCACAAGCATGGCGGATCGTAACCAACGTGCGGTAAAGCGTTCGGGAATAAGGCCAATGATTGCGGCAATCATCAAGGGAATAAAAATCAGAGCGGAAAGCATAAATTAGGAGATTTAAGCGTAGTTAGGTGTGGTCAATACCGGTATTTTCGAGCTGTAAAACAATAAACGTAATGGTCGTGAAATTGTGAACAGAAGTCAGGATTTTCAAGTATTACTTTTCAAGTATTAAAAAGCACCCTTACAAGGGTAGATTGATCGCTAAAAAGACGAGTACTCCCGTCCCCAAGAGGATAGTTAAAACGTAAAACTGTGATTGTCCCGAGGAGCTGTAGCGCAGGGCTTGACCGCTAAATAGCGTCGCTAAACCGGTGGCATTAACGAGGCCGTCTACAACGTAGCGATCAAATAAAACCGACAGTTTCGACAGGCGCACCACAGCCCAAACGACGGTAACTTCATAAATGCGTGCCACATAAAAATCATAGGCCAGCAAATCCTGACAAAAGCGAATTGTCGGATTGAGCGATCTCGCTCCCGTTCGCAATAACGGCAGTATGATCCCAATCCCAACGCCGATCAGGCCGGACAACACCAAGAGTGGCATACCAAATTGAACGATCGCAGGATGGGTCGCCAGGGGACTCCCCAGCGGCAGAGCTAGCAAGTTCCAACGATAGAGTGCTACTGGAACGAGTATCGTCAGCACAATCAGGGTCAGCATCGGCACGACCATCAGCCAGTTCACCTCAGGAGCGCGGCGTGTCTTCGCCTGGGGGTCACCGAGAAAAACCAACCGGAACAACCGCGTCAAGCTCAGGGTGGTCACGAGATTAACGATAATCAAGACGGCAACACCGAAGGGTGAGATCTCTTGAAATTCTTCTAGCCAGTGGCGAAACGTCAGAAAAACACCGGAGGGGAGCAGGCAGGTTGAACCCGCACCACCGATCAGAAAGGCAAGCGCCGTAACCGGCATTCGAGACGCAAGGCCGCCGAGTTCGGTAATATTTTGGGTGTTGGTATTGAGGATGATGCCGCCAATACTCATAAACATCAGTGCTTTGGCGATCGAATGGGCAAACAGCAGCAACAGCGCAATATCCACCTGACCAAAACCCACCGCCACAAAGACCAAGCCCATGAAGGCACTGGTGGAATGGGATAGGGTTCGCTTGATATCAATCTGCGCGAGGGTCATGAGTGATGCACCGATCG
>JAAUPN010000041.1 GCA_012033105.1 Coleofasciculaceae cyanobacterium RL_1_1
GTTTGAAGTGATATTGTTTACCACCGGTTGTCGAAACCCTTGTCCTGCATAGGTTTGAGGTGGTGTTATTAAGTGGTGTCGTTTTGGTGTTCTGATATTTATACGAACATCTTTAAAAGAATTGAACATGTTTGTAGTACGACAGAACATATGTTGATTAAATCTAAACATGTATCGAGCGACTGAGAACATGTGGAAAAATGATGGACTATTTTTTCTGGTAGCGGATTCGGTGTGATCGAGTTTCGATGAAAATCGGCCTCGTCGGCAACCTTCGGCTTGATCGAGCCACGCGGCAGTGTTGTTATTGCAGCCATCCACTGATCGCAATAGCGATTTATTCACCGCTACTTTTTTCTCAGGATCGGGGTACTATGCGAGCGGCTGGGGATTCTACCAGCTCGTTATAGCTCTCGAGTGAAGCCAGGACGCGAAGCGCACACTCGCAGGCCGCGCCTGCGTGACGCATCGCACGTGCGCTACCATCCCAGGAATAGCTAGTGCAGCGTCAAGGGCAAGAATTGGGGCTGTCACATTCTGAAAAAGCAATCTCGCAAAGTTTCCGAAAATCGCTAACCGTAAATTTAACGGTTGACGCTGCACTAGCTAGATGCAGCAATTGCAATAGTGGCAATCTTGGTTAGCCTGTTTCGCCTTGCGGGACATCAAGCGCAAGGGGTTCTGACCTCGTTGGTCGAGCTGATGGGTTGGAAGGAATTACCCGTATCGGACTATACGACTGTGTCACGCAGCTTGGGGTCGATGAAATGCCGTCACACCAAGCGAGATGACACGCCACATGGACTATCGGTTTGAGCTTTGCGATGATCAAGCAAATTTATCGCGGGCTGGAGCTGACGCCAGAGCGTTAAATCCCAGAATACCCCCGTCGATATCTATAGCTCGATATTTTCATAGATATCGGCCAATGGGATCGTGCAGTGGATGCTCGTGAGTCGAATTGGGTCGCTGGGGGGAACGAGACACCATTTGCCGCGAGCGTCTTTTCTGAAGTGTTCGACCTGTTGGCGATCCGTGGAAACGAGAAGGTATTCAATCAGAGTGGGGATAGTGCGGTAATCGGCGAATTTTTCGGTGCGGTCGAAGTTAGCGGTACTTGGGGACAGCACTTCGATAATCAAGCAAGGATGATTGACGTATTGCTCGCAGTTTGGGCGATCGCGATCGTCACAAGTAACCAGAAGGTCGGGATAGTAGAACGTGTTGCGAGTCTCGATGCGAGTCTTCACATTTTCTGAGAACGTGCTACATCCAGAACCGCGCAACTGCAAACGCAGCGCGATCAACAGACTTCCCACAATGAAATTATGGTTACGAGAGCCACCCGTCATCGCGAACACTTCACCGTCACGATATTCATGACGAATCGGACTGACTTCTTCCGCAGCTAAGTAGTCTTCAGCCGTGATGTAGAGGGGATCGCTAGCGAGCATAGTTTCAGCCAGGGTAACTGACTTTAGTTTAGAGCGTTGGTGTATTGAGCTAGGCTACGGTCTTTCAATAAGGTACAGGAAATTCACTCCATCGTAGGTCGTGGAGCAACTAACGAATCGAGTGCGCCTACATCTCGATTGACTTCCTGTAACACGGTGCTCGGAAATGTAACCGCGTCAGATTATTCCGCCGTCGGGTGGTCTCACCCTCGATTCGGGTCTTATCCACTCTGTTTTTGGGTACTTTCCGAACGTCTACCCGTTGCACAATAAAGCTCGGTCTTTTTCATATCTTTTTTTGCTTACTAACTTACTTCAACATGAGTACGGGATAAGGAAAGGCGGAAGCAGATAGTGTGAACAAGACAAAAAACGTTCACGAGCCTCCGCCAATATGTCCAGTCTAGAAGCTCTGTTTTGGGAGGTAGACGATTTCTGCCGTGAGTTTGAACCGCACTGGCAAAAACAGCTATTGGGATGCAGTGTAAAAACGCGCCAGCGGTGACGGTGCATGAGTTTGAGCGAAATTCTGACTATCTTGATTTCGTTCCATCAAGAGGGCTACCGCCACTTTAAGGGGTACTACACCAAGAAGGTATGTCAGGATTGGGCGAGCACCTTCCCCAAACGGGTGAGCTACCAGCGCTTCATCGACTGGTTGCCCTCGGTATTGATTCCGCTCTGTGCCTATCTGCGGCGATGTTTCGGGAGTTGTACGGGCATCAGCTTCATTGATGCGACCAGCCTCAAGGTCTGTCACAACAAACGAATCAGCCAGCATCACGTGTTTCGCGACCTGGCGGCACGGGGAAAGACTTCGGTGGGTTGGTTCTTTGGCTTCAAGCTGCATCTGGTGGTCAACGACCGAGGCGAGCTACTCAACTTGACCTTGACCCCTGGAAACACCGATGACCGCAAGCCTGTTCCCCATCTCCTACGAACTTGCTTTGGCAAGGTCTTTGGCGATAAGGGCTACGTGTCCAAGGCATTGGTACAGAAGCTGTTTAAGGACTATCGTATTCAGTTCTTTGCCAAGCCACGAAGCAACATGACCAACAGTTTGATGCTCGCATCTGACAAGCTGATGTCACGCCAGCGTTCGATTATTGAGACGGTCATCGACCAGCTCAAGAACACCTCTCAGATCGAGCATTCGCGCCATCGCAGTCTGGTTAATTGCTTCGTTCACATCCTCTGCGGACTGATTGCCTACTGCCACCAACCGAAGAAGCCCTCGCTTCATCTGTGAAGCGCTCGAGAGGGACAGGCTCGCTCTCTGGTTCCCGTACGGACAAGATGGTCTCTTTGGGGGGATTTGACTGAAGAGACTCTTTCTACATCTAATGCAGCGTCAGGCTTTCAGCCGATTTCTTATCCCGTACTCACGTTACGACTGTTTTTTCTCGTTGGAGTTCACACAGTCAGCGGTTCAGGAATATTCTTTACGGTTCATTGTTTATGATTCTGAGTATGGAGGTCTAGCACAATGGATCGATTAGTGATGTATCGCAATGCAATTAAGCGGTTGCTTTCTGAGTATCATCTGGGGGGGGTTGCTACGTATGAGTCTCAGTTGATTTTTTATGAGGTGCGCGATCATTATCTTTGGCTGGATTTGGATTGGGATGGATCGCGCCGTATTTATCATCCGATTATGCATTTTGATATTAAGGATGGCCGGATTTGGATTCAGGAGAATATGACGGATCACGATCCTGCTGAGGATTTGAGCGCGTTGGGGGTTGAGCGATTAGATATTGTTTTGGGTTTACATCCGCCGTTTAAACGTCCGTATACAGATTATGGGGTGGCTTAGTTATGCGGTTTCCAAAGTACGATCCCTATCAGGATTCTTGGGCTGATTGGTTGAGGGAGATTCCTGAGCATTGGTAGCTTAAGAAGCTTTATTTTGTGGCGTTGGTGTAGAGAAGCAGGATGCTAGAGAAGCAAGGTATGGAGAACTGCTCTGGATGTCCTCGAACTCATCACCCTCAGTACGGGGACAAAAGGCTTTCAGCGATTGGTTGTTTTACACGCGGCTGATATCCCTCTTTTGTCACTCTTCAAAAAGAACGGCTAAAACCCTTATTTTTTCGTTCTCATTCTCATTTAGAAAATGGCTGAAATAACGCAAACTCGTTACCAAATGGGAAAGTAACAAAAGAGGGATATAGCATTGGCCTTTTTGGTTAGGACATATTAGAGTCGTAGAGTTCACTCAAAGACCCCAGCGAGAAGCTGCCTGCTCCCTACAGCCTCGACCTTTGTAAGAAAGCCATTGCCGCAGTAGAACGGGGCGAGCGAAAAAGTGATGTGAGTCGCCAGTTCGAGATTAGCCGCAACACTCTAGAACTCTGGCTCAAGCGTCAAGCAGAAACAGGCTCGCCCGCTGCAAAAAACGACTATCCACGTGGGATGCGGCCAGCAATTGACGACCTAGAAGAATTACGAACCTTCGTCACAGAACACGGGCATCGAACTCAGAAAGAGATGCTCAAACGGTGGCGGCAACCCATCAGCCAGTCCGCCTTCAGCCGCGCTTTGCAGAGAATAGAGTTCACACGAAAAAAAAGAGCTATCTTCATCGAGAACGAGATGAAGAGCTGAGAACAGAATTTATCCAACAGCTTCGCTACTTGGCAAGCGAGCGTTTGGTGTGAATGGACTAGACGGGAATAGAAGACACTCTCAACGATGCCGATGGATACTGCCATAAATCTGAGCGCTTCATGGCTGAGAAATTGGGGCATCGAACTCAGAGAGTGAGTGTGATTGTAGGATGGCGAGAGGGAGAGTGCTTGGCTCCGATGGTGTTTGAGGGATACGCCAACAGCGAGTTCGTCTGCTGATGGGCAGAAGAGATGTTGCTTCCCAAGATGTTGCTAGGACAGATATTGGTACTCGACAACGCGAGCTTTCATCCGAAGCAGCGTCTCCGAGAGTTATTGGCACGAGCGGGATGTGAAGTGATGTTTTTACCGCCGTATTCATCGGACTTGAACTGTGTGGAGACATTCTGGGTGCGAGTGAAGCTGAAGGTCGGTCAGTTGCTTGATGATGGAATGACTATGCTGGATGCCGTCATGCGTTCTTTAGTTACACTGTCCTAACCAAAATCGGATGCTGCTATATCACAACCATAATTAAAGATATGACACTAAGTCTTGGTGAGGACTGATGGACACTTTTAAGGCTCTTGAAGGGAAAACGATCGCCAAAGCCGAACTCGTGCGATCGGCGATGCAAGATGATATCGGGCGTCTTCGCCTAGATTTTACTGATGGAACGACGCTGTTCTTGGTGGCTGGCTTTGGCAACTATACGGGAGAGTCTGTCGATGAGTACCCCACCACACTGAAGGTCGTGGCGAATCTTGAAGACTACATCCTCCCAGCGCTCGACCCCCACGAATCAGACCCGTACGCGATCGCAGAGTATCTCACTGAGTACGCGCGGACTAGCCCCGGCCTCCCTTGGGAGAATGCTGCGATTCTCAATGAATATGTCACTTTTGCAGAGTGTGAGGGGACAGTGGGTGAGGGGCTTGGGGCTGTCCAACTTAAAAGCGGTCGGCGAATTTCCGCCCAAAAACACCACAAAACCGGTGAGTGGGCATTTTTCGTGGACGCTGGTTAGATCTATGAATACCGATCGCCCAGGATTTAACTCGCAAAGTGACTGAAAGTCTTGTGTCTTACTTACCTCGATCTAGCGTCATGACTGATGACCACCTAAACCAAATCGACACCGATCGCCTGAAACAATTGGCGAATCTGTTGAGCATAGTCCGGTGCTTCAGTCATTGATCGATTCAACGCCTGACGATAGGCCGACATCACCGCAGAGACCGATTCAACCTGACCCTCCGCCGTGCGTATCTGGGATAAAACCCAGCCTAAATTGCGATAAACCGAGGGTAGGTGAAGATTCTGTCGGATTGCTTGGTCGAGATATGCTTGCGCGGAATGCCACTGCCCGAGAAATCCCAAGACCGTGCCTAAACGGTAAGCTATCCAAGCATTCTGGGGAATCTGTTTGTGCTGCTGTTCGTAAAACTGGACGGCATTCAGCCAGTCACTTAGGTGCTCATCAATTAAACCTCGGTTAACAATCACCCAAACCGGGGGGGAAGCACAGGCACAGGCTGATTCGAGGCTGTGGCGACAGTGGGTTAGATGTTCGCGGCGGTACTCATACTGGGCTTTCCAACCCCAGGCGATCGCACTATCGGGGCACTGTTGCACAAAATCGTCAACCCGTCGTTGTACATCTGGACTAAGCTCTTGAGTCGCGTTCTCCAGTGCCGCGATCGTGAGAGGATACACCCAGGCATAAAATCCAGACGATGCGATCTCTGCTATATTCGCAATGCTTTTTGCTCTAAAAATTGCCTGACTACCGGCCTGGATGACCACCTTCCACTGCTGTTGCTGAAAAGCAATCCAGGCTTTAAGACCGAGGGCAAATGTATCACCAGGACTAAGGGATAATGCCTGCTGACAACTCTGCTCGGCAGCTCTCCAATCGCCAATTTTTCCCGAAGCCCAGGCTAAATTCGCCCACATCCACGCAGCATTCGGACTGAGCTGGAGTCCTTGCTGTAACTCTTGAATGGCCTCATGCCACTGGTGGCGGTGACAACTCACAAAACCACAGATCCCGTGGACTCGGCCATCTGATGTATTCAGAAAACTACGAGCCAGAGTATCAGCCCGATCAAGCCAGTTTGTACGTGGGGAAGCTTCACGACGATCAAGATGGAGTAACACGAGAGCCAGTTCGATCGCTTGTTCCGCGTAGTCCGGCTCACGTTTCACGGCTATTTCATAGGCATCAATCGCGTCTTCTAAATGACCTTGACGCACAAAATGTCTCGCTTTTTGATGCAGAGGTGAAACGAGGTTTCCATGCAGTGCTTCAATCAAATCACGAGCCGTTTGAATTCGTTCTTCAATCCGAAAACGTAACCCCATCATCAGCACCCATGCTAGGTGATTGCTGATTTGAGGGTTTAACGATCGCGGTGGAATCAGTGGATCGGGTTCACCGTTGGCTATTGCAGTTCCACGGTCAGGGGCATCACTGGGAGTTTGCCCCGTTAGTAACTCGTACATTGATGCACATAAGGCGTAAATATCACTGGCAGGGAAACGTTTCGCAGTACTGGAATATTGCTCTAATGGTGCATATCCGTGGGTTAAATACACCGTCATATCCGCTGTTTGTCCTACCATGAATTCCCGCGCTGTCCCAAAGTCAATTAAGACCGCACGATCGGTGCGATCGATCATAATATTCTGGGGTTTAATATCACGGTGGAGCAAACCTATGTGGTGGATGAGGTCAAGTGCTTCCGCAATTTGTTCAATGTAGTGAATAAGTTTAGGTTCGGATAGGGATGAAGATGTGGTTTGAAGCTGCTCTAAGGTCAATCCATCAACTAGCTCCATCACCATATAAACTGTAGAATTCTCTTCAAAACAATCATAAACCTGTGCAATGTTGCGAGATTGACACTGTTGTAAATAGGCAGCTTCTCGCTGGAAAGCCTGGAGTTGCTGCTGTCGATTAATGGGGGAAATCGAAGCAGGCCACAGTACGAAGGAACCTTGACGGCAACCGTTTTCTGGCCAAAGTTCCTTGATTGCGACTGTGGCTTGGCTCGATCGATGTAAGGCTTCATAGGTAATGCCAAACCCTCCTTTACCGATCGTCCTTAGAATTTGGTAAGTCTGATTTTGAAGCTGGATTCCTGGCTGTAATTCAAGTTTTGAGAGTGTCGAGTATGTGATCGGAGGGAGAGAATTTCCATTGGGCGAGGCGTTGCCCACGGACTGGTTGGGAAGTTGAGTCTGGGAAATGAGCGGGGAAGAACTCGCTGAATAGTATGACGTGAGTGGTGTGCCGCAGGCGCTACATTCAGAGTCACTGGGCAAGTTTTGGTACAGACAAGATGGACAAGTATTGCTCATGTTAGATAAAATGTTTTTGCTTAACTGATTTGATCGCTACCTTAAATCCAAATGAGTCGGAATAAAATCTGGTAAGCGAATCTCACAGCGTAGAGCAAGCAATGTGGCATTATCTGGCGCACCCTGATATAAAACAGTGGCGATCGTTTCCTGAACAGCAGCTTTTAAATTGAGGCTTGAATTGGCGGGCTGAAACTGTTTAAGTAAATCAGCATCTGACAGACAATCCCAAACGCCGTCGGAACAAAGGAGAATAATATCTCCATCCTGAAGGTGAATCGGTTCAGAGATTTGAATATAACCACTGGCAAGCTGTTTTTTTGAACCCAGTGATTTCGTTAAGACGTTACGATCGGGATGATCCTGACTGTCTTGTTCGGAAATTTGACCACTCGCAACCAAGAGCGCCACTAGGGAATGATCCTGACTCAGTTGATAAATTTCAGCATTCCTGAGGAGATAAATTCGGCTGTCACCGACGTGGGCGATCGTCAACGTTTGCGCCTCTGCAAACACAACGCTTAGGGTTGTTCCTCCATTTTGTACAGCTTGGGTTACTGCCGTATTCGCGGCTTCCATGACCGATCGAAGCCGCTGATCGGTCGGTTCCGTCGGTTCCGTTGGTAAATCATCAAACCGTTGCCACTGCTCAAACACCGTTTGAATGGCAACCCGACTGGCAACTTCCCCCGCAGCCATGCCGCCCATACCATCGGCGACAGCAGCTAAAATTTGGCTTGACGTATCCGATCGCTCTGACTGCCAAAGGCCGTAACTATCTTCATTTTGCAACCGTTGCCGCGATAGTCCCACGGTTGACGCGCTCGCAGTTTCCCAGGTAACGCGGGGTGTGGCGAAGCGATTACGGTTTTCAATGAGTAGGGTGCGGAGCTGTAACAATGAGAACCGCACCTCGGCGATCGGTGAGAGGCAGAGTGCGAGCAGTTGCGAGAGATAGGGGATCGCAATCTGGTCAAATTCGAGGCCCGCTGACGGATCGCTTGACCCACCGTAAAGAGCGCGGTGGAGCAAAGCGCCCAGAGTGTAGGTGCTGTGGGCGCTTTGAGGGGTCGGATTGGCGGCAAATTCGGGGGCAATATAATCACCCATGAGACCGGAGGTTAAGGGAATGCCAGCGGGGTAAACGCTCGTTAAATCGAAGTAACGCAGGGGTTGGCTCACTTCGATCATTGCTGGATCAAGGTCGATCGCACACCAGTGTTGTTGCTGGAAATAGCAAAAAACCTGGCACAGTTGGGCGATCGTGGCTAACACATCCGTCAGAGAATGCGGCGTGTTTAACCAGTGGGCGAGAGTTTGGGACTCATCGGGCAGCGCGGTGAGCAAGAGAAGACGATCGCCGGTGTCATCGGGTAGGGGTTCTTCGGGGTAGAACTCCTCCTCTAGATAATCATTGGACTCGCTTGGGCGATCGTCAGGGTTAGGGGTCGCATCCGGTAGTGTGTTTTCAGGGTTTTCAGGATAAAACTCCGCCGCCGCCCTGTCCGCATCTATGCTCGTGTTCGTCTCCAAATTCACGATCGCGGTGTCTGGATTCTCGGACGGGTTTTGCAGGCGATCGGCGATGTTTGGAACGGTGATGTGGGCGAGGAGTGGTGCGATCAGGGCATAGTCACCCAGGATGGTGCGGAGTTGGAGTTCCTGTTGCAGTAAACCCGTGGCCGATCCCACACGCAATAGACCCCATTCGGATGGTAAATTCCCTGAATTCCCTGAATTCTCTGAATCAGGTTGATCCGGTAGATCTATATGATTAGACAATTTAGAACGATCAACACCGGTGGAATGGTCGGAGTGATCATGAGACGAAGAAAGGCGATCGAGGCGAACTTTAAATCGATGAATTCGACCATGACTGCACCCCAATGATTGTACGATCGTTGCAGTATAAGAACCCAATTGAAGCGAGCTATTGTCTGTAATCACAACATCTAAAACTTAATGAAAGTAGCGATTGACATTCTGTGCAGCGATTGGGTTTATGCTATTTGAAAGATGAATTGAACTTTACCAAAGGCGAGTTCATCACCGGGATGTAAAGCCGTTGGAGTGGTAATTCTGGCAGCAAAACGGGCTTGACCCTTGGGTTTAATAAATACTCCATTGGTTGATCCCAGATCCTTAACGAACCAAGATCCTCCTTCGGGGTACACTTCAGCGTGATGGCGTGAGACAGTTTCACCCCCTAGAAAGCTTTCGAGATCAATGTCAACCGGTCCGCCATCAACGTCAAAAATTCCGACTAGTGCGATTTGGGTCAAGGGGTATTCGGATTGGGGTGCATTGACCTGTTTGGCAACGAGGCGAGCAGGGGTGGCACTTTCAAGTTTGGCCGGTTCGGGGTTGGGGGCGATCGGTGCGGGCGGGGCGATCGGCGTGATTGCGGGGAAGGTGGGGGCGATCGGTGGAGTGGGATTTAGTGATGGGTTAACGTTAGCTGGATTGGCGGGCATTACGAGAGCTGTGAGTTCAGCACCACAGGCTTCACAAAACTCTGTACCAACGGGATTTGCATCGTAATGACAGGCTGGGCAAGTGACGGACATGATGATTATTCCTCAGAGATATAAGTTCTAAAGTCGTGAAAATTTCAAGATTATTCATGAAACTCTTGTAAGTCGAGTCCAGGAATAAAACCTAACAGAAGTAGTATCAAAACTTTTAGTTCGCTTTAGCACACTGATTCACTCTAAATAAAGATAAAACTCACACTCTTTACGTTAAGCTCCGGTCAAATCTCGAATATTCCCCTCAAATAATTGATCATCAGGAGAGCCGCTCATTTTAACCGTTTTACCTTTAGCACTCATTTTGATAGTTTTACGAGCGCCGGGTGAAATTTTACGGGTGTGTCGTACTTCAGAAATCGTTTGATTGAGCGCTTGGAGAATCGAGTCATTACCAATCTTTTCCGTGATGCGTTTAGCAGTTTCGAGAAGTTGTTGAGCCCGATCGGGGTCTTGTTCTGCAATATCAGCAGCTCGATCGATTAGGTTGGTGATATTGCACTGCTGAACGTATCCCATCACTTCAGGGTTAGTTTGGGCGACGCTATCTTGTCCGGCGACGAATTGAACGATGAGATTTTGAGGCGGGAGCTCGCCGCGTCGTTGTTGTCCAGGCGTGTCATAGGTGAGTCCTAATTGGGCGATGCGTACCCGCGAACCAGCTCGACTATCAACGTTAAATTCCAAGATAAATACGGTGTCGTCGTGGGCGAGGGCGCTGCCGATCGGGTAAGGTGTCGTGTCGAGGGGAAAGTCAACGCGATCGGGGTAAACGCGGCAAAGGCGTCGTAGGGTTACGCCTTTAACGGTTTGAAGACTCAGTTTTAGATTATTGATGACCTCGGCTTGGGATTGTTGGATTTGTTGAAAGATAACGGTGGGCAGTTCGGTGATCGGGACATCACCCGTGCCATTACTTTGAGTCGTTTCAACGATGTTTAGAACCTGACCGCCGGTGCGATCGCTCAGTTGAATTAAGAGGTCTTCGTTATAGTCACCGACACCGAGAGCCGTGATTGGAATTCCGGCTTTCGCAAATTTGATGGATAGTTCTCGACAGTCGATTTCGTCGAAGGTTTCACCGTCGGTAAAAATAAGAATACGGCGACTACTAAGTTCGCAATTTTCGAGTAGTTCGAGGGCTTTTCTCATACCTTTGGCAAGATGCGTACCGCCGCTGGAGTCGCGTAGGCGTTTAATTGCCTGTTGAATGGCTTGGGTGTCGTGGGTGGAGGTTGGGGGGAGAAGGACGGAGGCTGTGTCATCAAACTGAATAATGGCGATGCGATCGCGTGGGTCAGTTTGTTGGGTTTTAACGAGTTGTTCGAGGCTTTCGATAACGATGTTGAGTTTAGTTTTCCCACAGCTCGTTTCCTCATACATTGAGCCACTGGTATCAACGATCGGGATAAACGTAATCGGGGGACGGCTGGCAGAAACTTCGCGGGTTGGTCGCAGTTTCAGCATGACAAAGAGGGTTTGTTCGGCTCGATCGGCGGTGAGAAATTCACGGTGTGGGGTGATGGTAACGTCGAGCATAGTAGTGGGGGTGGTTTAGCTAAAGATTAGGGGAGGAAGTGCGCCGCCTTGGGGTTCAATGTCGGAAAGGTTGGGGGAGAGTAGGGGGGGGATGGTGCGATCGCCGGTGTCTTGAAGTTGGTGAATGTTTTCAAATTCGAGGGGAAGCAGATCTAGGCTCAGGCGGGTTGTACGATAGCCTTCGCGAATGTCTTCGCGCCAGGTGGTGATGATGCGATCGAGTTGGGCGTTGTTGATGGCGCAGTTGCTTTTTTGTTGTAAGACCGTGCGGAGTTTGGTACTAAAGGGAAGATCGAAGAGGCGATCGGGATTATTTTCAAGGTCGGGGGTTAGTTGAAGAGTATGAGTAATACTATTGTTTGTCTCTGAGTTTCCGATCGCTAAATGAAGTGTGTATTCAACCATATTTAATATGCAGTTGACATTCGATCGTAGACTAACTTTGAGATTTCAGAGAAGATTTTCCAATCTTTCGCATAGTTTTCATCTTCTCCAAAAACCACGAGGATATAGCGTGTTTGGCCGTCTGGAGAGTAAATGATTGCAGCATCTTGACGGCTACCTGAATACCAGCCAACTTTTGAGAATACTTGAGCATTTGAAGGCAAAAATTCAGGTAAGAATCCCTCGACCGAATTGTATTCTATATTTCTCCAATAGCCTGGATCTAAATTTCTTTTCATAAATCCTTTGATACGTTGACTATATTCTGGAGAAATGGCCTGACCTGTTTCAATTTCAAACAACAGGCGAGCGACATCATGGGTCGTAACATGATTTCTAATTGAATTTCCACCCTCTCCTCGTATTTGCAAGTCTGCCCCTTGAGGTTCTGTAATTCCTAACTTGGGAATCGGGAAATTCTTTTGGCTCACATTAATATCTTGATAACCTGAGTTTGCAAAAAATCGATTAATCCACTGCCGTTTAAATAACCAACTTTGCAATTCCGAGTTTGATAAAAATCCTGAAGATTGCGTTTGTGTAATTGTATCAACTACATCGCTAGCAGGCTCATTATCAGATTCACCAATCATCTTGTATAAATCTGACGACGAGACCTGCTCGGGTCGGATAATTCCAGACTTCTCTTGAGCATAGTAAGCCACGATCCAAAATAGTTTTGCTACACTTGCTGGAAATCGAGAGATTGCATCTTGATAGCCTCCATAAGCACAACAAGAAGATAGGCTTAAATCAACCAGACTAATTGACAATGTTTGGGTAGATAGTCCTTTACTTTCAACGAGACGAAGAGCATCATTAACTATATTTTGAAGGTAACTTTCACCGTAGAAAGGAGGTTGGTGCAAAATATTATAGGATAGCTCTTGAGGTTCGTCGTAAGAAACCCGACGTAATCCTGAAGCTATGAGGCTTGAAGGAGTTTCATCTTTTTTAGTTCCTGATCTGTCTGGATTAGACATAAGATTAAATCCACGAGTTGAGTCTTCACTTTGAGTTTTAGGAGTTGAATTTTCGGAAAGTTTTGGATATGACTGGCCTTCAACCTTAATCTGAATTTGATAATTATTCTTCTCTTTTTTAGAAGTTAGAATAACTTTATATTCACCTGACTGAGTAAGTAGCTCTGAGTATCGACCATTAATTTTTACAGTTCTAGAATTCGGATACTCTAGTGTTGCTAGAATATCGCTATTAATTGATAGAGTTGAGTTAGCCTCACCATAAACACTAAAACAATGTGACTCAGAAAGATTCAATTCACCACTCATCAATTCAGGTGTCTTATCAAGATTGATTTTTGTGTTGGACGTACACAAAAAGTCAGTAGAATTTTGAGGTGTAGCAGAATCTTCCATAATCTTCAGAGAAACTTTGGACAATGCATAGAGAGTTATAGGAATAGCAACCGCTGACAAAAGTATAAATTTCAAAGCTAAAAGTTTATACTTGGTACTTTGGGTAGCTTTCGTAAGTGGCGTTTGAGGAGATTCCAATTTAATTACCCTCTCGATAATCAAAAATTTTCCATGTTCCATTTTCCTTGACAAAGGAATATACAAATGTTTGAGTGCTAGAACCTGACACTGTAGAGTCAACCCCTTTAGGGGTATTTAAGGTTTTATCTTCGTAGATACTAACGGCTAACTCAGGCATGGAGCCAGAGGTATAGTAAGAGGAAACCTGTGTAATACGTGACTCTCGATATTGATAGTAAGCGTTATTTTTTCGGAGCCAATCGACTGAACCATCTGGCTTCGATATGTCATGATAAAGTGGCCCACTGGTACTAATGTATTGTTGAGCAGGAGATAGATCGAATGGATGAGAGAAGACACGACCTTTTTGACTTAGCCAGCTTGATACTAATTCGACAGCCTCATTTTGAGTAAAATCAACGGTTGATGGAGCCGGTTGAGGTGGGCTATAGGGCTGAGTAGCTGGTTGTACTTGCTGTACGGGTTGTGAGTTAACCTGCGTCGGTGGCTGCTGAATAACAACGACTTGCGCCGGAGCGGGCGTAGCTTGCTCTGCGATCGTAGACTCAGACAAACCCACTTCAATATCAAAGCTTGTTGTTCCTTTGAGTGATGTTAAATGAATCGTGTAGATTCCATCGGTTGGTAACTCAGTTCCCGACAAAATACTATTATCGGGCGCAAAAATCCAAACACAAACTTCATCGTTGTAACTGTAATTTAGCTTTTGACCCTGCTTACCCGAAAAAGTGAAGCCAATATTATCTTTTGATCGCAAACTTCCTGATTTTTGTACCGTCTTTCCCATGATATCAATCGACGTTGGGTCAGTTAAACTTCCTCCTGGTGTTGCTGGACATTCCTGAGTTTCAACCTGAGTTGATGTCGTCGCTTCAACTCCAGAATTTTCAGAATTGAGTGAGCCTTTACAACTTGCCAGAATAACCAGGCTGCCGATCAATCCATACACACCGCACTTGGAAAACATAGTAACTTTCATCATGGTACAAACCTAATAAACAGCAAAAACAAATTTACGGAACCTTTAAAACTGTCGGTTCAGATATGACGACAGCATCAAATATCGAACTTAAAAACCGTGAAAAAGCCACCGCTTTCTCACGATCGAGGAACGAAGCAACTTGAACCGTATAACCAGTCCTACTCTCACTTCGCTTTCTGTACGCATCACGACAAAAGAGTGACTGAGCTTGAGCTAAGTTGTCCCCCATATAGGGAATATTCACCGGGTAAAACTTCACCGGATAGACTGCCGGATCATTCGGCTTCCGATCGCCGCACTCCGCCATCGGATAATCAGATTGATCAAACGGCTCGATCGCCATTTTCAACTCAAAGTCTACCTGTTTCTCCTCCGCCGAAACTTGTAATAAATACGATCCATCCTGCGGCAACACTTCCAGATCTAGCTCCGGATTGCGAGCTAGTAATGTATTGTCCTTCGTATATAACCAAGCACATATACCGGGCGGCATTGCAAACTCAAATGCTTGACCCGATCGCCCCTGAAACTGATAAGCAGTCGAATTAGACTGACTTGCTGTCCCAGAACTTCGTACACGTTGATACTGAAGATCCACCGATTCAACATCTTGCATCGATGACTGTGGTGGAGTTGTAGGGCAACCAGAAGAGTGCGACGAGATTTCAGTCGGCTTAGTGACCTCTGGTGAGACTCCACAGCCCGTAACTATTGAACCGAATACAACGAGTAACCTAAACCAATTAGCATCGGTTTTCATCATAATTTTTAGACCTTACTTTAGGTCTCTCTACTGAGTAGATATCCAGACAGCATCGAAGACAAACTTAGAAATCTTGTTCAGCTTCTTGCTTAAGCCAAACGCCCCATTTCCAAAATGGCAAAATCCCACCCAAGCCCAAGAGTAATAGCACCGTAAAACTCATGATTAAGCGGACTCCACGCGGTAGTGAGCGGCCAAACACAGCGATCGTATACGACGCTTCATCAGTTTTAACATTCGTCTCATTCACCACAACCTCTAAGTTTACGCGGTGCTTTGATCCCCGATCCGCATCAGGTTGGACGTAGCTAATTTCATACTCTCCTAGCAACGAATTTAAAAATAATTGTAGCGCATCTGAGACCGCTTCTGTATCTGCCGAAAATTCGGCAATTCCTCGGCTTTCGTAGGCAATTTCTTGCAAACGTTTCTCATCAACAAACTCCTCATCAGGAACAGGATTATTCGGATCTTTCTTGGTTTGAATATCCTGACGGGTAGCCGGATGGCCTAGATTATACTTCGCGCCTAGCTCATCAGGTGTTAGACCATAGCCTAGGGTATGAACGATTATGTTTTCGTGACGCTGAAGTAAGGTTTGTAAGGCTTCAAAATCCTTCGGTTCGTTGGGTTTATTGTGATATCCATCTGACAGTAAAATTACGGAGAGTCGGGGCGCGGGCTGGCTGGAACTTAGAGAATTTTCACTCGGACGTTCTGAAGCTGTGTCCGAACTTTCTTCGTACGGGTAAAATCTGCGGTCGTCCCGATTTCCCATTAAACGAATCGCTTCTTCTAGAGGGCTGTAAATATTGGTTGAGGCGCAGGGGGTTTGATTCGCGAGGTAGTCCAGAAGATTTTGTTGTTTGACATCGTTAGCTGGAAAAAACCGCTGATCGATCGCCACTTGGGTCACCTCTGCACCGGGGCAATTTCCTAGCCCTTCACCAAAAGGCAGAATGGCAACTTTCACATCACCACCCCGATCGCCAATTTCTTCGAGAAACTGCCGTGTTGCCTCGATCGCGCCGTCGAGTTTTCGCTGCCCGCCGCTATCGTTTTGAGCCATGCTACCGCTGAAGTCAATCAAAACTACGATCCAGGCTGGAGACGGTACGGTTTCCTCTGGGTTTTTCCACTCAAAGTCGGTCAGGGGTTCGCCATCGACCCACACTTTGAACCGATCTTCCTGGAGTTGCATGGCGGGACGTTCGCCGTCTTCGGTAACTTTGACGCGCAGGATCACCTGATCTTCGTTGATGTTTGGCCGATCGATGATTTCGGCGGTGGGTTCGCTCAGGGCGGGGGAGGCGCTGAGAAAAGCGGCGAGAAGATGACTAAGCCAAGGGATCAAGGAAGCGATTGTAAAATACGAGGCGATAGTATTTCGGCGTTTCGAGTTCGTTTTCATCGATCGTGTAGAAGCTGATGACATAGTTGTGTTTGAGGGTGACATTGCGACGTGAGCCGAGGACTGTGCCGTTAATTGCGAGGGTACGGTAAAACTTGCTATCGGGTAGCAGGGTGGCGATTTTGCCGCTGAGTTTTAGGTCGGCGGCGTGGGCGGGGAGGTGGGGAAGGCGGAGATGGGCGTCGGCGGCGGAACCGATCTGAATGGTGCGATCGACGGGTAGTTCGATCGATAAGCCTTCTTCGATCGTGTCTTCGTCGTCGTCACCTTGGGAGCGGTAGCTGACGAATTTGAGGACGCTGCGATCAATGCAGGGTAGTGCGTCGGGGTCGTCGAGTTTGACGGTGCGATTGGGGTTGAGTTGTTGATTGATCGGTTCGTATTCTTCGCCGCGATATTCAAATCCGGCTCCGGCTCGCAGGGCGGGCAGATAGCTGGGGGAACTGTTGGTGATGCGAAAGGCGGCTCCGAGGCACAGTCCCAGGATCGTGAAGCCGAGGGGGTCTTCGTAGTTTTTGAGGGCGTTGGGGAAATTTCCGATGAGGCGGATTAGCTCGAAGCTGAGGGCGGCGGTGAGGCTGGCGATCGCGGTGGCAATGATGCTGAGGATGAGTCGTTGGCGAAAGCGTTGGGGGTTTCCGGCTTCGAGGCTATGCCACCGCCAACTGAGTCCTTCGGCAAGGCCGACTGCTGCACCGACGATCAGCCAGCCGAAGATGCGGACGATGGGGGTGGGGACGCGGAGCATTGGAGCGAAGAGGATTTGGGAGATGATCCCGGCGATGAGTCCGGCGAGCAGGCCGATCGCGAGGGCAATCATGAGGGGAATCCTCAGTATTCGCAGGCTAAGTTTGGGGCGGGTGGGGTTACTGAGGAAGATTTCGTTGGCGACGCTACCGATCGCGAGGGAGATGGCGATGCAGGGAAAGAGGACGATTTCGGGTGTGGCGGTGAGCCAACGGAGGTCGGTGAGGAAAATTTGTCCAATGTTCCAGCCAATCAGGGCGGAGGTTAGTCCGGCGAGGAGGTACAGATAGGTTCTCATGTTGTCGTTATTTTAGTGCGGCGATAAAGAAAGAAGTGACTAGTTTAGTTAAGGAATAACACTCAGCACTTAGGGAAATTCAGACAGCTAATGAAGCTCTAAGAATTCAAGCCCCTCTTTTCTGTTTTTCTTCTTTGTCGTCTAACAAATATTGCTTAATAGCACTTTTAAATTTTTCCTGAGTTTCTCCTTTTTGCGAGATAATACCATCTGGGACGAGATTATTTTTAAATTGATATTCATAGACAGCATTTAAGAACTTTCTTATTTCATCTCCATCATTATCAAAATCAGAATAAGAAAAGTCTTTCAGTTCGAGAATTGATTCCAAGGCTATATAAAATCCTTCGTTGTAGCCAGGATTCTTTGGGTATTTGGACCTGTCGCCTCGCCATTTTTTATTTATTTCACTTAGCTCATCTGATGTAAGTTCGGATTCTAAATACGTTTTGATTTTACCAATAGTTTTCTTTGTTTCTTCCAATGAGCTTTCTGCTTGCTCTAATTGCTTTTGTGAAATAGAAGGTGCTGTCGGATCAGGACTTGTGGGAGTTGGTTGTGTTGTGGGAGTTGGTGTTGGCGATGGGCTGGATTGTGTCTTTGCATTTAAATTGTCTTTACTTGAATTATTTGTTAGTACCTCATTTAATCCCCAACTACCTAATAAACCAGATGTAAATGCAATTAACAAAATCAGACCGACTATAGCTTTCGGCATTTCAATTCCTCCAAAATCAATTGGTTCTAACAAAAATAAACGAACATAATCAACCGCAGTCATTCGTCGTCTTACATACAAACCAAACAACTTCGCATACTGCCCCTCACCCGCAACCCGAAAAAAAACAGACTTGGGAACCGAACCCTCCGCAAACTGATAAAAAATTGCCGTCAACTGTGACATAGGTGTCACATCAAACAGCTCCGCCAATACCAAAAATCGTGCATCTTGCCTTGTAGACGATATCCAAAACGGCTTAAGCTTGTCTAAAAATATCGCCATATCCTTACAGCCCGTCGTCTGAAAACCAGAAGTTTGAGATCCAGAAACATAACCTCCCATCACAGCCAAATCATGCTCCAACTCAACCGACAACGATCGCCAGACATAAAACCATAGCCCCCCCGGTTCCGTTAACAAAAACTGAGCCTCCGCTAAAACCTGTGGCTTATCGATCAAATAATTGAGCAACCCGCCAATTCCCTGCTTCAGCATCACTGTAAGCCCTGGACAAGCCCGAGAGAAATCCGTACAACTATCGAGAATTTTGGATTGCAATACCAACGAAGCCGAATACTGCTCATCCGATCGGCCAGAATTTTTCAGCCACGCCAGCAACGTCGGTAAAAACCGAGGGATCAAAATCGCCTTCAGAGTTAACAGCCGCACATTTCGACTGCCATAAATTGCCTCCGCGATCGCTTTCCCCGCACCCTGCTTATCAAACAGCTTTGCCCAGAACGCCTCCGTGATCTGAGGATTACCGCAGGCATTTTCTAGAACCTCTAAATTTCCCGGCTTCACGCGATCGTTCACCAACGCCTTCAACGCCGAAACGATCGCCCCCTCCCCAGCAACAAGCGCCGCCGCCGGACGACTCGTCAACACCTGGCGAAAAACCGCCTCCGCCGACGCACTCGCCGGATAAATCACCTGAAAATACTCCGGACGCTCCAACGCCGCCACCTGATACGCCCACGATCGAGCATCCGACCCCGCGATCTCCTGGGTGATTCGATCTAAAACCAACGGGGTACATACCTCCGTCGCCGAAATAATAATGGGCGGCATCATTAATAACAACGCCTCGAACTCCGGCTTGAGCGGCACAGGGCGCGGCGAAAATTCCACCCGATGCGATCGACCCATAACACGATCCTCAAACGGATCAAACACTCGCACCGATGAACCCATCCAGCGCAAGATTGCCTCCAGATGCCCCCCGCCGCGACACAAAAAGTAACGGTATAACGACACGCCGCGCCCTCGATCGTCCAGACCACGCGTCACCACCGCAAGCATCGACCAGGTTTCGCCGTAGCCCGTTACCTCACGGCCCACGATCGCCGGGTTCGTCAAAGTCGCCCCCTCCGCGAGGGCAAACTCACGATTGGTAATCGCATCGATCGCAGCCTTCGGAATAGGGTCGATCGTTCGATTCATATAGTCCCCGGTAAAACCGCCCGACTCCCAACCCCGAGCTGTGCGCTTAATCTCAATTCCGGTACTAAATTCGTAAATATCAACAATTGCATTCATGATTAGACGATCGTGTGGGGAATTAACGGACTGATTGAAGCATTAATTAGAGTATTTATCACCGCTTGAATCATGAATTAAATAAGGGATCAATAGAAGTCTTAGAAATCTTCTGTAATCACCTTAAAAGAGATTTCACAAAAGTATAAAAAGACTCAATATAACTAGTCACGATCAAGCTCAGGGTGACGCTTTCCGGTACATAGCCAATAGATTGGTGATACCAGACCAAACGGTCGCCAACGAGCCGGATTCTTAATTACAGAAGCAGTTCCAGCTTGCGATCGGCGAACTCGCGTTGCGTTCGGCGTTGGGTACTGATTTCCTAAAATGCCAAACGCGGAAGCTGTGAAATAAGCCACAGAACCTCCCCCCAACTTTGACCATTTGTTTAACTGTGCGGAGAGCAGTGGAAAACGTGCTTGGGCTAGCCGATCGGGTTGATGCCGCTTCACCCAAAGCTCTGGCTGCTCACACTTGCTTAAGACCACACCAATTCGCCGCTGTTTTACATCCAAATCAGTGCGGTCTAGTTCCACTAACAGCTTTTCCATTCCCAGAGCATAGTTACGATCCTGACGATGGCTCGTCCCATCAATCAAAAACAGCAACCCCGAGGATAAACAACAATCATCAAGATAGTCTTCGAGTCGTGCATCACCACTTTTTTGCAGAAGATCGGAGAAAAACTCTCCGGCATAATCTTTACAACTAATATTAAGTTGCATTAATTTCTCTGACCCAAGCCAGCCCGAAAAATGCTTTTTGAGCGTGATGCTGAGGGCATAATCTTTCACGCTGTCAATGTTAGCATCGAGGTCTGTAGGTTCGAGTTCTAATCCTTGTTCTAGAATGTCGCGAGCTTTTGTGATCAGCTCTTGACCATCTTCATCCATTGGCGTGATGCTCTGAACTGGACTTTCGGAGCTGGCATTCGGCCAGTAAGCCAGGGAAGCAAGATAGGCCGTTTTCCCCGATCCCCGATCGCCGATAATACGTAAAACTGACTCATCAGTTGTATCCTGTAACTGATTTTTGAGGCGACGAATAAACATAATTTCTAGAGTGTAAGTGGTTCAGACACTTAAAATTATTCCAGGCTCAGATCGGGGAAAAGTATTGAGAAAAGAATGGTAGACGAACTCGTCAAAAAAGTTATCAGGAGAATGGCCACCAATTTTCTCGAACAATATTAAGATCGGTGTAACCAATCCAGGGGTTCGATGAGGTTGTAGGGGTTCCAGCGGGGTGAGTCGCGTAAGACCGAAGCCCGTCCGCCACTGCCATAATCGTCGATCCGGTTCGGGCGGGGATCGTAGCGACCCAGGACACCAAATGTAGACATGGCAAAAAAGCGTAGGTTTTGAGGTGGTAGCTTTCCTTTTAGGGTTTTGAGAGTTTTTTTGAGGTAGACGCCGAATAAATCTGTTTCGGGATCAAGGCGTCCGGGCCAGATTTCTCCGCGCTCACATTTGCTCATCGCCACCGCCAGACGATAGTTTTTCAGCCGATCGCGCTCGTCCATCATGGCGATAAAGCGGCTCAGTAATTTACTATAGAAGGCGTCTTTGCTACTTTCCCATTCGGTGAACAGCAGCAAGCAGCCTTCAACGTCAGCCATTAAACATTCATCGATAAACTCTGTATAAATTGTGTCTTCATGGTTTGTCTGAAGAATTTTCTCGAAGACTTCACCAGGATAATCCCGAACATTTAACTGTAAAATATTGGGCGGCTTAAATAAGCCTTTACGAATTTCAATTTGAAAGGAGTAGTAAGGCAAGTCATCAACGGTATGGATACGATCGCCTAAGCGCGTAGGAGCAATAGAAGAACCTTGCAAAATGGTGTTTTCAGCCATTTCAACCAATTGACAGGCATCATCATTTAATGGCTGAACTTTATAGGAACTGCGTGAGCCTGCGTAGTCATTAAAGTAGCTGAGTCCTGCGAGATAGGTAGTTTTTCCGGAGGCACGGGGGCCTATGATGCAAATATTTCCCATTGGGGAGTAATTCCTGAATGAATAGGAGTGAGCTGAATTCAGTGAAAATTAACCGAGGCTTGATGTCTAAGTAGACCAAGAAAATAAATCGTGCTTCAGCGTAAGATCGCACTTCGACTACGCTCAGTGCTCATTGACCCTCTGGCTTCAAGCAAACCCTCATTTTTTAGCTTGGGCTACTTAGTCGTTCATTCGATCGTCTGACTATGCAAAGTTAGGCCAGTGATCAAATGGTTAAGTGATCAAGACTCATGCTGAAGGTATGTTCCCAAATAAATCCAGGGAAGTTCGAGTAACTCACGGTTTTGAATACTCGTGATAAAGCATTTAACGGCTAAACCTGAAGCACGTTGATTGAGTTGAGCGAGCTGCGATCGTACGGGCTGAAAGAAACGCTTGAAGACATAATCATGGCGTTGCATCCAGTTTTTACGTGCGTTATAGGGATGGTAGGCTAATTGTTGAGCTTCTTGCTTGAGATCGACGCCGCAGATCAAATCAGCTTTATTCAAACATAGAGCAATATGCTTAATCCTAGGACAGTCGTGTTGAAAAAAGTCAACCCAGCGATCGAAGCGATGAATCCATTGTTGCTGGGTCACAAAGTCATCTAAGTCAATGCGATCATCTGGGCGAATAATTTCTCGATAGGGAGGAACAATTAATAAAACTCCTTCACTATTGCGAGCCGCTTCTAGAAAGGTGTTCCATAATTCAGGATTGGTTTTCTGCCAACTCGATCGCCAAATTTCACCCGGTGTATCGATCCAAGTGGTATGAATTTTTTTGCTGCCTGCGGGTAAGGTTACTTCGACTTCAATATTGCGATCGTACGTCGCTAAGTTAGCGTCGGTGGACTGAGTTCGCCCGAGATCATCGCGATATAACAGTGCTTTTAATTGACTGTAAGGGGGATAGAGAACATGGACATTTTGAGAGCTTGGGTTAGCGAGTTCGAGCGCTAATGACGTTTTGCCAGTCTCACGATCACCAATGTAAATAATGCTCATTATATCTAAAGATTTATTGCAGGAACTAAAGTTTTGATTGTCACCGATAGTCAGCGCAAATTTATGTAATGAAGGGAATCATTCATCGGGCTACCTAAAACATTTAGTTCAGATCTTATCCCAGGGCTATTTCATTCTAAAGAGGCGCTGTAATGTCTCCAGGCCATACTTGCAGTATCGCTCCGCCTGCGCCATGTTTTGAAAGCCATCCGAACGATACAGATTCAGGGCAAAGTTGCGGGCGACCG
>JAAUPN010000214.1 GCA_012033105.1 Coleofasciculaceae cyanobacterium RL_1_1
CTCTTCGGGCGGTAGTTCCGGTTGGGGCTGACCGCGAAAGGGAACCGGGATGCTGTGTTTCGCGGCATAGGTCGCGGCGACTTCTCCGGTGAGGATCATCATTTCAGCCGACGAGCTGGCGCGATCGGCTATCGTCAATGATTTGAATATCCACCTCATCGCCCCGCACTTTGACCGTCGTTTCCGGCATGTGAATCGAAATCGCCCCTTGGGACTGCCGCCAGGTGTGCCGCAGTTTGGCGTAATTGGCTAGCGCTTCGATTTCCGGCTCGTTGGTGAGCTGGAGGTGAAGCATCTCATCGACGTCATCGTAGGTCAGTCGATAGGTCGGCTTCACGAAACTGGGATGAATGCTGAAGGTATCGATCGCCCCCTCCGCCGTGAGTTCGACACAAAAGCTCAGAGCGCAGCAAATTTGCCCCTGATTCAAACTCATCGGTCCCGTCGCCAGTTCCTCCGGCAACATGGGAACCATACCCGTCGGCAGATACACCGTCGTACAGCGGCGGCGAGCTTCAAGATCGAGGGGATCGCCGGGAGTCATCCAGCGCGTTGGGTCAGCGATGTGAATCCAGAGGCGTTCGCGTCCGTCTTCGCAGTATTCCAGGCTCAGGCCATCGTCAATTTCCGTGGTGCTGGCATCGTCGATCGTGAACACCTTGAGGTGGGTCAAGTCCAGACGATTGGTTTCCGTATCAGGCGGCGGATCTTGCAAACAGTGATGCGACACATCAAGCACCTTGGTCGAAAAGTAGGTCGGAAGTTGCGTACGCCGTAGGTGGAGATTTTCGTGTTCGCTCCAAATCTTCAGCTCGACCAGTAGTTGAAATGCAGCTTTGACCTGGGGTGGGCGTCCCAGACTTTCGAGCAGTTCGATCGCGGCGGCACGGTTCGGGCATTCGTCCCCAAACGCGGCCAAGCGTTCGATCATTTCAATGCGACTGCGATCGCTCGCCTCCCACTCGATCGTTTCCCCAGCTAACACCTGCTGGACTCGATCGATGAACCCTTGACGCTCGCGATCGCGCTGAGACGCCGCGTCAAGCTGATGCTTGAGATCCTCCACCTGACTGGCCGGACGCGGTTCATACCGATCGCCCTTTTGCTTGAAATACAGCTTGTCGTCAGAAAGTAGACAATGGGCGGCATAGCACTGGGCAGGCGTTTGCTCACTAAAGAGCAAGAAAGCCAACTCCTCGGGATTGGTGGCCTCGCTATCCTCCGATAGCAGCTCCCAGGCGACCTCAAGGCCAGACGGATCGAGATAGGACTCAACCTCAGCCAAAAACCGCTCAATATCCGTGGGTTTAAACGCCTCCGTTGCTGTCACCTCGTAGGTCACCTGCTTCGGAGCCAGGATGCGTGCCTGACCACCTGCATCGATCGCCACCCAGTTTTTCTTACCCTCTGGACGATCGAGGACGGCAAGCGTGCGCTCACCGTGCAGTCGAAATTCAATAAGCCTTCCTTTTTCCACCGATTTTATGGGGGTTCACGACCGTGCGCGACGACACGATCGCCGCATGGGAGCCACTTTAATACTTAACGACAAGACTTAACTACATCCAACGACGATCCAACGATGATCCAATGACGACACAAGCCGTCCGCAGTGGGTCGATCGTCGAGTTTGATGAGAACACTCGCAACAATACACCCCAGCGGACGACCCATCATCAGTGATGGTGTGTGGTTTCAACGGCTGTGTTACTGGTTTGTTCACGTAGCGCAAGTTTCTGGCTTGCAAGCTAGAAGCTTGCGCTACCAATGTTGTGCCAAACCGGTTCAACACCCTGGTAGAGCCGCACGTTGAAACCGTAGAACCCGTCTTAGCCTTCTTTGTTCAAGAACGGCAGCAGAGCGAGCAGACGGGCGCGTTTGATGGCGCTGGTGAGGTCGCGTTGTTGCTTCGAGGTTAGGCCGGTGATGCGACGGGGCAGAATTTTGCCGCGCTCGGTGATGAATTTACGGAGCAGATCGACATCTTTGTAGTCGATCGGATCACCCGGTTTAATTGGTGAAAGACGACGACGGTAAAAGCCAGCCATAGATTTAGATCCTCAGTAGATCGGTAATGAATGAACAATGAAAGCGGAACAAAGACGGAACGGGTCAGAGCTGATCGCCCCGATCGCTACGGAGAGAAGCTCACAGGAGATCGACGATTGAACCGTGATGGTATAGCGTTAAGCGCAGCTTTTCGGCGATCGGTCTGAGATCGATGGAGATCGCAACAACGGTTAGTGCAGTGAATGCCCGCAGATGCACAATCCCGAAAATTTAACGCTTGCAAGAAGCAAGTCAGATAAACGCAGGCCAAGGAAGAGGACGCAGGCTCGACGACCAACGATGGGAGATCAAGACGTGATCGGGTGAGACGCGGCGATCCTGAAAGAACCTGTGGCGATCGGCTCTACTTCGTTTCTTTGTGAATCGTATGGGCGTTGCAGTGGGGGCAGTATTTTTTCAGCTCCATGCGACCCGTGGTGTTACGACGGTTTTTCTTGGTGGTATAACGCGAAACGCCGTTGGAGCGCTTGTTGGTATTGGTACGGCACTCGGTGCATTCGAGAGTGATCGTAATGCGTACGCCCTTCTTAGCCATGGGAGTCGTTTCCTCTAACTGCTTAAAATTTCAGACACGATCGCCTATCTTTTCACATTAGCCATCCCCAGCGCAACCCACTTTTTCACCTTCAGGTCAAGGGAGTAGCCGCGACGGGTGGCGACGACGGCGGTTCCGGCGAGGCGATCGTGAAAGGCGGACGGATCGCTCGGTTCTAACCATGCGAGGCCAACATCGAAGGCGAGGGGAACGAGGAAGAGTAAATAAAAGGCATTTTGTGAGCCGAGGGCGCTGAGTCCCACGAAGGCCAAAAATGCGCCGCTGCCCGCGATCGCCTCCCGCTTGAGTAGTTCACCGAGCAGCGGCGTCCGTTGGTAGCGAGCATCGATCACGCGCATGTCAAACAGCCAGCGACCGGGGCTTTGGCCGTAGTTGGATGAGACGACGATCGCCCGAATTGCCAGCCAGCCGAAGTTAAAGGTGATGAACTGACCGAAGCCGTTGTCGTTGCTTAGGAGGGCGCAGAAAACCGGCGATCAAAAAGTCGATCGCCAACGCACAGCCGCGACGCCAACGGGGAACGCGAGGGGCTCGGGTACTCAGGTTCGGCGGGCGATCGCGGTAGCCGTCGTCAACTTCACCAAATTCATCGCCAAATTTGTCGCCAAATTTGTCGTAATCGTTTTGGCGATAGCGATCGGGGGCAGCATCATCGCTGCTGGACGTGTCGGAATCGTCGGAATAACGGTCGGGGCGGCGTCGATCGCTCATCAGAGTTGCGCAAAGCGGGGCAATGAGGTGCGGGCATGAACTAACTTATTGTCGGACGATCGAGGTGATTGTGGCTGCAAATCTTGATGGCGGGCAGGATCAGGACTGCCAGCGCGATTATGAATATGCACGTGTTCGGTGCAATTCGATCGGTGTGATCCGATCAGCATAATCAGATGGGTGTGATTGGATCGGCGTCATCCCACCTAGGCGATCGCGCTCGTCACCGCCAACCCCAACGCCCAATCGTAAATCAACCGATTCACCACCTCCGGCACTTCATCATGGGGACAATGCCCCGCCTCGATGTAATGCTCCGTCACACTGGGGTAAAACTCACGAAATTTTGCCCCTCGATCGCGCGTTTTCATCCACGGATCACCTTCGCCCCAGATCGTCATCAACGGGCACACCAACTGGGCGAGTAATTCATCCACCGTCGCACCGCGCGGCGTCTTGAACACCGACGCAAACACCTGCGCCGCCCCCGGATCACCCGACGGACGAAAAATCTCATCCACCAGCCGATCGGTTACCGCCGTTTTATCCAGATACACCTTCTCCAGGGTCTTACGAATCACCGTCTTACGGCGCGTATTTTGAAAAATCAGATACGCCACCCAGTCCTGAAGCGCAAACCATTTCACCAGACGCTGTACCGGGCTAGGCTGACGATTTTTGAGATTGCTACCATCATTAAACGGCCCTGCGCTATTCAGCAGGACAACACCCGCAACCATCTCGGGGTAGGTCGCAGCGGTATTGAGTGCCGCATAACCGCCGAGGGAGTTTCCGGCGATCGCCGTCGGTTGGCGAATCACGTCGGTGATGAATGCCTGGAGCTGATCGCGCCAGAGGTCGCCGCTATACGGGATATCCGGTTTCGCCGATCGCCCGAACCCCAGCAGATCGATCGCCCACACATCAAACTCCTGTTTCAGCGTGTCGATGTTTTTGCGCCAGTGGTCGGTGGATGCACCGAAGCCGTGGACGAGGAGCAACGCCGGACGATCGGCGTGCGGAGTTCCCGCGTGGACGTAGTGGATGCGATGGGTGGTGTCATCTGAGGCTTGCCAGTGCCAGTATTGAGCGGGATAGGTGTCGGGGTATGGGCTGATGCTGCGAGTCATGGCGTGGGGCTGGGCGATTGCGCTGCTTGTTGCGCTTTTTAGTGTAGCGAGGAGTTAAACGAGAAGGAGGCCTCTCGGGAGATCTAGCTTGAATAAAGTAGTGCGCGAAGTTCAGCAAAACTTGGCGAACTTTGCGCACTTCATGGGGGTGAAATTGGCATGATTATCGTCAGTTCAAGAAAAAGCAAGACCGATTGACTCCGCTTTACTTGCTGGTAAACCGCGTTCTTCGCTGTGCGAAGGCTACGCCAACGGCTCCGCTCAACGCTCTCAGATTGTTCCGAAAACAATTGAATTGACTATATTCAGGCAAAAGAGAGCTGAAGCTTGGTTTTGCTGTATGTAGAGATGATTGGCCGAAAGAGGATGAGGTTCTGACGCAATGCCTTGAGATTCGAGACATCTAATTGAGTGGACGCAGCGTAGTTGATCACACGTGAATCCTTTTGGGACAAATGCTTTGTCTATAACGAATACGAGTATTAAATTTAGCTCAATTCCTTCAGCCAAATGAGCGGTTGAGATCGCCTACCATAAAGTCAGAAGTCCGAGTAAATTAACGCAAAAATAATACGAAAATAACTTGTATAAGTAGACCAAGAAAATAAATCGTGCTTCAGCGTAAGATCGCACTTCGACTACGCTCAGTGCTCATTGACCCTCCGGCTTCCAGCAAACCGTCATTTTTTAGCTTGGACTACTTACTTTGCGGCCAAAATCACATCAAACCTTAGTTTTAAGTATCGACAATGCGTCGTTTTACTCAAAGATTTTTCCGTTTATCTTCCAAATTCTCAAATTCCTTGAATACGACAAAACGACCTGTTCTTTTGACCCATCTTTCGGCTATTCGCCCGATCGCGATCGGGTTGCTCATCACCACTGCCTCCATCTTTCCACTCGACGCGATCGCCCCCGCCGCCCAAAGCCAAACCCAAAGCCAAACCGAGCCAATCCAAATGATGGAAGCTGGGCTAGAAGGCGAGTTCGAGACCCATTTTGGACGCGATTTGGCGACGGTGAATCGTGATGTGGACGATATTGCCCAAATTTTGCGCGATCTTGGGGAAGAAACCGCAACCAAGCCCGCCGTCCTCTGGGTGATACCACGCAGCGACCATCTGCACCTCGTTCTGTTAACCGGCGAAGGGACGCCGATCATCCGCGATCTCTACAACGTTCCGGAAGATCTCCTGCGTCAAGTCTCGCGGCGTTTTTTTTTCGAGGTGGCTCGACCGCGTCCGTCGGACTTTGCCGCCGCGCAGCAGCTACACGAGTGGATCATTGGCACATTTGAGGCTGAGTATCTCGAAGCTCAGGGGATTGATAGCTTGCTGATTTGTTTGGGCAATGGTCTCCGAGGCTTGCCGATCGCGGCGCTCTACGATGGCGAGCAGTTTCTCATCGAAGACTACGATCTCACCCGCATTCCAGCGTTTAACCTGATCTCGATCGACTATGAATCCCTTACGGGGGCGAACATTTTGACGATGGGCGCATCTGAATTCGAGACGCTTGCACCGCTACCGGCGGTTCCGTTCGAGCTGGAAAATATTCGATCGGCTTTTACGATCGAGCGCACCATCCCCGGCTCGGATTATCACCGCCCCCGCACGGTGAAAACCGCACCCGAACCCAGCCTGTTAAATGCCGAATTCACCGTCGATCAGCTCAAATCACGGCTCAACGATGAAACCTTTAAGATCATTCATCTTGCCACCCACGCTCTGTTTAACCCTGGCGAGCCTCAGCAATCCTTCATTCAATTTTGGGAAACCGCATTTCCCCTCAGCCAAATGAACGAACTGCCGTGGGATTTCCCGGCATTGGATTTGTTGGTGTTGAGTGCTTGTCAAACCGCGATGGGAGATGATGAGGCCGAGCTAGGGTTTGCGGGGTTGGCGTTGCAGGCTGGGGTTAAATCGGCGATCGCGAGCCTCTGGAATGTCAGCGATCTGGGTACATCCGCGTTGATGAGCGAGCTATATCGTCATCTGGGTCAGACGACGACCAAAGCCGCCGCCCTGCGTCAAGCCCAGCTTCAGCTTTTGCGGGGAGAGGTGCGCATTGCGGCAAATAACCTCGTGCTATCCAATGCTCAAATTCCGTTACCCGCGAGTTTTTTAGAGCAAGGTTTGGTGATTGATGATGCCACGATTACGTTTGAGCATCCATTTTTCTGGGCGAGTTTTACGATTATTGGTAGTCCTTGGTAATACCAATGCCCTCAAATTGCGATCGTGTCCATGCTCTGCATATAGCAGAAGCCGATTAGATTAGGACACTCTCGTCTAAGTTGAAAACCGCACTATTTGCTTCGCAAAGGCTACGCCAACGACTCCGCTCAGTGCTCTCAGCTTTTTTGATACGTCCTAAGCAAATCTTTTTTGCTATAGGAACGATTCAATACATCTGAATAAATACATCTGAGAAGTCGCACTTTTC